>NZ_LZKU01000017.1 GCF_001672975.1 Mycobacterium sp. 1465703.0
GTGCTTAGCGACGCAGACATCGACGGTGCCGTCGACGCCGCGGTCTTCGGTGCGTTCATGAACCAGGGGCAGATCTGCATGTCGACCGAGCGCATCGTGGTCGCCTCGCAGCTATGCGACGAGTTCACCAGCAAGCTGGCCGCGCGCGCAGCATCACTTGTGGTGGGCGACCCCCACGATCCCGCCACCCAGATCGGCCCGATGGTGCACGAGACCGCGTGCCACCACGTCGAATCCCTCATACGAGACGCGGTGGACCTCGGCGCTGAGGTACTCGCCGGCGGCCAACGGGAAGGCCTCTACTTCCCCCCCACCGTACTAGCGGGTGTAACTTCGAAAATGCGGATATACCACGAGGAATCGTTTGGGCCCGTCGCCTCGGTCATCACTGCTGACTCTGAGGAAGCTGCTATTGAGATCGCCAACGACACCCCGTTCGGGTTGTCGAGCGCACTCTTCAGCTCAGATGCCGCGCACGCGCTCGAAATCGCCAAACGCATCAGATCCGGCATCTGCCACATCAACGGGGCTACTGTGCACGACGAAGCACAGATGCCCTTCGGCGGCGTCGGCGACAGCGGCTTTGGACGCTTCGGATCCCGAGCGGCAATAGAGGAATTCACCGAACTTCGCTGGGTGACGATACAAGCAGGCCGCCGAAAGTACGCGATGTGAACGGACGATGATTCACGTCGGTACGCCAGCGGGCGGCGAGGCCCGGTCGAAACGCGGACACGTTGCACTAACGGCCCGACGGCAAAGTCAACAGCGCCACACATGAGGTGGCCCATGGTGATCGACCGACTCCTGGGTGACGCAGGCGGGAGTTGCTGGTGCCGTGCTGTGTCGCAGTGGCTGAGCTGAAGTTGTTGGTGCCCGCGGGTGCAGCCGTTCCTATTGCTGCGACGGCACAGGTCCCACGACCGACCGCGTCGACAAGCGACCCAGCTGGCCACCTCGCCACGCCAGATAGTTCCCTCGAATGGAGGGCGACACGACTAAGGAGACGACGGTGACGAATTAAGGCGGCCCCTTTGTCGAACGGCCGCGGTCGACGATCGGCGACCGGGGCCGTTGAAAGAACTCAGTCTCGCGCGGTGACCACGGTGAGGGCTCAGCGTGACGATCGCGCACTCCTGTCATAGCGCAGACAATAAGCGTCGTGTCAATCCATCGGTGCGGGCCGCGAGGTCAAAAAGACCGCTACACAAGAAGAATACTTGCAGGCGCGACGGACAACCGCTATTCAGGCCACCCCTGCGCGTGCAGCACGGAACTCGCCGATCGTGCGGAATAAATTCTCGTGATAGGTCTCGATGTTGCGCATCTTGATCTCTTCATACCCTCGTATGACATCCGGCAAGGCTGCCAAGGCCACAGCGTATGGGTGGTTCGACGGCGAAAGGTGGGGAAGAATTTCCTCCATGCACCGCCGGTATTCATCGATCAACGCGCGCTCAGTCTTGCGCATGCGTAAATACCCGAAAGGATCAAGTGGGGTGTGTCGCAATCGCCGCGCGGCATAGAGCAGCACAAAAATCGGTCTAACCCATGACCCAAGTGACACTTTGGACTTCATCCCTAGCGCACGCAGCATCGGGGGATGCAACCGGTATTTGATCCGTGCGCCCGGCCCGAACTCGGCGCTGATTTGTTGCGACAGCCCGGAATCCAAACTGAGCCGGGCGACTTCGTATTCGTCCTTATAGGCCATCAGCTTGTAAAGATAGCGCGCAACGGATTCAGTGAGTTCCATCGATTGGATACCGCACTGCTGTTCGGCTGACCGGACCGTTTCAACGAAATCAGCATACCGTTTGGCGTACCTGGCGTTTTGATAGCCAATCAAGTCGCTGACGCGGCGCGTTATAAGCTGCATCACTTCCGAGTCCTCCGGCGCCTTTACGACCGAACAGATCGACCTGGCAGCCTCCGGCGAGGGAAGGCCAGCAGGCACGACAGGATCGGTATTATCGAGTCCTGGAACGGTTTCCGGATAAGCAACCATCTGTCGCCCCCAACGAAAAGCTGAAATGTTTTCGTCGACTTTTACGCGATTGGCAGTGATCGCTTTCTCGAACGCCGCCGCGGTGATAGGGATGAAGCCGGCCTGGTAGGCCGCACCGGCAAGAACGACATTGGCAAGCTCATCGCCCTCGAACACCTCGGTGGTCACGCGACGAACGTCGACAAAAACCCCGCCCGGCCGCACAGTCGCCGCCCGGATGCGTTCAATAAGTTCGTCGCGCTCGGGGAATAAGACCGACGGATCCGACACCATCGCCCCCGTGGCCAATTCGCTGGTCGAGATCGCCGCGACCGTACGGTTGGGATCCAGAAGCGCGAGATTGGCCGGTGCGGCACTCACGAGAAGGTCGCAGCCCAACACCAAGTCGACTTCGCCGCGGACGGCCTTACTGCCCACCGTGCGGTGCTGTTCGGTGAACTTGATATCAGATGCGACTGCGCCCCCTTTCTGCGACATCCCGGTTTGATCGAGCGTATGGACGCTCAAACCGCACGCTGCGGCTGCCGTACTCAACAGCTGTGACAGTGTCACAACACCAGTGCCGCCCACCCCGAGGAGGCGAATCGTGTACTGGCCGTCAATGAATCGGCGGCGCGTGGGTTCGGGAAAGTGCTCGCGGGGTTTTGCGCCAGTGCGCGGTCGCTCCGTGGCCGGCACCACTGAGATGAACGCCGGACAGTCCCCGTCGAGGCAGGAGTAGTCCCGGTTACATGACGCCTGATCGATGCGCGTTTTTCGTCCAAACTCCGTTGCAACCGGCTGAACGGACAGACAGTTGGACTTGCGACCGCAGTCCCCGCAGCCTTCGCAGACCCGCTCGTTGATGAAGACGCGCTCCACCGGGTCAGGTGCCAGGCCCCGCTTCCGTTTACGCCGCAGCTCCGCGGCACACTCTTGATCGTGGATGAGTACCGTCACACCCGGTACCCCACCCAAGTGTTCCTGGGCCTCCATCAGGCGGTCTCGGTGCCAAACCCCAACTTTGTACTGCCGAGCCAGTGGTCGCAGACGACGCGGATCATCAGTAGTGATGAGGACCTCGCGGACCCCCTCGGCTTGCAGCGCGGCGATGAGCTGAGACAGGGTCAGCTCTCCGGCGGGTTGTTGGCCGCCGGTCATCGCAACGGCAGAATTGTGCAACAGCTTGTAGGTAATGTTCACGCCCGCCGCGACGCTGTTGCGGATCGCCAGGCTGCCCGAGTGGTGGAAGGTGCCATCGCCGAGGTTTTGAATGAAGTGTTCCTCAACGACGAAGGGGGCCATACCTATCCATTGCGCACCCTCGCCGCCCATCTGCGTCAGTCCGACGACGTCACCGAACTCTCGGGCGTCCATCCCGACAACCAGGCCGTGACAACCGATCCCGGCACCCACCTGAGCCCCCGCCGGCGTCTTCGCGGATCTGTTGTGCGGGCATCCCGAGCAGAAGTAGGGCGTCCTGGACAACAACGGCAGTGCAATCGGTGTGCGAGTGGGTCTCCTTGTTGCCGACCAGCTTTCAACCGAGGGGAAGTCACCCAAACGGAGCAGTGTTGTCGCTAACGCCGCAGCAATCTTGTCCGCGTCGAGTTCGCCGTGTCGGGCTAAGGCCTCGGCGGGGGCGCTGTCCTGCTTTCCCAGGATGCGAGGGGCATCCGGCACGCCATAGAGGACTTCCTTGAGGGCAGCTTCCAGGAATGGGCGCTTTTCCTCCACCACGATGACCTCGCGCAGACCGCGCGCAAACGCCGTAATCTCTTGGCGGTCAAGTGGGTATATCATCGCAAATTTCATCAACCGGACACCACGACGCGCCAACTCGTCTTGGCTGAGGCCCATCATTTGCAGTGCCTGCACAAGGTCGGCGTACGTCTTGCCTGCGGCGACGATACCGATGCGACTATCACCGCGACCACCCACCACGTTGAGGTTGTTCGCAACGCAATAGCGGCGGGCCAACTCTAGACGCACTGTCTCACGCGTCAACTCGAGTTCATCGAGTACAGGCTGCAGAACATGCGCGGTGACCGCATGCCGATACGGCTTCCCGCGGTATTCGACAGTCGGACGGACCGGCGTGATGCGCTGCGGATCCACTCTGGCGATTCCAGATGCATCCGCAACATTCGTGACGACCTTCAGTGCGGTCCATAATCCGCTCGCTCGGGACAGCGCGACCGCGTGCTGACCGAAGTCGAGCACATCTTGCATGTCTGCGGGATAAAGGGTGGGCACGCCAAGGTCGGCGAGCAGAGCATCCGATGAGCCGGGCGAGGTCGACGACTTGGCGGCCGGGTCATCGCCCACCAGCGCGACCACACCGCCGGCGGGGTGGGTGCCCATCAGGTTGTTGTGTCGAATCGCGTCGGCGGCCCGATCCAGTCCCGGCGACTTTCCGTACCACCAACCGGTCACCCCGTCGACGGTGGCACGCGATGACGCCGATGCTAGCTGGGAACCCTGCACCGAGGTCGCCGCCAGTTCTTCATTGACGGCGGGGCTAAACACGATGTCGTGCTCTTTCAATAGGGCCGAGCGCTTAGCGAGTTCAAGGTCATATCCCGCCAGTGGGGATCCCTCGTAACCGGAGATGAAGGCCGCGGTCTTCAGACCGCTTCGAGTGTCTACGCGCCGACAGTCGATCGGCAGGCGGGCAAGCGCCTGGATACCCGTCAGATACACGCGCCCGGATATGCCGCCGAAGCGATCTTCGACTGCGAGGAGACCATCACTTGTCACTACTCACTGCCTTCCTTGCGCACGCCGTCGTCGGGGGCTGACGAATTTTGCGCTAACCACTAAGGCTAGGACCGCCAATGAGCCACTATCATTGGGCAGAGCACGAAGGCGCCCATAATAATTTCGTGAATTTCACAGGCTGAGGCAATGCAACCACCCATTAACGGGCCCGCGGACCTTTCCCTCGACATTCCTGCCCTGGCGGAGCGTGTGGCGCGCCAGATCCGCGTAGAGATCGCGGGCTACGCCCGGGTTGCCGTCACCGAACACAACGCGGATGTACACCGCCAGATCAGCGACATCGTCGCTGGCCTGCAGAGCCGCACTACCCCCAACGCTGCGCAAATCCAATTCGCCCGCCAGATTGGCCGGCAGCGATCCATCGAAGGCCTTGCACTGACCGAGGTGATCGAGGCCTATCACATCGCCTTCCGCGAAACGTGGGACGAGCTGCTCAGGTGGTCACGAGACCGCCATCGTGGCCTCGATGCGCTCAGTCAGGTCGGCCTGCTGTGGAGTTGGATCCACCGACTATCCGCAGCTGTCGCCGACGCGCACGCGGAAAAGTCGATGGTCAGCGAGGGTGCCCGCACGATGTGGCGACAAGAACTGATCGACGCACTCATCGACCGACGGCTGGGCCGTGAATCCGAGGTCGTCGCCGAGCGGCTGGGTTACCGGCTCGAAAAGGACGAATTCACCGTGATTTGTTGCGCGGCGGACTCGAACGACGGCATCAACGAACTCAACGCCAGACTTGCCGCCTCAGTCGGTGTCGGGCATTGCGGAAACCACGCAGATCAATCCTTCACCATCAGTCAGGGGGTCCCTACCGACACGCTTTTACAGATAATTCGAGACAGCCGACCCGCCAGCCCTTTTGGGATCGGCGTCGCGCGCCAGGGTCTGGGTGGAGCCGCAATGAGTCTGCGTGATGCGGCCGACGCGTTCAAGCATGCGCAATCCGCCGGTGCCGAAATCAATTTCGAAACAGATTGGCTTGCCGCCACAGTTGCAGCCCACGCTCGACGGTTCGATGCCATCCTGTCCGTCGGTACATCAGTTGCGCGGCGCAATCCCCGGTTGGCGGATGCAGTCCGCGCCTACGCATCCAGCGGCTTTTCGATCAGCGCCTGCGCTCGAGAATTGGGCATCCATCCCAACTCAGTGAAATACCGGCTCCAGCGTTGGTCAGCGTTGACCGGCTGGCGATTCGACACGTTTCTAGGACTCGTCAATTCTGTGGCATCATTGTCCCAAGCGGCACACGATGCCCCTGCCGTCGTACCGGCAGGTAATGACGCGGCAACGCTTCCCGAGCGCGCTCAAAGCCAAAAGGACGCTTAGTTGTTAGTTGTTGCGGATCCGCCCCAATAGCGCGCTGGATCTGGGCGTCGGCGCGTCGTATGCCGGCGCTGAACAGGTCGACGGCCACGGTGAGAAATGGTACCCCGGCCACGGTCCGTCGTCGGCTTGCTCTCGCCGCGACGACCGTAATACGGCTTATCCGTCTCTCAATTGTGCGATCCAGGCGAGAGGCCGAACCAGGTCGCCAACGCGCGGTTGAGGGCGCCCACCGCCGGGTCGTCCTCCGATGATGCCCAGGAGACGTAGCCGTCGGGACGGACCAATGCCGCGGTGAAGTTGAGCGGCTCGATCGGTTTGCCCGCGACTATGTTGAGGCCGGCGCGGTCGTTGAGGCTAACGGCGAAGACGCTGCGATCGGTGAAGTCCACGAGCAGTGGCCGGCCGTCGCGGGCGAGTTGTGCGACGCGCTGCCGCCCGTGTGCCGGGAGATCAATGGTGATGTCCGGCATCCAATACCCGACAGCAGGATGGTCATCAGATTGAGTCGGATAGCGGACGGCAGTACCGGACAAGGTGACCATGAGGTCCTCGGCCACGGCAGGCAGGCGCAGCAGTCCACCGAGAATTTCGCGCAGAGCCGTGATTTCCGGGCCCGGACGCAGGAGAGCCAGTTGCGCACGGCTGTGGGTGATCACGTTTTGGGCCGCGGGCCTGCGCTCGGCATCGTAGGTGTCGAGCACCGTGGCTTCGACCCGGCCGTGCACGACGTTGGCCAGTTTCCAGCCGAGGTTGGCTGCATCTTGGAGGCACAGGTTCAACCCTGGGCCGCCGATAGGCGAATGAACGTGGGCAGCGTCGCCGGCCAGCAGCACACGCCCGCGCCGGTAGTGCTCGGCGATGCGGGAATTGATTCCATCGAAGCGCCGCAGCACGGGCTCGCTGTCGGGGTCTATGGGTTGCAGTGGAACTTCCACGCCCAGGACGCGTCGGATGCTGTCTTCAAGTTCGGTGATGGTGAGCGGGTCGCCGAATCCGGGATGATCACTGCTGCCCCGAACATCATCTGCCGCCGGCGCCAGTTCCAGTGTCCCGACCATTGATTGCCCACGAAGGTGGAACCACATGAAAATCCCCGCCTCAGTCCTCAGAAACGGCACCGCCGGCATCGGCCCGTAGCCGGGAATGTCCAGCTCACTTGTCGCGGAGTGTGTCCACTCCGGTGGTGGCCTCAGCCCGCGCCCCATACGAGACACCGAGTCGTTGGACGACATTCCGGGAAAACCAATCTCGGCGTGTTTGCGGGTCGTGCTGCGCCCGCCATCGGCGCCCACCAGGTATTCAGTGTTGATGGTGTACAGCCCGGTTGGCCCGTCGACCTCGACAGTGACACCCTGGGCGTCCTGGGTGAATCCCCGCAGCCGGTGGCCCCATCGCAGGTTCGCCCCGAGTCTGGCCGCGTGCTCAGCCAGCGCGCGGGTCAGGCGTGGTTGGTGCACGGGCAGCATGTAGAACTGGTTCGATGACGTTTCCGCGGGCTGACCGAAAATGAGCCCCCCAAACATCCCTAGCGGCAACGTGTACGGGCGGCCCGCCGAACCCGACAGCTGTTCGTAGAGTCCGCGGTTGTCGAGGAAGCGCACCGCAGGACCGCCGATGCCGTTGGCGCGGTGCTCTGTATTGGGGCCAGGTAACGAGTCGAGAACGATCGGTGTGATCCCGGCCAGCGCAAGCTCGCTTGCCAACAACAAACCGGTCGGTCCGCCCCCGGCGATCACCACGGGTGCATCAGTCATGCGAATTGCCTTTCTCTCCAATGTCGTTCGCTCACACGCTCCGCAGCCATAGTTCGAAAACCTGAAGGACGTCAGCCGGTAAGCCACTACGGTGGTGGTGTAAGCCTGTGACCGGCGCGGTCGAGCCTGCGACCGCGCCGGCCTTGGTAGTGGGCTCTAACTTTCAGCGAGAACCAGGTGCAGCTCTTTCTTGGCTTCGCTGACCGCGTCGAGGACCTTGATGCGGACCTGCGACAGCGTTGCCTTCTGCTCCTCGGTGCCCGACCATGCGATCGATCGGGCCAGACCGGCGACTTCGAACAGCTCCGTACGGAGCTTGAATACTTCCGCAAACCGTGCGGCCTGCTTCAGGAATACCGCCGCTGATTCGCTGGTCACGCCCCGCCAGGCCAGCACACTGCGGCCAAGTTCCGTCGGCGTGGCCACACCGTCGTCGATCGACACGAAACCCCGTGCGGCAAGCAGACCGATAGCCAGTTCTACGATGTGTTCTGGCGGGTTCAGTGCACCTCCGGTCGCCTCATTGACCCGTTCGAGGATCTGCGTGGCGCTCGCCGGGCCCTCGAGCAGGATCACCGCAGTACCGAACGCGGCCCGCTTAAAGCCCGCAGCCGGACCATGACCCACGGCCCCAGGCCCAAAGCCAGCATGCCCTGGCCCACCAAAACCAGGGCCGCCACCGAAACCGGGCACATTACTGAAGTCTGGCCCACCAAAACCGGAGACACCACCGAAACCGGGGTCGGCAGAGAATCCTTCATCAGACATTGCATATCCCTTTCGTCATGCGGCGACGGTCTGTCGACCACCGCGACCAGGTATCAAGAAGCTTGATGCCAAGCACCTTGATACCCGTGCCGAAGAGCGGTGTCAAAGACGACTGTAGACGCGGTCTGCGGCAGTCGCGCAAGTCACTGATATCTAAAATAACCCCCGCGATCGACGTCGCGGTTCCTCGCGGACTAGCCGAAAGACTCTGTGCAGCACCTTCGCTGGGCTTCGATCGACACATGACAGTGCAGTTGACGCTTGTGACATCCAAGTGACCGTCAACTGAGAGTTGTGACATTCGTATGACGTTTGCACCCGGTCCTAGGGGATCGAATCTGACGACCGAGCCAGGGCGCGGCGGTTGTTGGCATGCAAGAAAGATTGAGATGTAGCTCGACGCACCAGTGGCGAACAGTCAGGCCGCCCAGCGCGGCGGCCTTAGACCGATATGCGTTGCGTACCTGCAGTTTTCCCGCTTCTGCGGATAACGTCTCCGCGTGGCAGTTGGCCCGCACGGTAGGGGTGTGGCATTCGACGGACACCAATCCACCAAGGCGCCAAAGACTCTCGTCCTCGTCCTAAAGGTCGACACTGTCGGCGACATCGGTGCCCGATGTCTTCATGTTGGTTTCAGAACCGCGTCCTACCGTTCGCCCACACCTAGTAGCGATCCACCGTCGTGAAATTGGATTGCATGCTCTGAACCGGAAGAACTCATGAGGAGGACAGATGTCGTATCTGACCACGATGCCCGAAGCGATTGCCGCAGCGGCGGCCCAGTTAGAGGGTATCGGCAACTCATTCACTGCTGAGAGCTCGGCTGCCTCAGGATCTACTACGGCGCTGGCTCCCGCAGCATCTGATGAGGTCTCGGCGCTGACGGCAGGGATCTTCTCCACCTACGGGCAGCTTTACCAGTCGGTTAGCGCTGAGGCCAGCGCCATTCACCAACAATTTGCAAGCATGCTGGGGACCTCGTCGAGCTCCTACAGCGAGACCGAGGCCGCCAACCAGGTTGGCACCGCCGCCTCGAGCCTCAGCGGAGCGACGTCGAGTGCGGCGAGCAGCGCGACCAGCAGCAGCGGCGGGCTGGCTGGGCTGATCGAAGATTTGGCGAATTTTCTCGGCGACGATAGCGCTACGGGGCTTTCCAGCAGCTTCTCCAACATCCTCAATATTGGTGCTGGTAACTGGATGTCGGCCTGCTCCGATCTGCTCGGTATGGCTGGTGGAGGTCTGCTGCCGGCCGCTGCTTCTGACACCGGTGATGCGGCTGCGGCGGCGGGCGCTGCGGACCTGGCGGCCTCAAACACCCCGGCCGCCCCCGGCATGGGTGTAATGCCGGCGGCGGCGATGGGTCAGGCGACCATGGTGGCCAACAAGTTATCGGTGCCACCGAACTGGGCGGGTGTCGCCCCGGTGACCGGCAGCCCTGCCACCGCCGTAGAGACTGTCGGCTGGACCGCTGCTCCACCGCAGGCCGGTGCGCAGATGGTCGTGCCGGGAATGCCAGGGATGGCGGCTCGTAGCAGCGCCGGACTCGGCGCCCCACGCTACGGTGTTAAGCCCCTTGTTATGCGCAAGCAACCAATCGTCTAACTGTCCATAGCAGTCAAGGCGCGTCTTGGTGCCGAAACGCAATGCATGTCAACTTAATTGGATATATGCGAAAGGATGGGATCAGAAATGCCTGAGTGGGGTGCGCTTCCTCCCGAAGTCAATTCCGCACGTATGTATGCAGGTTCTGGGGCGGGCCCGCTGATGGCCGCAGCGACGACGTTTAGTGGCCTGAGCGCGGAGTTGGACTCTACCGCGGCCTCTTACCAGTCGGTGATCGCGCAACTGACTGGCTCGGACTGGTTAGGGCAATCGTCGTCGGCGATGGCCGCAGCGGCTGAACCCTACATTGCTTGGCTGAATACCACCTCTGCGCAGTTGCAAGAGGCGGCCTCCCAAGCCACTAGTTCGGCGGCGGCCTACGAAGCAGCGTTTTCAGCGACGGTGCCCCCGACCGTAGTCGAAGCCAACCGCAGTCAGCTAGCGGCGCTCGTGGCAACCAACGTTTTAGGGATCAACACCGCAGCGATCGCGGCCACCGAGGCGCAGTACGCGGAAATGTGGGCGCAAGACGCCACCGCCATGTACACCTATGCCGCCGCATCCTCGGCCTCTACCCAGTTATCAGGACTGACGTCACCGACTGAAACCACCAATAGCAGCGCGATCGGCGCTCAAGCTTCTGCGGTCTCCTCAGCCACGGCCAGCAATTCGACGACCTCGACGCTGAACACGACGCTGTCTAACCTCTCCGACTCACTGTCGTCAGTAAGCAATTCAGCAAGCACCAGTTCAAGTTCTGGCACATCCTTATTGTCCGCGCTCAACGACTTGCTGGGAACCGGCTTCGTCGAGAACAGCATCAACGGCGGAGTGAATACCGCGGCCTGGTTCGTGATGAACACCATCCCGACGGCGGTCTCACTCGGGCACACCCTGTCCGCCGCTGCTCCGGCAGCTGCGGTCAGCGACGTGATGCCCGCCGGCGCGGCCGGTATCGCCGAGGGCACCGTGGTGGGCGCGGTAACGCCGACAGGGGCCCTGGGCGCGGCGGCCGCGGCGAGCCTCGGCGAAGCATCGGCGGTCGGCGGGCTTTCGGTACCGGCCAGCTGGTCGTCGGCCGCCCCCGCGGCGGCGGCGGCTTCGGCCACCGCCCCAATCGAGGGCTCAGGCTGGACCGTCGGCTCTGAGGCCACCGAGTCGGTCACCGCGATGCCCGGCATGCCCGCAATGGCGGCCGCAGCGAAGGGCGCCGGCGCCTACGGCAGCGGGCCCAGGTACGGCTTCAAGCCGATCGTGATGCCCAAACGCATAGGCGTTTAGAAGGGGAACACAGCAGGAGTGCGCTGGTAGCATACCCTCGATCCGACGTGGGCCGGAATTTAGACCTTCTCTGGCAGCCAGCGGTGGCACAGGGACGGCGTGACATTGGAACAGGTGTGGTTAACGGCCTTTCGCCTGCAATATCGTCATTTGCATAGCGGCGCTGCAATTGTCGATTTGCCCTAACCTCTGCGCCGCGCCGGCAGCGACGTTGACATTCCTGCGCGGTCGCTATCGGCTTCGACGCCAGCTTCAGCATCTGCGCTGGCGGCGTTCCTATGAGGTGAGGTAGTTTCACAGTTTTGTCATCGAATTCGCGACGAGATCACGGCGACCAGGTCGCCTACGCAGCGGCGGACCTGGTCCGCGGTGGTTTTGTCGCCCCAGTACTCCAGGTCCGAAGCGCGCGATTGCCAACGTCCGGCCAACTCCCACAGATCCATGCGCATAGCACGACGCGGCCGCAACGGGCGCCGTCGGCAGGAAGCAATAATCAATGCACCGCGGTACACGCGCTTGCAAAGCTGCAATAGTTGGCGTAGTCGTCGCGATCTTCCGAGATCGTCGGCAGCGCCCGAAACAGCATCGGCCATCATCGATTTCGTCCGGGTAAGCTGCTGATGCAGCGCAGCTCAGGCTGTGGCGCTGACCTGCGTGTGTTGTTCATCAGATCCGTTCACACCCAGCGTTCGCAGATCCAGTCTTGCACCGACGTGCGATCGCAGAGTCCCGACACGGTATACCGCGCGTAAGGGCGTTTGAGAAACTCGCCGAACCAACGCAGGATTCCTCGGACGATTTCCCTGTCAAGGAAGGAAGCCCTTTCGCGCTGTCCGCAGCACCCGCTGAAGGCGCAGGATCCTTCATGCCCATGTGTCTCTTCGCCGGCGCGCCATCGCGACACCCCCAGGATCGGCCTCATGATAGATGGGCGCAGGAACCGGAAAGACGGACTGTTGAATTTGTTTCGGAAATCTTCAAGGCCGTCCGGAAGCGCGCTCACTTGCCTGATAGGCGCCGCCGTCTAGTACAGCCGCATCCCATGCCTCATCTTGCGGGGCCGCGCATAGCGTGTCGTACACCGCGGGAACCCAATCCGCCCCGAAGGGGTCTGCCGCCGGCCCGCGATACCGCTGGCGGCGAAGCGTTGGCTTGAGAAACCCGTTGATAGCGTTGTCGTCCTGGGCGCTGAGATCAGTGCCAAGTGCCGCAGAGATCCGGCTCACCTCGCGGCGCCAGTCGTCACGGACGTTGGCGTAGTCGACGAACACACGCGGTACGCCACGCGTGTGCCTTTCGGCCAACAGATTCGCTTTTGGCCATAGGGCACTTGTCAGTTCTGCTGAGGGCCAGTTGCCGCGGTAAGCGAGGCGATAACATCTTGTGGATAGCGCACTGCCATCACGGCAGCAACATCGAATCCGACCGCACGCGCAGCCTCGAACCACATGTCCGACAGCACAACAATATTCAGATCGTTAATAACGACAAGCGGTGCGGATGAGGTCTTCTCAAGAAAAGCTTCCATCTCGGCCATGCAGGCAGCCGTCACTTCGGCGTCAAACGCGCCCTCTTCGAGTACGCGCAGCGACGGGTCGAACCAGGCACTGCCGTGGCGGTAGAGGATCGCGCCGTTGAGAAGAAGAGATGCCCGTGGTTCCCGATAGCCAAGGGGATTCGTGGCGTCGCTACCCAACATTCCCGCCGGCAGGCTAGCGCCACACAGCGAGAGCAGCCGGGTAAGCGCTGACGTTCCGGACCGGCGCATGCCCAACACAATTACGTCGACCGGGCGCGCGGTTGGCCCGCGCTGGTCAAACACAGTCACGCGCACACCGTGTTCGCGTGCGAGGTCAGCAGGTCGCGCTCGGGCGCACCGTGATCTGGCCGGATGATCACCGCATGCCGTCGCTGCGTCCATCTCAAATCCGATGGTGCTGGCGGTGTTTGGGTATTTCCGGTGAGGGCGGCAGTAGCGAATGGAAATGCTCTGCCGCAAGTGTCCGAGCAGAATGTATCGAGCGGCGTGGCTGGCGGGTGAAAGAACAGCGCCCGCTAGACCGGGCTGAGAGCAGTTGCCCACCGCTCCGAAATCATTGAGGTGTGACAAGCTGCTTGGCCGGCGAGCGCAACGACCAACGGGCCGAGCTGGATGTCGGGTATGACAGCGTGTGCCTGGCCTAGCGGTTGGCTTTCGCCCATCGCATCGCTTCCCTTCGCATGGCAATAGACCGTTGCAGTGTGGGCTTAGGGTAGGAAGCGAATCTGAATTCCACCTGGAGGCAGCGCGCGCGGTGGAGTCTACGAGAGCGTGTTGAAGGGTAGGAGCACAGCCATGTTTGTGATGTTGACCGACGGTCAGAGCCGATCATGGAAGCGATACCGGCGAGGTTGTTGACACTGTAGCGGCTGCCGACACGCCAATAAATCTCAGCAGATATCCCGATCGCGGCCCTTCATCGCTTACTGCCCGACCAATACCTGAAGTCAAGACCGGTCCGACAAACGCCGCCTGAAACGTCTGCAAGCGCTGCGTTGCAAGAACCGATCGACCCTGTCTCAGCACGGCCGGAAGGCTGCGGTCCGAGGCGGACGCCGGTACTATCAGCACAGGCAGTCATTGAGACAGGGCGACGGCGCCCACGAACAGCCCGGGAAACGGGTATCTGTGTTGCAGGCCACCGGGATTTCCACTGCCGCTTGCTCTTTCGTGAGGACAGTCATGTGCGACCAACTATTTTCCGGCTTTAGTGAAACCGGTTGGATCACGCGCCCTGGGACGCCGAACCCACATTCAGTCCTGACGAGTTGCAGATCCTGCTTAACCAGGAGTTGTCGGCAGCTGAGGCCGCCGACCGTGTGGGCTGCGTCGACCGTCCTGAAACCTAGGTTCGGCCTGCGAAATACGCATCGATCCGCACGGTGTCGTCCTGTGTGAAGAACTCGGCAGCCCACGAACCACTGAACCATGTGGATCCTGGCCACGAGCGACAACCACGACCTCACCACCCGCAATGGCCACAACCCTGATAGGGCGCAACGGAATTGTTATGGCCAAGCCTTAGCTCACAAACGCCCACTAGTGCGCAGCGCGCGCCAGGCTGTGAGCGGAAGACGCGACTTGGGCCTCCAATCCGATACCGCTGAGGATAATTCAGAGCGAAGTGGGTACCGCCCCAAGGGCCGCAGTAGCAAGGGCGCGCACCAGCGCTGAGCGAAGTCCGCGCGCCAGCCAGATGCCGTACTGACTGACAGCGCTGCGGTTAAACTGGTGAGTGCCATGCCGATTGTTAGCCGGCGGCCGGTGGACGTGCCACCACGGTGGGCCGGAATCCATATTTGGGCGGCGTGCTCATCACACTATGTGCGGGCACGTTGGTGATCGGTATCCCGGGCATCCCCGGCATCCCGGCCGTAAGCGCCGGTTGGGTGCTGGCTGGGCTAGCTGTCAACGCTGATGCGATCGGAGTGCTCGTGCCGGCGTCAATCACGCTGGGTGGCACCGACAACGGGCCGATCGATGCGGCTCGACCCAGTGCTGCAGAGATCTCATTGCCCCACCCAGCCGGCGCGCTCCACCCCGCGCCCGTGAGCGTGGTTGTGGCCGCAGAGCCGAGTCCCTCACTTGCAGCTGCACTCGAGCCTCCGGCCGCCGCCTGTTGGCTTTGGCCCATGAAGTCAGCGGCAGTCCCCAGATAGTTGCCCGGCATGTAGAACCCGGACGAGAAAATCGTGTTCCAGATATTGGCATCGGGGCCCCAATCGTCCCAGAGTTCGGAGAGAAGCGAGGACGCCGACGACGATGACGATGACGATGACGATGACGATGACGCTAGGGTGGCCTTCGATGACGCGGACGAACTAGCAGACGAGGCAGGTGAGGCCAGCCCCTGCAGCGTGCTGGGGACTGTGGAAACCACCTGGGATAGCGTCGACTGCGTGCTCGTTGCGGTGGAGGTACCTGTTGCTTGGCTCACCGACTGGGCTTGGTTACTGAGGCCGGCGGCGGTGGTGTTCTGAGGGGGCTCGGTAAACAGCGTCAGTTGGGTGGCCGTGGCCGACGTACCGGCATAGTTGTACATCGCTGCACTGTCTTGGGCCCACATTTCGGCGTACTCAGCCTCGTTAGTCGCTATCGCCGGCGTGTTTTGCCCGAGAAGGTTGGTGGCGACGAGCAACGCCAGCTGGGAACGATTGGTCGTAACCACAGTTGGGGGCACCGTCATAGAAAACGCCGCCTCATAGGCCGCCGCGGCCGCGGTGGCTTGGCTGGCCGTCTGCTCGGCCTGTGTGGCGGCGGTGTTCATCCAGGCCACATAAGTCGCCGCGGAAGTGGCCATCGATGTCGACGCGGCACCGCGCCATTGATCGGTGCCTAGTCCTGAGATGATCGAACTGTAGGAGGTCGCCTGCGCGCGCAGTTCAGTGGCCAAACCCTCCCAGCTATTCGCTGCAGCTACCAGCGAGGCTGATCCTGCGCCGGCATACATGCGAGCAGAGTTGATTTCAGGCGGCAGCGCACCGTAGTCAACCATCATGGCTCCCTCGACCTCGACAGCTGGCGGCCGCGGTACGCGTTTCGGTGGTCGTGGGTGAATCGGCGAAGGTGCCCAGGCCGCAGGCGCTCAGTGCAGCGTCGCCCACCTCACCGATGTGATGCGTCTTCCCGCGGTTTGCCGCGCCGGATGCAGGCGGGAAACGCGTTGCAGTAACGCAGAATAACGTGCCATCGCGAGCGCGAAGGGCACCGGTCAACAGGCTGGTCGAGCGAGCCTTCGATGCGGCGGCCGTCGCGACGGTAAGGTGCCATTGACGCTGTGTTGTTGCGGTCAGCATCTTTGGCTGCGTGTGCGTGCAAAACATTGGACATCTCCTTACGCAGAGCAAGTGAGCTCCCGATTAAGGTGTCGGGGTATACATCGATGCACACGCACGACGGGAGGTACGCGTGTGTCTCGAAGTGGCGCAGCGCGATTCAGTCGCTAAAACCAACAGCGGCCGGCTCGGGGTGAAATGATTCCGGGTCTCGGACAGGGTCTATCAGCTGGACTCACTTCCCTCACCTCCTTACAGCCGGGGCGCACGGGGTCGCCGATCTATCGCGTAGACGGGGAAGAAACGACTCGGCGCATCAGCGGGCCGCGACCCCTTTCGTCAGAGCTTTGGCACGACACGGCGTATTCGGCCCTCACTGCGACCGAAAGCCACTTAGGCTCAACCCTTAGCCCGGGAAGAGCTGTCCTGACCGGGGGCGTCTTTCGACGTTCGGGGTCAGTGGCCTTTGTCCGTATAGACGCCTCACCTAGCGAGGTGCTTGCGTCGGCAATAGTTGCACCAGGATGGAGCAATAGTCAACTATGCGGCGGGAAAACAGATTTCGATACCGCGCGAGCTGCTGACTGGAAGCGCCCATCTGCAGCCTCGGCGCGGACCCACGGACGTGCGGCGCGGCTACTCACACTGATCGGAACGGCCATCAGCGAAACATGGTCGCGCGCATACGAGTCCGACGATACGGACCGGATCTAGCTGTGATGCCAACCAGTTGATGCCGCCTCGGGCAACCCTCGCGGGTTCAGTCGGTGGGTATGACAAATGGCGACGGCGAGTGAGCCCTAGGGGCGCTGGGTTAGTCGGTCCTCGTTGCGGTTGGAAGTCATCGCGGCTGTCTTGCTGCACGCGCCCCGGTGCCCTGGTGGTGAGTTTTTTTCAGCGCGATTCTGAGCCTGCTGCTGCGGTTATAGGGAAACACCAGGTTAAAACATGCTGCTGCACTGGGTTTTTCAGTTCAACTTCAGATTCGCCTCATACGGTCCTGGCATCAGTGCGACTAGTGATCATTGAGGAGGCGACATGTCGTTCGAGGCGACGCAGCTATCGGAGTTGGTGGCGGCGGTGAGCAATTTGCAGGGAACTAATTCGGCATTGGCAGCCCGTTATGCGGCCGCGGCAGCCCCGACGATGGGAGTCGCGCCCGCTGCCGGAGACGTGATATCCGCTGTAACAGCAGCACATCTCAACGCCCAGAGCGCAAGACTCCATGCGGTATACGGGCAAGCCGTGGTTGCGCTTGACATCCTGGCGCGTGTCTTAGGGGCCACTGTGGCTGTAGAAGCGCCCGCCGTGGTGGCCAACCTGGCCAAAGCCGAACCCGAAGCCAGTTAGGGGCCGCGCCATGGTGGATTACGGTGCGCTATCACCGGAAGTCAACTCCGCACGACTGTATGCGGGGCCAGGTGCGACATCGCTGACCACCGCTGCCTCGGCGTGGAATACGCTTGCCGCCGAGTTGAACTCGGCGGCTCTGGGCTACCAGAGTGCGGTGACCCAATTGTCCAGCGAGGAATGGCTGGGGTCGGCCTCAACGGCAATGGCCGATGCGGTCAGTCCGTACGTGGAGTGGATGAACACCACCGCCTCACAGGCCGAGGAAGCCGCCAACCAAGCCACGGCGGCCGCGGCGGCCTATGAGACCGCGCTGTCCTCGGTAACGCACCCGGCGCAAGTGGCGGCCAACCGCGCCCAGTTGACCCAGCTGGTGTCGACAAACGTCTTAGGGCAAAACACCGGCGCCATCGCCTCCAACGAGGCCGAGTACGGCGAGATGTGGGCCCAGAGCTCCAGCGCGATGTACACCTATGCAGGGCAGTCCTCGTCGGCGACCCAAGTGACGGCATTCAGTGATGCGCCAGAGACGACCAACTCGAGCGCCCAAGCGACCCAAAGCTCCGCGGTCACCTCGGCGACGGGGACGTCGGCCGGCAACGCCCAATCCACCATGTCGCAGGTGCCGAACACCCTGCAAAGCCTCGCGTCGTCAGCGTCCTCAGCTGGCTCGTCGAGCTCAACGTCGAACGCGACGCAGAGCAGTTCGTCATCGAGTACGACATCGAGCAGCTCGTCAAGCAGCTCGTCGTCAAACCCGCTCGCCAATGTTTGGTATCTGTTGACCGGACAGACCAGCTTGCCGACGAATCTTGGCTCGCTGATCAGCGGCTACAGCCCTTATGCGGGATTGTTCTACAACACCGAGGGGTTGCCGTACTTCAGTGTGGGCATGGCCAACAGTGGTGTGCAGATCGCGAAGTCGATGGGGTTGATCGGCAATGCTACCGCCGGCGCGGCCAAAGCACTGCCCGGCCTGGGCGGGCTGGGAGGAATGTTGGGCGGCGGTGCTCACGTCGCGGCGGCGTTGGGCAACGCCACCGCGGTTGGGCCGCTGTCGGTGCCGCCAGTCTGGGCAGGCACGGGCGCGACACCGGCGATCAGCCATGCCGTGCCAGTCAGCACCGTCAGTGCTGCCCCCGAAGCCAACGGAGCTGGAAATCTACTCGGCGGCTTACCACTTGCCGGCGCCGGTACCGAAACTGGCGGTCGCGGACCCCGCTACGGCGTGCGCCTCACCGTGATGGCCCGTCCCCCTTTCGGCGGATAGCACCGCTATGGACTTCGGGGCGTTACCGCCAGAGATCAACTCTGGCCGCATGTATGCAGGGCCGGGCTCGGCGCCGATCATGGCTGCGGCCGCGGCATGGGATTTAGTGGGGGCAGAACTCAACGCTGCTGCCAGCGGTTACAGTTCGATCGTCTCAGAACTGAGCAGCGGGCCCTGGGTCGGGCCCGCATCAGCATCGATGGTGTCGGCGGCCACCCCCTTTATGACTTGGCTGGGCGCCGCGGGCGCCCAGGCCGAACAAACAGCCACCCAGGCCCGAGCTGCGGCCGCCGCCTACGAGACCGCGTTCATGCTTACAGTGTCCCCGCCCGTGATCGCGGCCAATCGGACACTGTTGATGACGCTCATCGCGACGAATTTCTTTGGGCAGAACACCGCGTCGATCGCGGCCACCGAAACCCAATACATGGAGATGTGGGCTCAAGATGCAGCCGCCATGTACGGCTATGCCGCCTCATCGGCGAGCGCTTCGCAGCTGTCGCCATTTGTTTCACCGTCGAATACCGCCACCACGGACGGGGGCGCTAGCCAGTCTGCCGCGGTTGCCCGAGCGACCGCCACACCGGCGGGCAACTCGGCGCAGACCGCCGCGTCCACGACCACCCAGTTGGCGTCCATGTCCACGACATCAGAAGCAGCGCAACAGGTCTCGTCATCAGCTGCGACATCTACGTCCTCCACGACGTCAGCGTCCGCATCCACATCGGCGACGACATCCGCGACATCCACGGCATCAACGACCTTGACGTCAACGCTCGGACTCACGTCCTCCAACTACAGCACGATACTCAAACAAACGACAGGTCTTGCATATTTTTCGAATGGTCTGGCCAGTTTCGGTATGTCGATTGGGCAGCAGTTGACAACTGGGCCCGGTGGGACAACGGCCGGCGCGAGCGGCGCCTGGTTCCCAACCCCTCAGTTTGCCCACTTGGGCCTGGGTAACCTTGGCGGCCAAGCAGTGTCAGCGCATTTTGCATCGGCCACCAAAGTTGGTGGATTGTCCGTGCCATCCAGTTGGGGAACTGGATCGGGCGCCTTCGACGAAGCGGCCGGCCCAGCAGGAGCCGTCAGCTATGCCGCCGGGCAACACGGCGAACCTAATGCTGTGCTCAGCGGCATGCCCACAGGCGGCCGTGCCGCACGCCGCGCCGCCGACGGCTTCACCAACAAATACGGCTTTAAACGACGGGTACTGGCTCGCCCACCCTCAGCTGGATAACGTAGCCCGCTACGTGCGAGTGTCCGACACGAATCCGCCGTGGCGACAGTTTATTTCGCGGTGTTGTGTTCACCATTGCTAGCGACACGGGGCTATCAATGATGCAGCGAAGGGGCGGCCGGGACCCACTTTTCAACGAGACTGTTCGTCGTGGTTTGGCGCCTTCGACCCGCGTCATCATGGGTGCGTACTCGCGTCAATCCCCCGGTTCAACGTCTTCAGGTCAGCTTCAGCTTCGAGTCCCACCCTTGCTGTCGTCGCAGCGATTCACACGTGTGGAGGACTCCATGTCCGACGTACAACCTGACAGTGCTGCTGCCGAGTTGAGGTGCGAGTGGTGACGACTTGTCGCCGTGTCGCACAACCTCCCATTGCCGCCCCGGGCGGCCAAACGGCGCCGCTACCGGCGCGGGCCGCGCGCGAAGAGTCGCTCCTGCCGCGTCACCCGTGCGGTGTCGGGGTCGGCGTCGGCGTTACCGGTCTGGTGCTCGGCATGATCTTGACTCACCCTCTCCTAGAGGAGCTTTGGGATGACCGATCCCCAGCGGGCCCTGATATCCGCCGCCACTACCATCGGAATGTACGGCGCCATCGTCCGGTGGATCGAGTGCCGCCCCGCCATCAGCGGCCTTTGCGCTCCCACCGCCGAACGACCGCCACTAGGCAGGCGTGGCGGTGCAGCCGTTATGCCCCCGGGTGGGCCACCGCTGGCCTCGGGACAACGCTGATCGCGCAGGTGAGCCGCGAACGCGACGATCACGTCCAAGCCGCGAGCCCAATTGGCGCATGGCCTGCACCTCCTCCGAGACCCGTCCCGCAGCGACGTGGACCCATCTCGGCCGCGGCTGATGCGGGCTGTAGTGAACACCGACGAATCGATAGGAGAGATGTATCAAACATGAAGATTAAACAGTTGATCGCTGGTTCGCTGTTGGCCAGTGCCCTGGGTGTGGCCGCCGCCGGCTTAAGTGCGGCTGTCGCCAGTGCCGACCCTCCACCGCCACCACCAGGACCAGGGCAGCCGGGTCCCCCGCCACCTGGACCCGGTGGCCCGTTTCACCCAGGGCCACCACACCCGGGACCGGGTGGACCACCACCGCCGGGAGCGCCGCCGCCGCCACATCCCTAACGCGCGCGACGCAGCACCCACACTGACGGGGGTGGTTGCCTCAAGTCATCCGCTTGAGGCAACCACCCCATAAAGGTCCTTCGGAGCGGATGGGCATAGCGCTTACCCAGAACAATCCCATCAGCACGCTCGACACGGCGCCGGTCCCTGCCTGCACGCCGGCACGGCATCGGAAGTGGTTTTTTGGCCTGCTGGGATTCAGCGGTAGACACTTCGGTGGTCCGGCGCGTTGTGCCCAGCTCGGTGCGTCGGTTCAACTTTGGTTGAGATATCGCCTTCGCAGGGGAGCCATACCGAGGCGTGTCGCTACCCCAGTGACTGCGCGGAGCCGCCTTGTTATAAAGGGCAGGAACAGATTCCGACTCAGGCCGCTCTTGAAGTCGAACCGACTTTTGAAAATCCTTGAACGCCGTCCGGAATCGTGCTCATTCGCGCGATAGGCTTCATAGATGCGGTCCCGCGCCGAGACATCCCCATGGCTCGTCCCGCACGGCCGCGCGCTGTGTTTCATAGAAGGCGGACATCCAGTTCGTGCCGAACAGGTCCTTGACCGGACCGCGGTAATGCTGGCGGCGAAGATCGTGTCGGAGAAACTGTTCGATTGCGTTCTCATCTCGAGGCCAGAGGTTGACCGCGAGCGCAGTAGCAAATTGTGAGAGTTCGTGGGCCAGTCGTCCAACAGGTTGGCGTAGTCAACAAACACCCGCGACCGCGCGCGCGTGTGTGTATCTTTCCGCCAACAGAGTGTATTTCGGCCATAAGGTATGAGGGCGGGCGGCATGATAACGCGCTTGGTGTGACACCGGAGATGAGATGCGTCCGATCGAACCCTTAGGCGTAAACCGTCGTGCGGCGAAGACAATGGACATCGAGAGCGACAAAGCCAGCACAGCCCGTCGCGATTGACGCTCAGATTCGTTGAGGGAGCATCAATCCCGCACGCCCTAGCCTGCACCGGGCTCAATTATGCTCGCTGGGGTCCAGCGGCAGACTGAGCTGGAAGCGTGCACCAGGGTGGTGTGATAAGCATACGAGGTCTCCGCGGTGGGCATGCGCGAGCGCGCGAGCGATGGGTAAACCCAGTCCTGCCCCACCGTGGTCGCGGTCGCGGGCAGTATCCAGACGGAAAAGCCGGTCAAAGACACGCTCCCGGAGAGGATCTGGGATTCCTGGTCCGGAGTCGGTGACGGTTAACCGGGCGCCAGGCGCCCTGCCGCTGGTTGGATCACCATCGCTGATGGTGCGCACCTCGATCACGATGTGCCCGCCAGGGGGAGTATGTCTCCGGGCATTATCAACAAGATTCGACACGATTTGTGCTACCCGAATTCGGTCGGCGCGAATCGGCACACTTCGTTCACCGGCGCATGTGATAGTTATTCCGGGTGAAAGCAGCGCTGCGCGTTCTCGTTCGGCGTGGGCAATTTCGGCGAGGTCAGTCTCGCAGAGGTCCAATGCCACGCCGGCGTCGATGCGGCTCAGGACCAGCATCTCGGCGACCAATCGAGCAGCCCGGCGAGACTCATCGAGTAGTAATGCTGCGCGTCGATACTGACTATTCATCTGCTCATCGTCGCTGTATTCGGTCGCAGCACTGAGGAGTTGCTCAGCGGCGGCGCGAATTCCAGTGATGGGTGTGCGCAATTCGTGGGCGGCATCGGCGAGGAATTGACGAGTGCGTTGTTCGGAGGCCTCTAAAGCATCAAGCATCTCATCGAAAGCAGCTGCGGCCTGCCCCAGCTCGGTGCTAGACCTGTCGGGTCGTAGTCGCTGACCGGGGTCGCCGGTCGTGATGGATCGAGCCAGGACGGTGAGCCGGTCCAGTGGCCGCAGGGCGGCACGCGTGGCTGCGGACAGCAACAGAGCGGCGAGTACCAAGGCAACGAGGCCCCAGCGATCATGACTTCACGCAAGCGCCGGATCAACAGCGTCGCCTGGGTAGTGTCGGCGACCAAAATCACCCGACCGCCCGATGGTAGCGGGTGCACCACGACAGTGGCAGTGCCCCATGGCGACTCCCCAGATCGTGACGGCATCGGCCAGCCCGGTGATGGTGGCGGCCAGCCCGGCGGTATTGGCGGAAACGGTGGCCAGCCTGGTGGCGGTGACGGCAATGGCGGAAGCACGGTCTCTCCGCTGATCGAATCGAGTCGAATGCCGTTGTCGCCGTGTGTGCTGCCATCTGTCGTTATGAGCAGCGCACGGATTCCGCCGCCACTAAGCAGTGACACGAGCCGGTCCGGCGGGGTATTCGCATCGGCGCGTGCGGCGGTGCAGATCATTTTGTCCTCAACGTCACGTTGTGTCTGCACACGTACTAGCGCATCGACGGTGATGCCAAGCGCCACCAAAAGCACAAAGAGCAATCCCAACCCCATGAGGGCAACGCGCCACCGTAGCGACGGTGTAGCCGTGTGGGGCAACGCCGGTTTGGGTTGATCGCTCACGGCCGAATTGGCTGCAGACGGTAGCCGATGCCGCGCACAGTGTGCAGGATGCGTGGCCCGTGGGCCTCCAGTTTGGCGCGCAACTTCTTGATGTGAACATGCACCAGGTTGGCGTCATAGGCGTCATATCCCTATAGAGCGTTTAAGATCTGCCCGGTACTGACGATGCGTCCGCGCTGCTTGGCTAAGAATTCGAGCAGACGAAGTTCGGTGGCGGTGAGGGCCAGCGGCGATCCATCTCGTATGGCCACCGCGGCATCGAAGTCAAATGTCAGATCTCCGTATTGGACAACGGCGGGCAGTTGGCCGCGGCGGCGCAGCACCGCGGCCACGCGGGAGATCAGCTCGGCCATGTCAA
Organism: Mycobacterium sp. 1465703.0; assembly: GCF_001672975.1. Taxonomy (GTDB): domain Bacteria; phylum Actinomycetota; class Actinomycetes; order Mycobacteriales; family Mycobacteriaceae; genus Mycobacterium. The sequence continues at coordinate 24,112 of NZ_LZKU01000017.1, forward strand.
AAGGTTTGGCAATGTAATCGTCAGCACCGCTATCGAGCCCGCGGAGCCGGTCGGGCAGCCCGTCACGGGCGGTGAGCAAAACGATTCCGGCGGGGCCCCAGTCGCGGATCACGTTAATTAGCTCGAACCCGTCACGCCCGGGCATCATGACATCCAGAACCACGAGATCGGGCCGAAATCCGTTGAGTATGTCCTCAAGTCCCGACCCATCGGGCCGCACAGCGGTCCAACAGCCGACATTGGTCAACGCCTCGGTGACCATGTCGCGAATTGCCTGCACATCCTCGACCACCAAGACCCGCGCCGCTGCGCTAGGGCGTACACCGGGTTTTCCAACGCCCTGCGGCTGGCGACGAGAATCGTTCACCTCTTACATTCTCACGACCTTCCTGAAGCCAGCATGAAGAAATCACGCCGGAGCCGATATCTTCAGCGCGACTTCAGATTCGCTTTCTAGCATCACCGTCGCCGCATCACTGCACCGCAACGCTTTCGAGATGAGAAAAGGCGCCCATGGTCGATCAACACCGATCGCGCAGCCCTCTGCCCCACACCTGTGCGACGCCCAATGCCCTTCTGCTGAATCGGCAATGGCAGGTTGTGCACATCCGCCCGGGGGCCGGACGGTGATGAACTCGACGCCTCCACGGCTACCGTCGGCCCGCAGCGCGGGCCGGTCGCGCCGATGTTGCAGCGCGGCGCAGAGGGTTCAGCGTCAAATACCCAGCTCCGTGAGGCGCTTGCTGCAGAGCGGAGACGGCTACTTAACCCTTCGCGACACCTTCTGTGCCCCAACATGTTCAGCAGGGCCCAGTCGATTGTGGCGGAGTAAGTTGCTACCGCATTCATGTTTGGCAGTAGACGGCGGTACTGAGGGTCGCATCGAACCGGACCTGGAGTCGAGATCGTGGTCGATTCACCCACACACATGAACACGGCGCCGCGCCCAGTTGCTCTGTTTGTGTTGGGGGCACAGCGATCCGGGACCTCGGCGATCACGCGAGTGCTGTCGCTATGCGGCGGTACTCTGCCTGCGTCGTTAGTGGGCGCCGATCAGGCCAACCCATCCGGGTTCTGGGAGCCACGCAAAGCCATCGATGTCAACGAAGCAATCCTGTACCGCAAAGGCAGCAGCTGGGCCGATCCGATACCGCGCTTGCAACAAAAAGGCCGGTTCGACGGAGACCAAAACCACGCCAGCGTCGCCGAGATCGCGGCTTTTCTGAGCACCATGCCGGCGGCATCGCTGCTCATCATCAAGGAGCCAAGGATCACGGTGTTGTCCGACATTTGGTTCGAGGCGGCACGTCGAACCCAACACGATGTTATGGCCGTGATCGCGGTGCGTCACCCTCAGGAGGTCGCTGCATCGCTGGCAGCACACGGGCGTGTCTCGCCGCAGCTGGCAGGCGCATTGTGGCTCAAATACAGCCTATTGGCCGAGAGACAGACGCGCCGTCTGCCACGCGTCTTCGTCGACTACTCGAACCTCCTAGGCAACTGGCGCCGGGAGATAACACGGATTTCGACGATGCTGGCGATCGACTTGAATGACGATAACGACAACGCAATCGACACGTTTCTCGAACCTAACCTTCGTCGCCAGCATTACCGCGGTCCGGTCAAGGACATGTTCGGCACCGACTGGATGTCCACCGTCTACCAAGCCCTGAGCGCCCTCGCGCGCGACGATCCCCTCGACGAATCTGTGTTAGATGCCGTCTTTGAGGCCTACCGCACGAGCACAATCGATTTCCGGGCGATGTTCGAAGATTTCGATAACCATTTCAACAGCACACTCCTGCGGACCCTGTTCCCACCATTTATCTCGCGAAGGGTACGCGCGGCCACGGCGCTAGCGACGCGTATGGGCGTCTCCCCGCATCGGCTTGGACCTATCGCGAACTTTCAGCCGGCACGAAGAAGACTGGCACCTGCTAAGCCATATTCCAGCAGACCCGTCCCTTCGCCTAGTGAGCCGATGACGCGGGAGGCCCACAAATCGGGGCATGGGTTTTTGTGACTCGTCGATCCCGACGCGGTGTAACCATCTGGCGGTGGGCATTGGCGCCTGAAGGCGCTGATCGCCAAAAAGTCCACGACCTTGAGAAGAGGGGCCTGAATATCAAGCCGCGATTAAGAATAGGATCGCTAGCGCCGACGTTGGTTCGTTCTAACCGCGTAGTGCGGGGAGCACGAGGTGATCGATGACGGCGGTGACGAATTTGCGGTCGACGGGGGCGCCGGCCGCGGTAATTTGGTTTAACGCCATCGCGGGCAGCACTGGCGCTCGAGAAACCACACGAGAACTGATGCGGCAGAACCAGACCATTCTGGTGTTCCCCGGCGGGGCGCGCGAGATCGCCAAATCTAAAGGCGAGGAGTACCACCTAAACTGGCGCGAGCGCTGTGGATTTGTTCGCCTAGCGGTGGAAAACGGATACCCGATCGTCCCCGTGGGCTTAGTTGGCGGCGACGATGTCTACAAGAGCCTGGTTGCCCGCGATAGCGCTTTGGGTCGACTCTGCCAAACAGTGAGCGCGACAATGACGGGGCGTGCAGACATGATGTTGAGCAGATCTGACAAGGCCTGCTCCAGCGACATGGATCCATACCGCGAACTCAACCCACTGGCCTGGCGCGCTGCGGCGCGCCCGCCCGGCCACCAGCACTGACGATGTGCGTCCGATACCCACGATCGGCGGCGAGCGATCGGCCGATAATCAAAAGAAGCGCAGAGGGTTGCGGCGCATTCCTGCATCTAGGCTTCTTAACACCGCATGGAGGGCATCGCCGCCGAGTTACAGTGCACCTGGCGCGCTGTGGAATGCAAACTATGGTCGGGCGTTGCCCCAGCGCAAAGAGGATGCCACACAGAGCGATTGGCCGCCCGCCGCTAGTGCATATCGACTATGCCTGTAGTCAGACGAGCTTCGCGACCCGGCGCGCCCCGGTGAATCAGCTCCACGGTATCCAGCATTGCTGTGGTGTCAGCCCGGGGGCGGGCCTAGAGGCCAGTAGCTGTATGCCCGCCTCGTCTGTTGTCTTCTGGTTCGGTCGCTATTCAGGTCGGAGGTGACTCAAGGCTCACTTCGACGAAATCGATTCTTTGCAAAACCAGCTGTTATGGGAGGTTTGATGAACTACATCCACAATCGACGGCCACGATGGGCCAAGCGACTTAGCCTGGCGATTCTCGGCGTCGGGCTGACTGCATCGGCATTCTTGCCTCCAGCTCCCGCCCTGGCCGAGCCGCCGCCGTGTCCACCACTGGCACCCTGCCCTCCGCCTGGTCCAGGCGGCCCGTTCGGCCCTGGGCCTGGTGGGCCATTCGGGCCTGGCCCGGGTGGCCCCCCCGGTCCTGGCGGGCCAATGGGACCTGGCCCCGGCGGCCCTCCTGGTCCTGGCTTCCATGGCCCCGGACCGTGGTGACGTCGGCCTCAACGCGTTGTCTAGGTGATACGGGATCGAGCTGGGGCGGCGCGGCATTGCAGCCCCAGCTCGATCTGAGCCTGGCCGGCGAACGAGCGGCGTGGCGATGAGAACCAATCTCAGATTAGGGTCGATCACGGCTTTAGGCACACCGACTCGGCCAGGCTTGGGCGAGATCGGCAATGCCCCGATTCCCTTGGTCCGACGCAGCTTAGGTTCCTGCAAAACCAACGCTTGCCATTCGAGGCTGACTTTTCGGGGCCAAATAGATGCTACAACGCACGACGACGCCTTCTGGAGGCTTCTAGAGGCCACGCATGACGCGGCCTGCAGCGCAGGCGATAGATGGAGTCGCGCGCTAACCGCTTGGGCGGGCCAGTCCGCACCGAGCACAGCCTCCGCCGCTGAGGGCGATGCTGGGCGAGCCGTCCTTCGCGGGCACAGGTCTCACTTCGATTGCGTACCAAGGGAACTGATCGCAATAGGCGGCCGCACCGCCCAGACATTTGACACCGTACCCACTGCTCTTTCAACTATCCCAGAGAGGTTCAATGCCTGACCCGACCCACTATCTGCATTTGCCTAACGGTCCACTGGTGTATCTCGCGGTGATCGCCATCGTCATCGCCTCCTCACTCCCTGTCGCTGCCCTTGTCGTTCCGGCCGAACCTGTACTCATCGCCACGGTGCTCTCGATGAATGCTGGCACTCACAGTTCGATATGGGTGCTACTGAGCCTCGCGATAGGCGCCTCGGTGGCTGGCGACTGCCTTAGCTACTGGCTTGGTCGACGGTTCGGCGCCGGGCTACTTGCTACCAGATGGCTTCGGCGTTACAGCAGAACGGTTAGCAGAACTCGCACAGCGGTACGGCGCCGCGGTGTGACCCTGATCATTACGCAAAAATGGATTCACCCGAGTCGCGGTTTTGTACCGGCAATCATGGGGGCCACCCGGTTGCGATTCCGTGTCTTCGCATGCTTCGCGCTAATCGCCGCGACCTTGTGGGCAACAGCCGTCGTGCTGGGAAGCCATCTCGGCGGCATCCGCCTACTCAACACTATGGCGGTCCTTGCCATCACCTATCTCATAGCCACTGTGGGGCGTCGATGTTTGTTGCGGCGCCGAGCCGCGCGCAACACAAGAATGTGAAAGTGCCTGCTGCAAATCAGGTGCGACGCATCTCTGTCGCAGCACCTTCGCAGACGCCTCGCGGTTGCCATGTTCAGCGTTTAGCACTGAACATGGCACTGATCAGTGTGGCCGTCCGCCTGGTATGCATTGCCGGCGAGCTGGGTTCAGCGTTTTCAGGCTCATTTGCCCAGTGCTCGACTCCTACCCTTACGGCGGTGCTCGCCAACGCCGCGATCAGAGCTGGTTCTTCGGCGTCAACGGCCATGCCCATTCTGGGCGCCACTACCTCGATGAGTTTGTGGCTGATCATGTCGATACGGGCCATTAGGGCCGCTAAAACGGTGGGATGACTTGACGCCACATCGAGCATGCAGCGCATGTTCTGTCGGTGCGGATGGTGCTCCTCTAACGCATCGGCCATCAGATCCACCACTGCAATGAACACCTCGCGAGGCGATGCCACCCGGCCGTCCAGCGCTTCCGCAATCGCGGCGATGGGGAGTTCTGGGCTTTGCACCATCGCGGCCTCTTTGGTGGGGTAGTAATTGAAGAAGGTGCGCCGCGAGATGCGTGCCTTGGCGGCGATCGCATCAACGGTGACTGCGTCGAATCCGAACTCGCGCACTAATTCCAGCGCACTGACGTGAATGTCGTATGCGGTCTGTTGTCGCCTGCGCTCAACGAGACCCTCAGCAACCATGACGTAATCCTAAACCCCGCCCACGGATTGCACTAAGTGCAAACGTTGCCTATAGTGTAGCCACTGGCGCAGCTGATCGGCCCCGTCGGAACAAACAAAATGGAGTTGGCGAGACGCCCGAAGGGACGGCTCGTATTCAGGCGGGTGTCCAGTGCCATGCCGCACAGCCGGGGACGTGGCCGTTAGCTGGCAAGACGCCGCTCGCCGGTCGCACACGAAAGGACAGAAGGTGTCTGACATTGCAGAAATAGCATGGATGCCCCGGGGTGGCGAAAATGCCTCGTGGCTAGACCCCTGGGCCGCGCGGCCGACCCGTCGTTACGCGTCGCGTTCCCAGCGACCGGAGTTACGTCTCCGCCCATCGGCGCTCACGTACTCCAAATCATAGCCGGTTTGTGACAGGAATCCGGTGATGACAGTGAAATCACCAGTCGCGCAATGGGCTACGCAGCATACGCCAGAAGTGACTGTTGCCCACCACGCTGTTCTTGCACGTGACACCGTGGCTTAGGACGCCAATGGGAACACAACACTGGCACCGCACCGGCCTTTCACCGATGGCGCAGGGCGAGATGAGCGATCGTTTGGGATTCCGCTGCCCGCCCCAGCACAGGGAGACAAGCGGGTTACGGCCCGTTAGCGGGGCGCGGGTGCTAGTCGTGGAAACCCGGGAGTCGATCCGCGAAGCGGTCTGCGGGGCGTTGACCAACGTCGGATACCGCACCGCCACCCAGGACGATCCGGCGGGATTGGTCGACGCGCTCAACGGGTTTCGCCCTGACGTGACGATCCTGGATGTAATGATGCCCGGTCGTGATGGGCTCGAACTAATTCCCCTCATCCGCAACTGGGGCCCAGTGGGCATAGTGGCGCTCACCGCCGGAGACGGGCTGCTCGATCAGCTGGGTAGGCTCGATAGTGTCGACGACTTCGTGGTCAAACCTTTCGAACTCGCCGAATTGATTTCGCGGGTGGGCGCGGTCTTGCGTCGCCGCGGACGCCTGCCCATCGTCGTCCAATGCGGTGACCTGATTTTGGATCTCGACGCTTCGGTGGCCGTACGAGCAGGATCCCCACTGGACCTGACCCGTACCGAACTGCGGCTACTGGTTTTCTTGGTCGAGCAGCGAGGTCGGATTGTCAGTACCAGGCAAATCCTGATCGCACTCTGGGGCCATGACGCCTACGACGCTAATCTGGTGCACGCCCACATCAAGGGATTGCGCCGCAAACTCGAGACCCACGGACCCCGCATCCTGCATACAGTCAGAAGCATTGGCTACCGGCTACAACCAACCCGGGGATAAGCTTTCACCCGGCGCTCCGCCGTCTGCCATGTCAGTGCGGTCACTTCAGCTCCGATGTCGAAAAGGCGACGGTTGATCACGTCGGGACCTCGCCGGGCGCGGGCATGTAATGGCGACCAAACGTCCGCAATCGCTCTGAGTCCCAGCGGTTCCACGCTTTGCTCGATCCAGATCCTCATTAACACTTCATATTTCGTTCGGACTCCTGCTGTGCACCAGTACATTTCGCGCCGTCCAATGGATGATCTACATCCCAGCTGAGCCTGCCAGGCTCAATGACGCCCTTGAGGCCCTCTTGATCAACGCGCTGTTCGACTCGACGCAACGCCTACGAGGCTTGCTGCTGCTCGTACTCGATCTCGTCGACGAGGCTGCATAGCGTGCGAGTGCCGAGCTTGCCGACGTGGTCGCTGAGATAGTGCTCATTGACACGCTCGCGCAACTGGATGGCCTCGGTCAGCCGGTCATTCTCCATCGAGCCGCGCCACGGAGCGGGAACGAGCGAGCATCTCGGTGACCTCGCCGGCACGGGAGTGCAGATAGCCCGCCATCTATCTTGCCGACTCCGCCAAGGCCTGCATGGACGAAGTCGAACGCGCCGCTAGCGCAGCCGCCGCGACCGCACCCAGGATGCTGCAAGCAGCCTACCGATTGCACCACACATACAGATCGACGAGCTCGATGCTCTCGACTTGCGTACACCCGAATCTCGAGACGCCGTCGGTCTCGACGACGACGTCTACGGCGATGATTGGTCTGCCTGCCAAGCAGTCGGGCACGCCGCTGGTTCCTGCATATGCATGGGATCCTTGTTCCGCCGCTGGCGGTATCGGCCTCGTCATCTCGGCCTTGAACAGCGAACGCGCCCAGGGCAACTTCGTCTCACCCGCGGCGAAAACCTAAGACCCGGGGTCTACACGCGATACCGCTCCAACTAACGCCCACTATGTCCGCCGCGTACGCGCACAGAAGTCGACCGGTGTACCTCAAGTGCGCGCAAAGTTCGGTTGGCCTGTAGCGACCGTCGAGCGCGGCCTATGCGCACGTCGTCGTGTCGGCGGGCGCGAAGTGCGGTGGGCAGTTCACAATGACGAGGCCGTTTTCGACATCAAGGGGTTCCACCTATGAAGCTCGTTCGACTCAGGTTGTGCAACTTCCAGTCCTTCGGACCGACGCCCACCACCCTCGAGATGCGTGACGTTACGTTCGTGCTGGGGCCCAACGGAGCCGGCAAGACGGCGGTGATGGTGGGGCTGTGTCGTATGTTCGGTGCCGACCGGTCGCTGCGGCGAGTCCGCAAGAGCGACTTTCACTGCGACACGGCCGGTCAGACGGCGACGTCGCTGTGGCTGGAGGCCGACTTCGAGGTCCCTGAGGCAGCCGACACCTCAGCTCAACATCCCACTGTTCCAGGCTTCTTCAACCATATGCAGCTGCAGTCGCCCGGTGCAGTCGCGACGCTGCGGATCAGGCTGAGCGCCGCCCTGATCGATGACGAGGTCGAGGATCGGATTCAACACGTCGTGGTGGTCGACGGAGATGGTCAACCGGTCACCGCATTCGACATGGCTCCGACCGATCGCAACAAGATTCACGTGCACTACCTGCCGGCGCGCCGCGACCCGGCTGACCAGTTATCCTACGCCGCGACCACACTGTTGGGGCGGGCGCTGAGAGCGGCCGACTTCGGCGCCGCCGCCGAAGCGGTCCAGGAGCATGTCGATAAGATCAACGACGAGTTGATTGGCCACGGCGCCATCGAGATGACCCAGCAGGCCCTGACCTCGATGTGGGCATCGCTGTATGCGGGCGATTACCTCAGCACCGCCGCTATCGGATTCGGGGGAAATGATATCGAGGCCATCTTGCGCCTGATAACCGTGATGTTCACCCCGGCGCCGGGAGGTAATGCGGTGGCGTTGAGTCGACTCAGCGACGGCCAGAAGTCGTTAATGTACATCGCGCTGGTGCTGGCCCTGCAGCGGATGGGCCATGATGTTTTGCATGGGCAGAGCGACGCCTTTGACCCGATGAAGATGCGGCCTGCGATCTTCACTCTCATCGCGCTGGAGGAGCCGGAGAACAGTCTCTCACCGCACTACCTCGGGCGCATCGTGAGGGCGCTGCGGACCGTGAGCGCTGGCCACGACACGCAGGCGTTGCTGGCCACCCACTCGCCGGCGGTGATGCGTCGCGTCGACCCGGACGACGTGAGATACCTGCGCCTGGACTCTGCTCGCTGCACCTCGGTGCGGTCGGTTCTGCTCCCCGAGGACGCTAGCGAAGCCCGCAAGTTCGTCCGAGAAGCTGTCCAGGCCTTCCCCGAGGTGTACTTCGCGCGGTTGGTCGTACTCGGTGAGGGCGACACCGAGGAGATCGTCTTACCGCGGCTTCTTAGCGCCCACGGCATCATCGACGACGAGGCCTCGGTCTCGATCGCGCCACTGGGGGGTCGCCATGTCAACCACTTCTGGCGACTTCTGCATGGGCTGGGCATCCCCCACGTGACGCTGCTCGACCTTGACTGGCGGCGGTTCAGCGGCGGATGGGGGCGGATCAGTTACGCAGCAACCGAACTGCGCAAGCATCAGCCCAATGCTCTAGCCGGCCGCGATGTCGAGCAGATACCGAAGTGGGACTCCGACACCAAGTTTGACCCCGCCACTAAACCGGGATCGTGGTTACATACCCTGGAGGAACACAACGTGTTCTTCTGCGCGCCCTTGGATTTGGATCTGCTTATGCTCAAGTCCTTCCCTGCTGCCTACGGTGTCGACCCGGGTACCTGTGAGGCGCCCGACGACGCGACTGTGACCGGAGTGCTGGGCAAGAATCGCAAGGCCGATGGATACCCATCCGCCTGGCTGCAGCTGTTCGATGACTACCTGCGGCTGTTCAAGCAGTCGAGCAAACCGGTCAACCACATCGGGGCCCTCTCCAAGCTGAGCGATGAGGACCTGCAGGCCGGGACACCGACGACATTGAAACGACTGGTGACCCAGGTGGGCAAAACGCTGGCCACCGTACCGGCATGATCACCCCCGGGCAGTGGAAACCCGTGGGCGGGATCGACCTAGAACCGAACGCCGACACCGCAGTACGCGAAACCATGCGCAATATGGCGGTAACCGCTGGCCCTGGCGCGGGCAAGACCGAGCTTCTGGCGCAACGCGCCGACTTCCTGCTGCGGACCGGTACCTGTCGCTATCCAAAGCGCATACTAGCCATCTCCTTCAAGGTCGACGCCGCACGCAACCTGCAGCGCCGGGTCACGGAGCGCTGCGGGCCCGAGCTCGCGGCACGTTTGGACAGCCACACCTTCCACGCGTTCGCCAAACGGCTGATCGACCGCTATCGAGGAGTGCTGACCGGTACCGATTCGCTCGACCCCGATTACGCAGTGTCTACGGTCCGTGTGCAGCACCGCACCATTCGCTTTGACGACTTCCTCCCGCTGGCCCGCACCATCATCGAGCAGGAACCGACTGCCCGAGCCGCGATTCGCCAGACCTACACTCACGTGTTCCTTGACGAATTCCAGGACTGCACAGCCAATCAGTACGGTCTCATCCAGGACCTCTTTGGCGGACGCGACGCCCGCCTGACAGCCGTCGGCGACACCAAACAGCGCATCATGCGGTTCGCCGGCGCGCTGGAGGGCATCTACGCCCGCTACGCCATCGACTTCGACGCAGAACCGCTCAACCTCTACCAGAACTACCGGTCAAAACCTGTACTGCGCCGCATGCAGAACCGCATGGTCGCCGTTATGGAACCGACAGCCGCCGTCCCTCAGGCCAGTATCGAGGGCGACGACGGAACCATCGAAAAGCTCGAAGCCGCTGACGAATTCGACGAAGCGAGGCGTGTCACAGAAACCCTCGTCAAGGCGTTGGAAGGGGGTACACCGCACGCGGAGATCGCAGTAGTCGTCGCGAAACAGCTCGACGACTACGCCGCCGCTCTGAAAGCGGAGCTGGATGCCCGCGCAGTGTCCTACCGCGACGAAGCCCGCGACCAAGACATGTTCGCTGAACCCGTCACCCGGCTTGTTTACGACCTGCTCACTGTCGTGATCACGCGGCACCAACCAGACTCCTACCGACGTCTTGTCGCCACCACCGAACGGCTCGCGGGCCCCAGCCACAGCGAAACCCTGGTCGCGCGCGTGACGGAGCATCTGGGACGCGTGTCCTCACAGATCGACTCCGGCGAGATCGACTGCCGCCGACCCGAACCCGTTCGCGGGATCATCGACGGGTACCTCGAGCTGATCGGCCTGGACGCGTTGCGCGGGTGGTCGCCCGAATACGCCTACGGCACCCGCGTCGAGGACCTCATCGACTCTAGCCTCGCCCACTACTCCAAACATCTCGATTCGGGATCCTCACCAGCGCAAGCTCTACGACGGCTTGCCGAGCCTGACGCGATTCGACTGCTCACCGTGCATAAGGCCAAGGGCCTGGAATTCGAAATGGTGATCTTCCTTGCCGTCGAAGAACAGACGTTCTGGGCCGACCCCAACGAGGAGCGCGCCGTATTCTTTGTCGGCATCTCCCGTGCCAAAAATCGTCTGATTCTCACCACCTCCGCCACTCGCAGATGCCCTCCCGGCGTACCGAACTGGAGATGGGTCGAGCGCCGGACAGCCCATGAGGAGTTCATGTCCTACATAGTCGAATGACCCGAATTCGTGGCTGCCGAGACCATACCCTCATCGATTCAGCCTCTACGCCGATGCACACTCCCCTTCCGTTGTGGGACAACACGCCCAGGGCCTTTGATGGATAACTGCTGGTATCCCTCTATTTGAGGCCTTCCGCGATCCCCCGCCTGCAAATATCGCCGGAGTTGGTTGCGCCACAGAAAGCATCGCCTCCGGTCGGCCCAGGAAGTTACAGTGCTCTCCCCGGCAACCAGACGTGATAGTTCGCCGGCTTCTATCAGCAAAGCGGGGCTCGCCGGAGTCAGCGACGACAGTGGGCAGCGGCAAATGAGTTGCGCGGCAAATAATGCTTCCTCACAGCGACTTCCGCCTGGACGGCGATGAGTCAGACTTTCCGTCGGGCCTCAAGACCATCGGCCAGCTAGACGGGGCGTCTCAAGTACGTGTCACATGACATCCGTGTGACATCTCAACTGAGAATATGACACCGAACCTTAGAACCTACAACGCGGCGCGGCGACGTGCAGCGCGCAGTTCGTCCAGGTAGAGGATGAATTCATCGAAATCGATGAGTTCTATCATCTCTCCCGGTGTGCCCCTTGGGATTAGGCGCGCTTCTCCGATATTGCGGGGTAGTAACTCCGCTGGCTCCAACGCATTGCCGAAGTGGCGGCTCGTGTTCTTGTTGTCTGAGTTGTGATCGTAGCTTTGGTGGCTGCGTGTGGCCTTGCCTGACCAGAACGCAGCCGATTCCATCACATCGCGCTCGTGGGAGCCGTACATGATCAGCGCTGCGGGCGTGACATCTCGGATGGCCTTGCCCTGCAACGGACCATAAATAGCGTCCAGCTGCGAACCAGCCTGCGCAGCAAAGCAAATCGAGCACCCCAGCCCACGTGATTCAGCAAGATATTGCGGCAGCCGTGGGATAGGTGTGTTGGTGATCTCGTCGAGAAACAACCCGATGCGGTGAAATTCCTCCCATTGGGCAACTTTCATGCGTTGCCGGTTAATCAACTGATCCATCAACACAATTGCCTGCGCGGCGACCGTCCCATCGGCGGGCGTCAGCAAGAATAGCGTGGCGTCGGGGGCATCGAAGAAAGACAAGTCTAGGGGCGGGAACTCGCGGTCACGCTCGGTGGTCAGTAGCCACGCGGTGAGGACCTTAGTCACGGTCATTTTCACCGAATCACGCTGCTTGGGTTCCATTTCCAGCACCGCACGCACACGCGCCTCAAACAGAGGGTCACCCGTCCATGCCGCTGCCGAGGCCCACCCGGGACCCAAAGTGGTTTGATAAGGGCCTTCAAACATCGGGGTTTCGACATTCTCCGACGCTTGCAGGGTCCATTCCATCCCCTGTCCGGTCGCAGCGGGGCTGGCCGCGTAAAGCAGGCACACCAGCGGGGCGAGCGCGAGCTGGTCCCATGGGCCAGGGTCGGACCCTTGGCGAAAGGCACTGCCAGACATAGCTATAGCTGATGTGCTCAGCAGGCTTTGCGCTGTCGCTTTTGCGTCGTTAAGACAAGTGATCAGTGCCGTGGGATCAAAGCGGTAGGAGACATACTCTTTGGGATAGAACGGTGCGGTGATCGGCCGCAGGTCGAGCAGCGCTGTGGGGCCGTAGCGCCGGGAAGCCACCATCTGCATCAAATCGTCTTTACTGGATGACACAAAGGCCGGCCCTGGCCATAGCACCGCGGACTGGGCCAGCCAGCGGCGTGTTTTGCCGGTTCCTGGCGGAGCGAATCCACCCACATGGGGTGCGGTTTCCAAGGGGACCCGGCGCCCCTGGGCATCTCGGGTCCACCCGGCGAAAGGGGTGACCGGAGGGCGGAAACCCTCAGTGCTGTTCGCAATTGCCATGCATCAACGGTAAGGCCGATGCTCAGGGGGTGACTGCACGAAATTCGTCGATAGCGGCGGCCTGGGCACCCTTCGTGTACCCAAACATGTCTCACACAGCGGGTCGCTGTCAGCGGTGCTGCAGCTCGGGCACGCCATCACACATTCTCCGCAGTAGTCCTTGCCATCCAGGTCGGCCAGCATGCGGCTGTCGGGATCCACCACGTTCAACCAGCCGCGAACATCAGCGTCGGCCACTGGGGTCAGGGCCGCGCACCGTTGGCAGGACAGTGTTTGGATCGGCTCACGCGCCGCCTCGGGATCGGTGTTCGATGGGCGCCGCAAGTCTTCGGAAATCGCGATGGCCGCGTTGATTTGGTCGACGGTGTAGAGCCAGCCGACTGGTTCCACCCACGTCCGCGGCACCAGCTGCATGATGACCGGCCCGGGCAGGCCACAGGCCTGGCTCACTTCTCTAATGGTGAACAGACCCGCCAAATCCGGCGGCCGGTGGCGCCGGGCTCTGTCAAGTGGGATCAGGCTATTTTGTGCGGCCATACTTCAAGGTTAAATCCTTGAGACCCTACGGTTTTTCGCTAATTGTCGATTCCCAAACTGAATGTCATCTTCGAGCTCCCTGACCTGCGGCGACACCATGCGTCTCAAACCGTGTCATCCGCGCTTCCGTCTCAAATCCGTGTCACTTTTCTGCCCAGGCCTGCCGCCGCCCCGCAACAGTGTAGGTACACGCCGGTGCACCGCCGATGTGGCATGCTAAGCGATGCGAAAGCGGTACTGGTACAATAGTTTTGAGACCGGCACTAATTTCGCGGATGTTAGGCGTTACCGGTCCACGTTTGTTCCTGGCGGAATACCACCATGGATAGATCCACGGTCCGCGCAGCGGTCGTGATACGCACGGTCGACTCCGAGGTCTGCTGGAAGTGGATATCGGGCACCATGGCGTCTGTTGGGCTTAGGCCCACAGTGATGACCGTTGAGGACAGGCCGGCCTGCGGTGCGATGGTAGCCCGGTCGTTCACGATCACCGTGGGAACAAACTCAGCGGGCCGGCGTGCTTCGACCACGGCGATGTTGGTTTGTGACACCGAATACCAGCGCTGCGGCTCATGGGAGTAGATGGCGATGCGTTCGCCCGCCGCGGCGACCCGGATCAGCAGCTGGCGGACATAGAAATCCGAGGTGTCCATAACGATGCGGGTTGGTTGCGCCGGGTCTGTCAGCGTCCACATCACTAAGTCGTCGCGTTGAATCGGTGGCCACGCCTTCTTGTCATCGCGTAGCGCTGCGCCGACAAGAATGCCGGTGGGCCCGACGGGGATATGTAACTCGTCAACGGCACTCAACGTCCGGGCCGGTAAACGCAGCGCGGGCTGGCTCGTGGGAGCAGCGCACAGTGCAGCGTTGTATTGGTCGCCGGGCAACGTGTTTAGGAACAACGTTGGGGGCTGCTCTGGCGGGCGCGGGTCATTGGTGCGCACCAGCGCAGACACTTTCACGGGGCCGCCGGGGATTTTGCGCAGCCTCATCACATGCACGACGTTGTCGCTGCGCAGCGACCACATTTTGTTGAACGAATCGGTCGTAATGTCCTCGGGCGAGAAGTAATACGAGGTGACGTAGCCGGGTTTGGCATTGATGGTTTTCCATCCGACGTCGGCTTTGGGCCGTGTCCGCTGTGCAAGGTTCGGCGCGGTGCGCGTAGCGGCGCCGGTGTGCCGATGCCGGCCCTTCGCTGCAATTAGCTCGCGCGCGTCGACACCGTCAGCGGACCCGTCGCTGTCCTCGGGGTCTTCGGCGTCGTCGACGACCACGGGGCGCCTTGGTGCACAAGCCAAACCCATACTCAGGTCCTCGAGCATGGCATCTTGTTCTTCGGCAGTCAGGGCTCGGGCTCGACACCCTTGCTGCTCAAGGGCTTTGACGATTCTCTCGGTCGAGGCCGCAGCGGCGGAGCCGATCGAGCGGCGATACATCAGCCCGCGCACCGACTCGTTGATGTCCAGACGCACGATCAAATGGGTGGTGCGCTGCCCGGCTGCTCCCCGGTCAGCCAACAGCGTGCTGTAGAGCTGCGGGTATCCGGTGCCGGGGCGAACTCGATACCCTGCGCTCGCGACGTCGATGCCCAGGTGCAGTCCGCCGGGTTGTTCCATCAGCCCGATGACCACGTCGAGCGGTAATAGGTTGTCGGTCAAGGCCAGCGTTGACCCTCGCAGGTATGTCGGTGAGTACGGCCGGCCGTCCACCTCGATCATGGTGACGGCCTCGTGATCGGCGGTGCGCACCCCGTAGAGGTTGCCGCCGTGGCTGATGTTCACCGCGGCGGCAACGGCGGTGGTGTGCCGGCGTTCACGCATCCAGCGCGATCGATCGCGCACCCAGGCCGCAGCGTTGCGTCGATGCACCGAGACGAACAGCAGCAGCATCGCTACTACGGTGATCGCCGCTGCGGGCCACCACCCGAATCGGTAGGTCGGCAATCCTGCGAACGCGGCGATCCCAATCACTTCGGCGCCGAGGACAGCACCCAAGGCGGGATGGACGGTGACCGGGCGCGCTTTCACGACATCCTCCGTCTGATGGCTACGACGCCGAACAGCACACCGGCCGCCAAGACCGCACCGCCCAGGCCCAGCAGAGCCACGTTGCGTGGCCGCAGATCGGGCGCTGGCGGCTTAGGCGGCACATGCAAAGCAGTGCTGAGGTGCTCGACAGGTTTGGGGTCACCAGGGGTGATATCGAAGGTCAGCGCGGCCACCGGGTCCACGACCCCGTGGCCGACCTGATTGTCCACAGTGTGGGCCGGGTTATGCGCGGTCTCCATGATGCGTCGAATCACCTGGTGGGCACTCAGATTCGGGTATTTGGCCCGGACCAAGGCCGCAACGCCGGCCACATAAGCCGTCGAGAAGCTGGTGCCCCAAATCCCGTTTCCGGTCCCGGGATCTGTGCCTGGCGAGGCGTTGACTGCCGCACCATTGACACTCGACAGACCCATGATGCGTGAGCCAGGTGCGGCCACCCCCACCCACGGGCCGTTGATGGAATCGGGCATCGGCTGGCCCTCTGGGGTGACCGCGGCCACGGCGAGCACGTAATCGGAGAACCAGGCCGGGCTGACGATAGTTCGCACCCCTGCCCAGTCTCGTGGGTCATCGACGTTGAGCGGATTGAAGACCGGGTTTTGGCCGCAATCGCGCTGTATCGGGTCGTTTCTGTTGCCGGCGGCCGCGACAATCACGGCGTCTTTGTCGACCGCGGCGTAGCGCACTGCCGCTCCGAGCGCGTCCTGATTCACCGGTGCCGCCGCGTTAGTGCACGATGCCAGCGACACATTGATCACCTTGGCGCCGCGATCGGCCGCGGTGCGGATCGCCTTGGCCAACGAGAGCACATCACCGGCTTTGCGATGCAGGTCGTGCTCTTCAGGGGTCGGATGTGCTGGGGAGAACGCTGCGGAGGCCTGCCTGATCGAGATCAGTGTGGCGTCAGGTGCCACACCCACTACGCCGTCCGGTCCGGTCGGCGGCGGTCCGGCCACCAGCGGTTGCCCCGCGTTGGGGCCCCCGGTGCCGTCGGCGGGAGCGTCGCCTTCCGGTGGCGGCGGGGGCGCCGGGGGCGGCGCTGTGACCGTGACGGTCGAGGGCGGCGGTGGTTTTGGCGTCGGCGGCGGCGGTGCTGGGTTGGCCGGCACCGGTGGCGGCGCAGCAGGGGCAGCTGCACCGGCCGGTTTGGGCGCCGGCCGATCCGCGGGGTTCGACGGCGCGGCGGCGATGATGCTGGCCACGAAGGAGCCGTGGTTGTCGCAGTCGGTGAGTCCACCGTTGGGCAAACCTTGCACATAGTCGCCGCCAGCGAACAGTGAGGGGAACCGCGGATTGGGGGTGACGCCGGTGTCGATGATTGCCACCGTCACCCCCGCGCCAGTCGAATACTGCCAGGCCTGACTGACATTGAGCATCGCGTTGCCCGGCGCGGGCTGGGCGACGTTCGGGTCAGCGATCACCACGGGCAGGATGCAGGCTTCGCTCTGCCTCATTTCTTCGCTCGGGCCCGGTGTTTCAGCTGGAGGCAATGCCCCTGGGTCGATCACCGGAGGCGCTATGGCCATGGCGGTCGGCGCGGCGATCACATGGGCGACCAACAGCGCGGCCGCACCCATCGCTGAGGCGGCGGCTTTGGCGCGCATCAGTGATACCTCACGAATTGAATGAGGTGGATGGTCCATGCGGCGAACACCACCACCACGGTGGTGGCGACGTATTCGGCGTACTCGACGACTTCGCGGACCGGCTCAGAAAACATGTAGGTGGGCACGATCGCTCCAGCGAGCAACGCAGCCAACGCGATTCCCACCACCGCGGCAGCCGCAGCTAAGACCGCACCCGTTGCGCCTGGGCTGGCAGCGAAGCCGTAATGGGCGGGAAGGGCAAACAGCGACAGCGCCGCACCAACGACCAACGTGATGGCGTGGCGCCGATCGCGAAAAGCCCGTGCCCGCAGCACCGCGATCAGCGCAATGCACGCGGCGACCACAACAAAAGTCCACTGCGTGCCCACCCCGGGATGGATGGCATACCACGACGCCGCCACCTGCGTGAGCGCCGTTCCTAGCAGTAGGCCCATCAACACTCGGTTAGACCGCAAGGCGACCTCGCCGACCTGCTCACCGGTCAGGGTGATATCCCGCGGGCTGTCCGCGACAGGCGAAATGGTGTCCTCCGGATCGCTGGGAGAACGCTCATACATGTCCTTGCCGGTGATCGACTCGAAACTCTGCCGCGGCACGCGCGCCAAGCGGCGCCCGATTCCCGGTGCGGCCAGGGAGACGGTCAACACTGCCACCAGCACCACCACCGCGATGCGTTGGCCCGGCACGGCGAAAAACATGCGTGCGGCCGCAGCGCAGAGCCCGGCCGCCGACACCGTCACCACCGCGGTCACAGCCACCCAGTTGCGGCCGGTGAGCTTGCCCAGGGCCGAGGCGGTGATCAGCGCTACACCTGCTGCCAACACGGCGTGGGGTGCTGCGGGGTGGGCGCCGGGCGGGGTGGTGGCGCCGGCAGCAACTAGCGCCAGCACCACCGCCCAGGTGGTCGAGGCGGTAATAAACCGGTCTGCGCCCATGCGCGCGCCCAGCAGCACGGCACCGGCCAGCACCAGCGCGGTGGCCGCGAAAATCGTTGGCACCAACCATCCGCCAGAACTCGCCCAGCGCAGCCGCCACAGCAGCCCGGCGGCCACACTCAACGCGATCAAGGTCAGCGCGACGGCCACCCTGGCGGCGTCAAGCGCGCTCACCGCCGGGAAATGTTCTTTGGCCCACTTGGCGATCGCGGCACTGACGTTTTCGATGTTGGGTTCATAGCGCTGCGCCGACGCGGCGGGAACGAACGCCAGGAGCTCACCGTCATTGACTCCTTGCGCCGCCAGCGACAGCTTCCCCGACAGCATCGTCATCCCCGCTGCGCGGGCGAACACGAACGCGCCGCCCGGAAGCTCTTTTGCCCCAAGCGAGTTGAGTCTCCGGTTGATTGTGTCGCGGGTGGCCTCAACGAGCTTAGCCAGCGGCACCGCCGCTGGAAGCAACAAATCGAGCTGGATATCCCCCACCAGTAGTGACACCCTGCTCGAGGGGGGAATCAGCGTTGTCTCCGCCGCGGTAGCCGTCGGCTTATCGGCGGTGGCGGTCATTGATTCGCCTCAGGGCGTCGGTGGGCGCGGCGAGCCGTCGGGCCATCGGTGGTGGCGGCGAAGTGCTCAGCGCATGCCGCCGCCACTTTCAACAGCGCGCGGTGTGTGTGGCGATTGATGTCGCCCGCGAGATCGATAACCCCGCCCGGGCGCAGATGTTCGTCGTAGGGCATCTCGATCACCTTGTGCCCGCCCTGACTGAACCGTTCCATCAGCAGCGCGCGATCACGCTTGGGCGAGTGGCCGTCGGAGTCGTTGAGTACGACGACCGTGCGATTGAGCAAGCTGGTGTAGCCGTCATTGGCCAGCCATTCCAAGGTCTGTCCGGCCGCTGAGGCGCCGTCGTACCACGGCGAAGACACCACGATCAGAGCATCGAGGTCGTCGAGGACCGCGCGGGTTACTGGGGAATCCAGAGTCGATCCGCAGTCGACGATGGACAGCGTGAAATGCCTGTCGAGCTGATAGGTCGCCGCCTGATAGACCGCACTGTCGAGGACCCTGCGCCGCGCCGTCGCGGATTCCCCGCCAAGGACATAAAGACCCGCCTCGTTGCTGCCCAACCGACCACGGATGTCGGCGAAAGTATCCAAGTGCTGGTCGGCCGCTAACTCCCAATACGAGCCGGAGGCCGAGGGATCGATTCGGCTGGCCAGTTTCCCGAAGGCTGTATCGGCGTCGACGGCGACAACCCTGTCGTCTTTACGCAGCCGGGCAAAGACAGACCCGACGCTGGCTGAAATGGTGCTCTTACCGACCCCACCCTTGCCGAGCACACCGATCTTGTATTTGCCGCGCAGTAGGGATCGAATCTGCTTTTCCAGCTCGTCCTGTTCACGCTCATCCGCGGATCGGCCGAGATTAATCAGCTTGAACGTGCCCCGGTACACCACTTTGCGCCAGCCACGCGTCGGCGGGGTGCGTTTGGAGGGCACCAACTCGCTGCTGCGAATGTTGTCCACGTAGTTGTACTTGGTGCCAGATCCCTGCGCTTGCGACCAGGAGTAGGCCTCGTCTTCGGTGTCGCGTGGGCCGGCGGGTGGCTCCCATTGCGGCTGGGGTGGGCCGTCGCCTGGACGGCCCGGCGCCGGCGGCAGCTCACCATATTGGACGGGGCGCGGC
Organism: Mycobacterium sp. 1465703.0; assembly: GCF_001672975.1. Classification (GTDB taxonomy): domain Bacteria; phylum Actinomycetota; class Actinomycetes; order Mycobacteriales; family Mycobacteriaceae; genus Mycobacterium. The sequence goes on from NZ_LZKU01000017.1 coordinate 44,038, forward strand.
GGCGGCGGCAGCTCACCATATTGCAGCGGCGGACGATAGGGATGCATCGGCCCAGACTGCGGGGCGCCGGGGGCCTGTCCCTCGTTACCGCCCACCGGCGGCAGCGGGGGCGGGTAGGCAGCACGGCGGCGCTGCAGTGCCTCCCACCCGCCGGTCTGCGACAGGTCGACGACCGATGTCACCTCATCGGCAGCGTCGTCGCTGTCCGGGGCCTCACGGTTCGCCCATGGATTCTCCCTAGGCGCGGGTACGGGAAACATCGGACGCGGCGGCGGCCCGGCCGGGTCGGCGTGATGGACACCGGGCGGCGTCGACGTGGGCCCAACCGGATTGGTGGGTTCCTCGTTCGGGCGATCTGGCCAGGCGAAGCGGGAATGTCCACTGGGCCCACCGGGCGGGGGCGCTGAGCCAAAGCCGCCCCGCGGTTGATCGTGCTGCGGAGTCGGGGTGTCGCGATGCGGGCCGCTGCCCGGGCCTTCTGCGGGGCTCCCCGGACTGTCGGAGGGGGGATGCGACGCTGCCGGGTTCTCGCCGAATTCGGGGTCTGGGCGCTCGGTCATATTTTTAATCCTATCAGCGGGTATGCGCGATATCTGCGCTAGTTTCGTAGTCCTAGATTTTCGTCATCATTGCTGGTCAGGGTGTTTTTGTTGGCAGTGTCTCCGCCCCCGCCACCGGTGAGAGGGTGTCGTGCTGAGTAAGGGCGTCAGCACGTGAGAGCGCCGGGCCCGGCGCAAACGTACGTATCAGCACCCAGGGTGCTTGGCGCGCAGAGGCGGTGGTGATGTGCAGTGGCTTGAGCGCCGAGTCGTTGAGCTCGATGCCATAGCGCACGCCCTGATCGGAGATCCACCACAGCGCGTCGCGGCTCACCGATACCGGATCGGCGTTGGTGCTCATCACCAAATTCGTTGCGTCAGCGGCGATATAAACCTGGTCGGCCTCGACTCCCGCACTGTCGGCGCGCGCGTCTTTGACCAAGTGCACCAGCCGGTCATCCGACCCTGGCGGAGTGGGCAGTCCTTGACCAGAGAGCACCTGCACCTTGGCGGACTTATCGGTGGAGCCTTTCGACCACGCCAGACAGGTGGTTCCGTTGATGTCGGTGTCGACTAAGTGCAGCCGGGTCGGCGGATAGTAGGACACCGGCAGTGACTCTACGACCGGAATGGCGGCGAGGCGGTCAGGAGAGACCACCACCGGGGCCAGGTCACCGAACGAGTTCGCTGAGCGCAGCAGCGAGGCCACGAAAGGCGAAATGTGTTGAATCCCGTTGGGTAGCAACACGAATAACTCATCTCCGGACTGCTGCACGTCGTGCACCGACAGCACCGAACCAATCGGCGCGGGACGTCCCAGATCCCATGGCGAGGGTTGTCCGGCGTTAGCGATGGCGGGAATGATCAACGGATCAGTAGCCGGGATCGCGTCGTAGAGTGCGTTTGACATTGGAATTGGTTGCGGTGCTGAGGAATCCACGCCCAGAGCCAAAGCCACTGATTTGTTGGAGACATCAATCTCGGAGCGGTGCCCGTCCCAGATGACCACGGTTTTATCGCCGTGGCGGGCCAGCACCGCGTTGGGCATCGTCAGCGGTGCTGAGCGCCGGCCGGTCAGTGGCCCCGCGATCGCCGTGACTACAGGTGCTTGGCCCGCGGACTTGGTGGCCGTTGCCGTGGGGGCGCTGTCGCACACCGCCCACTGTGATTCCAGGCCGGTGCGCACTGGCATTTGCGTTGGTGCGCCGACGATTCCAACCATAGGGCCCTGCGGGTACTTGGCCAGCTCGGCGGCTTTGACAAACGTAGGGTTGGCGTCTTCGCCGGAAATGAGGCGGGCACTGATTAAATTCAGCGCGGGGTGTAAACGGTTGTCGACCATGACATATATGGCCCCGGTGTCACGGTCGGCCAGGATCTGTGACTTGCCCACCTGTCCCGCAGGCTTGATGTACGCCATGAGAGCGGCCAGCCCGATCATGACAATGGTCAATGTATATCCCAGCACGAGCGCTGATATACGGCGCTGTTCAGGGTCATAATCCAGACGTACACCGTGATGGCTCAATGCGGCCGCGTTACGCCGATTCCAGAAATAGTGCGCCGTAACCTGCAATCGCGACGTGAGATTCAAGGCCATGAGGCAACCTTACCGGCGCTCTCTACACGAAATCTGCGCTAATTGGCCAACCCCAGACAAACGCTCGGCGCGTCTATTACACCAGCTGTGGAGCGGAGAGCAGGTTGGCCAGATCGTCGCGAAGGCCTGACGCGGTCGTGGGCCAAATGCTCATCCATTCCTTGCCGTCAGCACCAGTCGTCGTGGTGAAACTGATCCGCCCGTACTCAGTGTCGGCCACCGTCAACACACGCGGATGGGGACGCACGTCGGGGCAATGATCAATGACGGCTACCACCGCCATCGCCGATTGATCCAGACGCGACGCCGCCTGCACTACTTCGACTTCCCATGGGCCCAGACCGAGCCGGCGCAGCGCCGCCGCCATTCCTTCCGGTGTTTGGCCGGCCGCGTCGATCGCCATTTGCATCATGTCCTTGGGCACATTGATGCCTTCAATGTCGGCGGGCGGGTGCTCACCGAACGCGGGCACCAGCATCTGGCACATGAGCTCTACTTGGCGAGTGGGCTCATCGCTTTCGCCGACTCCGCCGATCACCATGTCGTCGCCATCGCGGGCAGCCATCGCCAAATAACGACCGTAACGGCACACCACCATCGTTCGCTCATGCACCGTGGCGGGGCACTCGTGCGTGGCCGGCTGATCCGGTCGGCGAATCGTCAGGACCGCCTCGCGCTCGGCGCGGCCGAGCACTGTCATCCAGTCCCGCACGGCAGCGTCGACCCGGCCATGCTCGTCGATCACGCCCGCCTGCACCAAGCTGTGATACTGCGCCGTGTTGGCCAGGGGTACCTTTCCCGCGTCGGTGTCGACGAGCAGATCGGAGTGCGCCGAGGGGATGTAGGGCTTGAGATGCAACGTGACCGGCATGCGCTCGACACCCAGCAGGGCTTGTAGCGCCCACACGCATTCGACTGACGTGTTCAACACGGCGACATCACCTCATCATCAGCTGGCACGCAAGAGGGGGGCCGCCGCAGCTGGCCCCCCTCCGTACGGTTCCGACGGTTGAATCTGACCTAGATCGACTGGAAGCTCTGCCCCACGGTGCTGTCGGCGGCTTGGAACGCCTGCGAGGCACCGTCGATGGTGTCGCCGTGCCGGAAGATGACATCCTTGCCGTCCTGGATGCCCTCGTTGATCAGCTGCTGTGCCTGCGCGTAGGCCTCTGCGCCGTGCGGGCCGGAGAAGAAGTCCCGCGAGGACGCCAGCAAGTTGTGGGCTTCTTGGCCAATCGAATCCAACTCCTGGGCGAAGCTGTGCATGCTGGCCGTCATGTCGGCCAGACCGGCCGGGTGGTAGATCATGGGTCCTTCGGACATTATGAGTTCCTTTGCTTGTAGTGGCGAAAAAGCTGTTCCGATTGGGGTCAGGTGAAACGCAGGTGGCCCGCCACCGACGCGATGTGCTGCTGGGCTTCGGAGTCGGTGTTGTGGTACTGCGACGCACCGCTGCGCAGCAATTCGTTGACCGACTGGAATCGGGTCTGAATCTTGTTCTGTGCCTCGTGGATTTCCTCGGCGGTCACCAAGTTCGTCGACCCGGCACTACCGCGCAAATACTGCGCCGAGTTGCCGTGCTGCACCAGCTCGGAATAGCGGGACAGAACATCCTGTGCCCGGTGGGACAACTCGTCCATCTGTCCGGCCAGGGCGACCACTGAACTCTGGTCGACGTGAATGGGTTGTGACATCTAAATTCTCCTTGCGAAAAGTGTTGTGCCGTCGGTGGTGATTCTGAGTCTAAAAGCCCGGCGAGGGGGTCTCAGACGCTTTTTTCTCAGACGCGTTGCCGCTCCCCCCTACTCGACCCTGACCGCTCGGTCACCTGCATGGTCCGGCCCGGGCGCTGCGGTTCCCCGCCAGCGCCTTCACGGCCGCCCAGCGCGCCTGGGGCGCCGAAGAGTCCGCCGCCCGTGCCGGCCGGCCGCGGCGACGATCCGCCCGCAGTCTCCGACGAACCCTGCCAACCACCGGGCAACGTCGGTGTGGTGGGGGTACTAAAACTGCTGGCTGGGCGGACAAAAGTGCTCGATAACGCAGAGGAGCCGGTCAACAAGCCACCGCCGCCACCGCCGGCAGCGCCCAGCCCGCCCATCGATGCGCCCGCCGCAGCAGCTTCGGGTCCCAGGCCGCCAGCTGCCGCCCCGTTCAGACCATTCATCGAGGTCAGCGGGCCTAACATGCTGGAGAACATTTGAGGGGCTTGTCCCAGCATGGACGGCAACTGTTGACCGGCTGACGTGAACTGGCCGAATGTCGAACCCATCTCCCCGACCAGGCCACCGGCCTGACCGGCCATCGACGTCAAAATCGAGGTGGGTTGTGACTGGCCGTCAGCCGTAGTGGTCATCGTTTTCGCGCCGGCCTGAAACGCGCTCTGCCCGCCGGTCTGACCCACATCTTGTGCGACGCCCAGGGCGGGGCCTAGCGGATTGGAGGCCGTCGGTGACAGGGGAAACGGCTCAGATATCGCCCCCAGGGCGGTGGTCACCACCCCGCCGTATTGAGTGCGGGCCACGGCGTTGGTCACCCAGAAATGCCCGTAATACTGCGCATCCAGCGAAATAATGCCCGGGGTGTTCTGCCCGAACGCGTTCGTACTGACCAAGCCTGCCTGAGTGGTGCGATTCAACAAACAGGCCTCGGCGGGAATCATCTGCTCGACCGCGGCGGTGTGAGCTGCGGCGACCTCAGCAGCATGGATCTGGCCCACACGGATCCACGCTGACGCCGCCAGGCAGACCTCCATGAATTCGGCGGCGCTCATTTGCATCATTTCGCCGCCGGGCCCCTGCCAGCCCACCATGGCGGTGGTCGATGTGGTCAGCCCCATCGCGGTCAACTCCGCGATCAGCATGTCGGCCACGGATTCGTAGCCGGCCGCCGCCTCGACCAGGCTCGCCCCGAGATCCCCCGCGATCATCAGGGTGTGATTGACTTCCGGCGCGACAGCACCGGCGTCACCCAATGCGGTCATCGCCCCTGCTTCCCCCGGGTCTACCTAGATAACTAGCGACGCCTCGTTGACGGCGTCCATCGCGGTGTAGGCCACGCCGCTGCTGGCGATGGTCTGGGCGAACAACGAGCGCACCAGGGTCAGCTGGGTCAGCATCGCGTCCGTGGCCGCACCATGGGCGGCGAAGCCGGCCGCCGCCAGAGCAGAGGCGTCTTCGCCTCCCGGTGGCAGAACCGCGGTCACCGGGCCCGCAGCTCCTGCCATGGTCCCGCCCATCGTGGCCGCGCCACCCTCTTCAGCAGCCGAGGCCCCAGCCAGGACCGGAGCCGCGATCAATAGTGGACTCGACATAATCCAGCCTCCCCAAAGAATTAATTCGTCCGTGGTGTCAGTCTACGGCCCGCACGGACACAGTTAGGACGGAATATTAGTCCGAAAGACCGATCGCCGCCGGACAACTTGTTAGGCCCGCGAAGTAATCGCGCAATCGCGATCCGAAACGCTCGCCGGCACGCCGAGAGCTGATGCACCTGCGATATCCAGTTGCGTACGGCATTCGATGACCTGTGATTCTTACGCCGGCCGTCCCCGCTCACCCGGGCGGAGGCGGGTTTTAGGTCGCTGCGCGTAACGGCTTGGCACTCGTCGACTACCGGCGGCGGCCAACGAACGGCGGTTCGGACCATCCCACAAGCACATTCGTGACGCTCGAGCGCCAGGCCAGCCGGCCTTTGCCCTCCCGTTGCGGCTCGGCGAACACCCCGGGAATGATCTGCCCGTGTTTGCGGTCCCCGTTCATGACCACAACAGGTGGCGTCATGTTCATGACCTTCCCCAGCACGCCCTGCCCAGATTGCGCGTGAAAACTGAATTGAGCAATATCAGCGGTGGTCACAATATGAAGGCCCAAATCCTCTGCCTCAGGAACATATTGGGCCAGCGGCATCAAAGGACTAGAGGCCCCAGGCCACGCCGTACTCCCATCGATGATCACGAACAATTCGCGGCCCTCCCAAAACCGCTTAGTAGCCAAATCTTCAGGAGTGGCATTTGCCGGCGGCCGGCGCTGTTCAAGCACCGCGGCCAAGCTCTTGACCACGTCGGCGATATGAGATGGATTCTGCGCATAGGCCGACAGCCACTCATTCGGCGGTACCACTCCGATATTGGCGCGCTTGTGCTCCAACAAAATGATGGTCGCGTCCTCAGGACGATATGCGCGCATGATGCCCAGCATCATGGCGCGCAGCCAGGAGCTCAGGCCGCACAACGCCATGCCTGTGGCCACCGCATGGGGATGCTCGAAGAAGTCGATCGTCGCCGGAACCAGCGGTGCGCCCGGCAGATTCGACTCGGCAAGACCAAACGGCACCACCCCGGCCGGAAGCGGCTCGGTGATCCCGGCGAACACGTCCTTGAGGAGAACCTTCTCAGGCAGCCGCGCCACCGCGGCTGCCTTGGCGACCCCGGCCACGCGGCGCACCACCGCGCTGAGCTCGTCGCCCTCGAGTCGGCGCGCCGGCACTTCGGGCGCACCGGTTTCGCTCGGAGGATGCGCCAACGCCGGCCACCCGACCATCAAGTGATGCCCATCTGGGGTCAGCCCGCGCCCGGGCCGGTCGGGGACCTCGCGGGCCGGGTTGCGTTCCGGGTCGGCACGGTCACGCTTGACGGTGGTGTCGTGCTCTTGGACCAGCTTGAGCTCGAGGGTCAGACCGGTCTCGGTCTTCACACCGGTGGAAATCCCCGACAGGGTACTGGTGTGGCTATAAATCACCCGCACGCCGTAGTTACGCGCCCGCATCAGCGCCGCCACCCGCGGCGCCAGATTCGTATAGGTCTCGGTGAAGTTCTTCCACCCGTCGATGATCAAGACGACGTCTCCGCCGTCCACCGACCGTGCCGCCTCAACGTCGCTGACTGGCGTGGCGTCGGCATACTGATCGGCACCAAATTTCGCCACCCGGACCTGGTCCATATCGAGACGTTGTGTGGTGAAGGCCTTGTCACGCTCGTTGACGATCGCTTCGACGGTCGCGATGACGCGGTTGACCCCCTCGCTGTCCGTGCCGGCCACCACCGCGGCCACATGCGGAAGATCCGCCACGCGCGCTAGCTGCGGGCCGCTGGCCGCGATGCAGTAAAACTGCACCCGCTCCGGGCGGTACAACAGCGCCGTGGAAGTCACCATCGTCATCAACGCAGTGGTCGCCCCCCGCGTCGGTGCGCCCACCACCAGCACATTGTCGCGCAGGACATCCATGCAGTACGGCTCTTGACGGGCGCCGCGGGGGTAGTCCGCCAACGCGACGGGCATAAACAGACCCGGGTTGTTGCCGTAGTCCACATGCCACGGGCGACCCCGCCAGCGCTCCACCAACTCATCAGCTGGCATCGGATCGCCCAGCACCGGCAGCCAGATGGGGCGCGGCGGCCGCTCTGGGCCCGCCTGCAACGACTCGGCGATCGCCGTCACCATCTTGATCGGCTCGTGCCCCGGAGTCGGCCGGGGTTCAGGATCGGCATTCGCCTCGTCGATGAGCTCAGGCTCAGGTGCCAGACGGCCGTCAATGTCCTCACTTTCGTCGACCGTGAACAACCGCGGAACGAACTCGGTGGCCGCCCTCTGCGGTGCCGGAGCGCTGCCCGCGGACTCATCCGGGGGGATGAAATCAGCGGAAGTGAAGAAATAGCGGAACTTGCGTGCCTCACGCAGCGCCACCCGCAGATAGGCGGTGCCTTCCTCGCCCCGCGGGGCGATGTGGGCGGCCCGGGCGTCGCCGATCCCGGCTTTGGACTCCTCCTCCGTGCCGGTACGCGCGGCCACGTTGTAGCCGAGCAACTTGGTGATGTCCCGCAAATTCTGGGTGTCCTTGGTCTGGCCCACCAACTTCAAAAACACGTGCAACGACCGGCCCACTCGGGCGATCCGCAGATACAGTTTGCGGAACTTCGGCCCCCAGATCGGGTCGGCGAACACCTCGTTGTATTCATCGGTGATCACCCACAACACCGGGATCGGCGGCAAGGTGGGATCCACCAGCCGACGCCGGTTGTAGCTCGTCACATCCGGGCAATCATCAAGGGCGGCAAGCATTTCACCCCGGCGATCCAACTCACCATCGAGGGTGTCATACAGCCGCCCCAGCAAATGGCGCTCTTCATACAGGTTGCTCACCGCGGCCACCACATGCGGGAACCGGCTAATCGCGCCGGCCGCCGAGCGCAGCTTGAAGTCGGTGAACACGATGTTGAGCACCTCAGGGGAATGCGTCAAGCAGGCCGCGGCGATCTCGGTGATCAGGCCTTCAGACTTTCCGGCGCCAGTGGTGCCGATGAACAACCCGTGCATACCCATGCCGCCCTGCGCACCCTCACGCAGATCCAGCCACACGGTCTCCCCCGTGTCGGCGTAGAGCCCGATCGGGAACCGCATCCAGCCGGGCCCTTGAGACCGGGTGGCCGCCCACAGCCGATCGGTGTCCAGGTGACGAGGATCGCGAATCCCCAACACATCCAACACATCACGCTCGTCGAGCTCTTTGACCAGAGAGACGCTGGTCGAACCTTTGGCGCGATAGCGGGCCAGTGAGCGCGCAAATCGCTCCGCATCATCAACGTCCATCTGATCGGCGACCGCGTAGAAGGCCTCCTCGAGCTCGTCCGATCTGGTGTCCGACGAGGCATACATCGCCGCCGCGTGCTGCTGCTGCTCACTGAGCGGCACCTGCTTACGGAGCACTCCCCCGTCGATGCGGTAGGTCGTCTCGGGCGAGAACCCCACCCACTGCTTGGCGCCACCGCCCAGCGAGCCGCTCGGGCGCGGCGGGACCCCCTCGGCCAATCGGATAAAGCACGTACTGGCATACCCCAACGCGCCAGTCAGCCCCGCCCAATCCTCCGGCGTTGCACAATGATCATCAACAATCACCCGAAGCGGTTGCGTCCCAACGCCGGCCGACATCCCGCTCGACGGCGGTGACCACGAATCACGCGAGCCATCGGGATCCTCATCGAAAAACGCCTCCAACTCCGCCGGCGAAGAAAACAGCATCCGGCGCTCACCGCAGCCATCCCGCACGCTGGCATGCTGCAGATGGGGAAGCCACTTCGCCCAATCCCATTGCGTCGGCGCGGAACTCACCACAATGATTTCCAGATCGGTGGGGCTGTGAAACGCCGCCAGCTGGCATAACATCGCGCGCACCAACGCGCGTCCCTGCTCGAGGTCCCCCACGATCCCGATACCCGGAAAGCGCTGCAGCCATACCGCTTTGGGGACGCCATCGACATACTCCTGGGCGTTCAAGAACTTACGCAGCGCATGCCCGGTGGCCGGCTCCAGATCGGCGGCCTGGGCGATCTCAGGCTTTTCCAGCGTCATCGCCAGCTTCACCTTGCCGACACCGACGCGCACCACCGAGAACATGTCAGTTCCCGCCTCGCGATCCCACATCCGCACCGAGCCCGCCACTGAAATCAAATCCTCAGGTGCCCAATGGAAATGGCAGCGATGCTCCCACTGCTGTCGGCGCTGGACATCCACAATGGCGCGAGTGTCGTCTTGCAGCGAAAACCACTTGCGCCGCCGAGACGTGAGCTCGCCCCACGACATTTTGCGCGACGCCCCCCGGTTGCGCACCACCATGCCGATCGCGCTAAACGCGGCCATCCCACCGAAAAGCCCGAAACCACCAGCCAATTGGCGAGCCCCAGAGGCGTACATCACCACGATCAAGCCCACGATTCCGACCAGCAGCACGACCGGCAACACAATGCCCCAAATGCTGCGCGGCGGAGGGACCGGCGCCACGATCGGCGGCTCCAATTTGATCTTGCCGCCACCAGTCTTCGGCGGACGGACAGGATCACCCGGACGCTCAAATTTATGAGTGGTCACTTCACCACCCTAACCTGCGCCCGCGTCGAAATCTGCGCTAAATTCCGTCGCCCAGACATCGCCCATCAGGTCCATGGCGGGCCAGTAAAACCCACACCTCGCTTCGTTTTTGATGCCACTCTCAGTCAGACCGTAAGGCCCGCGGGTTGCCCTGAATCTGGATCGCATTGTGATCGTCCTGAGCCTCCAGGGTGAGGTGCGACGTCGGGAACTAAGACTTGGGGCTTTTAGGCATTCCCGGTTATCGGTAATGGCGTGCCCGGACAGCAGGGATACCAATTATTGGTACGATAGGCTCGTGGTTAAGAACACATCCTTTAGCCTCGACGAGCATTACACCGCCTTCATCGAGGCCGAGGTCGCCGCTGGCCGCTACCGCTCCGCCAGTGAGGTCGTCCGCTCGGGGCTGCGGCTGCTTGAGGACCGTGAAACTCAACTACGGGCCCTACGCGAAGCATTGACCGCCGGTGAGCACAGCGGCACCTCGACGCCCTTTGACTTCGACGCTTTCCTCGACCGCAAGCGCGCCGAGAAGCCGCCGGGCCGGTGAGTGGATACCTCCTTTCACCTGCTGCGCAAGCAGATCTCGAACAAGTATGGGAGTACACCCACGCCCACTGGGGCTTCGACCAAGCCGAGCAATATCTGCGAGAACTTCAAAGTGCCATCGAGCGCGCGGCGGCCAACCCACGGATCGGACGTGCCTGCGATGAGATCCGCCCGGGCTATCGCAAGCTCGCGGCCGGGTCACACATGCTGTTTTATCGCGTCAAAGCCGAGGGCGTCGTCGACGTCGTGCGTATCCTGCACCAACGCATGGACGTCGACCGCCACCTTTGACACGAAATCATCCGCACGGCGAACGCGCTCCAGCGCATGTGACGTCAACGCTGTGTCAGTAGGCTCCGCACCATGCCGTTGACCAGGGGTGAGAAGTTCGCGGACTTCACAATCGTGCGTCAGCTGGGTATGGGCGGAATGGGTGAGGTCTATCTGGTTGAGCACCCACGGCTGCCCCGCCGTGAAGCTCTGAAGATCCTGCCGGCTGAGGTCTCGGCCGACGACGAATATCGGGCGCGTTTTACCCGCGAAGCCGACCTTGCAGCAACGTTGTGGCATCCCAACATTGTTGGGGTTCATGACCGCGCCGAATGCGACGGCCAGCTTTGGATCTCAATGGACTACGTCGATGGCACGGACGCGAGTCGCCTAGTAAGCCAACGTTATCCGCAAGGCATGCCGCCTGATCAAGTGCTGGAGATTATCGGCTCTATCGCCGGCGCGCTGGACTACGCCCACGAGCATGGCCTGTTACATCGCGACGTCAAACCCGCGAATATGCTACTGACGCAACCGCGAACCGGAGAGCGTCGAATTCTGTTGACTGACTTCGGGATAGCTCGTCGAGTCAACGAGATAAGCGATCTGACTGCGACCAACATGACGGTCGGCACCCTCAGTTACGCTGCGCCTGAATAACTCATGGGTTCGGCACTTGACGGACGTGCTGATCAATATTCGCTCGCCGCGGCCGCCTATCGTTTGTTCAGCGGCTCTGCCCCGTTCGAGCACTCTAATCCGGCTGTCGTGATTGGCTATCACCTCAATTCGCCGCCGCCCGAGCTGCCGACGCCAATCCTGACTTGGCGCCCTTGGACCCCCCATTGACCCGAGCGATGTCGAAGAATCCCGCCGACCGTTTCAAAACCTGCCGAGAGTTCACGGCCGCCCTAAGCAGCGCTGCCGCAACCCCCGGGTTACGGCGAACGGAGCAGCAGAGTTGACCCGACCGGCACCTCACGCAGCCGCGAGCGTCCGCGGCAATACCGCGGCAGCGTCATGGTCCCAACCGCCGAACGCGCCGACCCACGGCACGCAGCCCAGACCCGGCGGCGGCTGGTTGGCGCCTACAGTGGTTTCCGCCGGGGCGCTTGCTGCGCTGGTCATCATTGCAGCTGCCGTGGTTCTGATGGTGCACCGACGCCACACAGACGCGATCGAGAGCAAGCCATCGGCACCGATGACCACCACGCGATGGGCTCCAACCACCGCGCCGGCAGAGATACCTACCCTCCCAACCCGCGACACCATCACGCTCCCCGCCCCGTCGACCCCGACTGTGACCCCTAGGTGGGACGGGAGGTGCTTACGCAACTACACCGAGCATGAGGGCGACTGCGCGTATGGTCTGAACTACTGGGTGGTTCAGCCCAGCAATGAAACTGGGATGCACGATCTAAAACTGGGGTGCTTTCCTCCGAGTATGGTCGATGAGTTCAATAGCACGGGGCATTCCCTGCGGTGGTGGACATCGGTCCGCTTCGCCGTTTGGGACAAGGACCGAATCATGAGCGATTACAACAGGACTGGGGACCTGGCAATGATCGGATTGGCTCAGTCATGTCTGACCCGAGCAGGCTTACCAGACTTCCACGAAGGACCAATACACGACGACTGCCTCGTCAAACCGCAGGCTTAAACCGCCGTATTGACCGCCAATGCGCAACCAGAGAACCCCGCCCTGATCTCTCGCCGAGACGAGACCGAGACTTCACCACCCTAACCTGCGTCCGCGTCTACATCAGCGCTAATTCTCATACCTCAGACATCGCGCACCGGGTCCATGCTGCGCCGGGCGACTCCGCACCTAGCTGCGCTTTTACGCCGCTCTCGGATCAGACCGTCACGACGGCGGATTGACCAACGCCCTGAATCTGGGTCGCATTGTGGTTGTCCTGAGCCTCCAGGGTGCTCACCGCCGTTTGCGAAGTCCCCTGAAGCGCCGGGCCTACACGGGCGGCCTCGGCGGTCATCGTCGCGGCACGGGTGCCCATCGTGGCCCCCAACCCCGTCCACGCGACATCAAACGGCGATCCCGGAACCGCGGCCGGAATCGCGCTCGGTGACGGTGGGGTCCTCGCCGAGGTTCCCGCCACCGTAGAAGCAGCCTCCAGCAACGTAGGCGGAGTCACCTTAATGACCTGAGCAGGCATCTCAGCCCTCCCCTATCTCGTCGTGCACGCCGATCTTCCCCTCGAAGACCATCGCTTCAAGCTGCGCCGCGGTCCGCGTCAACTCCGCCGTCATCTCACGGCCTCGCCTATCCATGTGCTCGAACAACTTGGCACACGCATCATCCAACAACGGGCCCGCCCTCAGTGGCGGGATTACAGGCACCGCCGCCGCAGCCTTGCCGGTGAGCGCCGCGATGTCGACCAGCGCGCTAAACACTCGGCCGTCCATCAGCTGCCCTCGCCGTTCGTGTGATCCACAATCTGGCGGGTTAGATACGCGATCTCGGGATACTTAATGCCCCGCCCGCCCGTCTCGCCATCCAGGCTCCACAGCAGCAAAATCTCAATCAAACGGGCCAAATCAAAATAGGCACGGACATGCGGTGAGGCGCCATCGCGGCTAACCAAGCCCGGCCGCAGACTCGTTCCCATCCCGACCGACTCAAAGTAGGCGCCCTCCAACGCAATCCAGCGTTCCTGCTTCACCGGTACACCACTGCGCAAGGTCCCCAAGATCTCACGGATGACCGGCGCCACCGCCAAGTCACGCACCGCACCCGCGCGACCAAGAGCGGCCTCGGCCGCCTCCTGCGTCATCCGCCACGCCTCGGAAGGATCCGGCAATGGACCATCCCCGAAACCCAGCAGGCGCGCATACAGGGCGCGATCGACCGTCTCCAGTCGATGCATGTGGCTCTCGTCAAGCGGCATCGGCGGGTCGGTCTCCTTGATAGGAGACAGGTCCACCGGGCAATCCTCAAAAAGCGGGACACCCGCGGCCCGCGCCGGCACGGAGGAGCCTCCGTAGCTTGTCGAGACAGCCAGTGCCCACAACTCAACCCCGGGGCTGTTTTTGGTGGCGAGCTCAGCGTAGGCCAGCATGGTCTCGGCCGGATTGGCCCAGCTAAACCACTTCGCCCGAAACGCCGGACTCAGGCTTGAATCTGCGAACAGCATCCGCGTCGACCGCGGCACAAACACACCGGCCGGAATGTAGCCTGCGCCATCACTATTCACCACGACGGTTTCGACACCGGACTGCGTGCGGAACACCCCCACGCACCAGTCCATAAACAGGTACTTGCTTTTCTGGGACGCATGCAGCAACTGATAAACCAGCTGCGACGCCGATTCCAACAAAGGGTCCGGCCGCGATGAGCGGACCCCCTCCGTCGCGGCGCCCGCACTCGCGCCCACACCGGAACCCACCACACCCGGAGGAAGGGGTGCCACCGGCGCCGATCCCGACGAGCCACCCGAGACCGCTGGCGCAATCGGCGCACCCGATGCAGGGCTTACCGCCGCCCCCGCCGAAGCGGCCACCGCCGAACGTGGGACGTCAGACCCGAACGGAGGCAACGGCCCGACCGGCCCCGCCGGCACACCACCCCCGCCCGGCGGGGAAGGCGGGGCCACCGGTGACGACACAGCCGGTGCACCCGCCGACGCAGCGACCGGGGCTGGACCCGGCGAATACGCGCCCGCCGGAGCCCCGCTCGCCTGCACAGCAGAAGGCTGCGTTACCGGAGGCGCCATTGGGGCAGGAGCGCCACCAAAACCCGCGCTTAAACCGCGGGAAAAATCCGTGGGAGCCGCCGAAGGCGGCGTCATTCCCGCACCCCCCGGCGAAAAGTTCGTCGGCGTTAAACCCTGCGGCAAACCACCGCCGCCAGGAATTCCGCCGCCCAAACCGCCCGGAGTCTCCGGCAACTTAAATCCACCACCACCAGGGATTCCGCCACCAAGACCCCCACCACCCGAGGGGAGGCCTCCGCCCCCACTGCCGCCACCAAACGGTATAGGCGGCGGCACAATGCCATCAGCGGCGCCGCCTTGTAGTTTGCCAGTTCGAGGGTGCGGCGAATTTGGGTCAGGAAGCCCGTTACCGGCGCCTGTCGCGCCTCCCGGAGCCGGTTCCCCTGGCCCATCGGGCTGGGGGCCCGATCCACCGTCCCCTTGGAGTCCTCCGCCCCGCGGATGTGGTCCTCCACCCGGATCCTTCTGCGGTGATAGCGGAGGCGGCTTGTCCCACCCGGCCGACATGATCTTCGTCGTGCCGCCCGGACCACCCCCGGGCTCCTTTGGATCGGTTGGGTTGCCGCCGTTTCCTGGCCGCCCACCTGTTGGTTTAGAACCTTGCCCGCCGCCAGGAGTGAGCTGAGGGGCCAACTTTTCTACAGCGGCGGTCGCCGTCGCACACTTGGCCATCGCCTTTGCCCGCGCCTTAGCTATGACCTGCCCGATCTGCGACAACGCCAGCAGGCCGGTGCCGAGCCGAGCTTGCTCCTCCAAACGCGCAATCTCCTGGTGCGCTTCTAGATCGATCTGGTCGAGGTCTTGGCGCAGACCGTAGCCGAGCCGCCCAACCTCCTCCGAAACCCGCGACATCGCAAACCAATTGTCGGCATGCGTGACGTACATTGCGGCGATGCGGCCGCACTCTTGGACGAACCCGTCTGCCAGATGACCTGACATCTCCGCAGCGACTCGGTTTGAGGCCCCATGCACAACTTCGGAGAGATCGAGATTCTTGATTCCTTCGCCGTGCTGCGCCTCAGAAGTGGCCTGAACACTTTGGGGGTCTGTATGTGGCCACGACCCCCCCAAGATCACCGCGGAGTAGCGCCGGTGTGGCATGCCAGCCGGAGCACTCATTGCGCCCATTTGACCCCTAGATCCCAGCAGGTGACCAACGGACCGTTGTAGGCGCCCAAGCTGTCATCCCAGATGTTTTGGTCGTACGGCTGCCACGGACCCGCCTCGATGTCCGCCACCAAGTTCCTCCGGTCATCGACGTAGCGCTGCAGTGTCCGGTGGAAGTACGGGTCGACGTCCGGGTGGCTATCGATGATCGGCTGAATGCGCCCCAACAAATCCTTTTCAGCGCTGATGAACTTCGGCATCTCCGCATTCCAGCCGGGCGAACCGGCAGGCGCCTGGCTGGACAGAGCTTTTGATATCCGATCGCCCTCGGCCATGAGAGGCGCGATCGCACCGCACAGTGCGCGGTTCGCCGCGGTTATATCGACGGGATTGGAGCGCGCTGGCGCTGTCGACGCTGACGGGGTTCCTGCGCTTGGCACCGGCGAAGCTGAGGGCCGCACGAGGCCGATGATGCCCACAACAAGCGCGGCGGTAGAGATCAGAATTGCTATTCCGATTGCAATCGCCGAAGCCTTGCCGCTCGCGCTTCGCGGCGGAAGAGCCGGCGGATACGGCCAATTTGCGCCTGGCGGAGCGGACGGAGGCATCGAAGGAGCTCCGGGCAGGACGGGGTCCTGCCGCTGACCTGCCTGTGTCTCGGGCTGCCCATGACGCGTGGTCGTCATTGTTCAAGCTTAAAGGCTGGAAGCAGGGCTGGCCACGGAAACTCATGCCATAACGACCGCGCTCAACGCTGGCTGTTCAGCGTGAGTGGGCTGTGTCGCACCGGTGCGCTTACGGCGCCCTGCGGACGCGGCCATTGCTACCACTTCACGCCAAGGTTCCAGCAAACGGTCAATGGGCCGTTGTACGCAGACAAGCTGTCATTCCAATCGGTCTGGTCGTAGGGCTGTGGAGGTCCTTCCTCAAGGTCGGCAACGAGATGCCTGCGATCATCTACGAATCGCTGCAGGGACCGACGTAGGAACGGATCGGCACCATTGTGCCCGTCAATTACTGGTTGAATGTGTCCCACCCAGTTCTTCGTATCGCTTACGAATGTTGAAATTCCTGCGCGATACGTCGGACTGCCGGCTGGGCCAAGATTCGAGTAAGCCTTCGAGATTCCGTCGCTCTCTGTCATCAATGGAGCAATCGCGTTACAGAGCGCGTGGTTGGCCGCAGTCGGATCTGCAGCCGGTGTTTGTGATGGCGGCGCAGACGTTCCTATAACTGGCGCGGCTACAGTTGGCGGCTGCATAAGCCCGATGATGCTTACGACGAGCCCGGCGAGAGCGACGAACATCGCTGCAATCGCTGTGCCGAGGGCGATGCCGACTGCCCTGTTTCGTCGCGGTAGTGCCGGCGTGGTTTGCCAATTCACGTCTCATCTTAGATGCCGTTACACACCAATCCTGGCGGGAAATCTGTCCCTCGTTGCAGGATCTCACTCCCGGTGCGCGGGTCCACACTCAGATTAACTGTCGCTGACGGGGATTCGCCTGGAGCGTGTGAAAGATTGTGCACGGCGGGCATTTCAAGAGCTGTAGGGTTAGAGACGCCCCACCACGGTGTGGCTGAAAGGGCTCGGCGACCTCCCACTTCAGCCGAGCCCTTTCAACTTTTCTTGCCTACCAACAGGTCTCGTGTGCGCGTGGATTACTTTTCGGATGGGGTGTTCGCTTTGCGACCCGAAGATCGGGGGCTAGTGCGTGCAGTTAGAGGATTTCGCCGCGCATCTCATCGACGCCTTTGTTGCCGGCGGCGAAAAGGCTGTTGAGCTTTTTCTCCAGCTGCAGATTGGTCATGACGTTGCCGATCGCGTCGGCGATCCGCACCTCGAGCAGGCGCCCATCGAAACCCAGCGTCAGCGACACCAGCCCTTCGGGGTCATCGACGCCGGCCCGCAGGCTGTCGAGCTCGTTGAGCAGGTTATCGAGCTGCGCTAAGGTCGCCGCGGTTTCGGCTTGGTTGTACTTGACCTTCTCGGCATCGCCGAGGTTGTTGAACTCGTCGTCGGCGCTGAGGGTCACGACGGCTCCTTGGGCGGGCGGGTCACCAGGCGGCGCACGACCGGGCCGGACACATCGGGTGGGTCATCGTCGGGCGGTTCAGGGTTCCGATCCCGCTGGGTCGCGGCGGAAGCCACCGACAGCCGGCTGGTGTCAACGCGACCAGTGACGTCCTCGGTGTGCGGGATGTCGCGAACGACGACTTTACGTTCCTTGTCCTTATCACCTTTGCCGCCAGCACCGGCACCTCCAGGTGCCCCGCCGAGACCACCCATGCCGCCCATCGGCATGCCCATCGGGCCACCGCCCCCCGACGGGCCGCCGCCAGGGCCAGAGCCCTCTGTGGCGCCCACCGGTGTGACCGCCGGGGTTGGCGGGGCGCCGATTGACGGGGCAACACTGAGCTCTCCCGCACCGCTGGCCGGCGTGGTCGGTGCGGGATCGCCGCCCCCACCGCCGGCCGGGTCCCCACCGCCCGGGGCCGACTCACTTCCCATTCCCGGGGGATCCATTTTCGGCTCCCCCAGACTTGACAAGCCTTGGGTCGCCGCCTGGATCGCCTGTTCGCCGGCTTGTAGGACAGCCTGCGGTCCCTTCGTCACTGCGCCCAGGGCACCGCCGATCAGTCCGCCAGCGCCGCCGAGCAGTGCTGGCAGCAGCTGCGGTATCAGGCCCGCCGCACCGCCGCTTTCCTCCGGCAGCGGATCCGCGGACGGGTCTGGGCCCAGACCCGTCCCGTCGTCGGGGCCGCTCGTCGTTGGATCGGTCGGGGACTTAGGCGTGGTCGGCTCTTGATCCGTTGGGTCGGCCGTTGGCTGATCCGTGGGCGGGGTGCCCGGGTCCTGGCCGCTGGTGTTCGCTGCGGTGCGCACGTGATAGGGCGGATAGTTGGTCACCGCTTGGGTGTCGAGTTTGTTCTTGTCAGCGACCGCCTGAGCCAGCTGCGTCGCGTGTTTACCCCCGGAAGCCGCATTGGCGACAGCGATCGTGTGCACCCGTTGTTGAGCGGTGGTGAATTGCTGCGGAGTAGGGACAGCCTGACGGACTTGAAATTGGTTGTCCGCGTGGTCATTTGCCTGCTTGACCAGAGTTTGAGCGCGCTTACTGTAGGTCTCAAGGCCCTTGGCGAACTTCAGCAGGTGGTGGCTGACCGCCGGCGTGGACACCGGTCCGTCCAAGGTGTCCGGCAACTGGTGCACGGAGTCCCGGATCAACTGAGAGGCGTCATGCGTCGCGGTGGCGACCCTCGACCAGGCGTTGATAAACGGTTCCCCGCCGCTGACATCACCCGAATGCACCGCCGCCGAGATGGCCTCTGGGGGCATCGGCGGGGGCGGCCCGATCGGTACTCGCACATCGGGAGGCACAGGTGGCGCGGCAGGGGCCGAACCGGGAACACCGGCCGCGGTAGCCCCACCCTTGTTCAAGGTCGCAAGGGCGGTCGCGTTGTTGGCGTCGGTTTCGACGAACGTGATCGCCGTCCCGGTCAGATGCTCAATGGTGCCTACCAGGGCGGTGATATGGGCGACGAGCGCTGCCGTCAGTTCGGTGCCGGCAGTGGTGAGCCTGGTCGCCGCGCCGAGGGATGCCGGGTCGGCGGCCAGCGGCGCGTGCGGTACTCCGCTTCCGCTCAGGCCTTCCACCGCGGCGAGCAGCCGCTGCGCAGCGGCAATCAGCCCGGGTGCGTCGACCTTCATGGCATGTTCCTAGAGATTTCTGAGCCGGGTGCGGGCCTGCTCGAGGTCCTCGTGCGTGGCCATCCAGGCGATCGCGTCAGCGGGGGTGCCGCGCTGTTCGAACTCGCCGCGCAACGCCACCTGCCCCTCGAGGTAGGCGACGTCGGCGCAGGCCTGGATGCGTTCGGCGATTTCGTGGCCGCGCAGATCCATCACCGGCGGCTCCAGCTGGACCCCCAACACCTGACCCGATCCCGCCACCCGCACCCACACCGTTTCGTCGCGGGTGTTGGCGGTGTATTCCCGGTCGGCGGCATCGGTGGTCATAGTTGCTTTACAGCTGTCGGAGGTGCTGGGAATTCTGCTCGTCGACGACAGTGTAAGTGGAGGCCGCCCGCCGGAGCTCATCGCTGGCGTTGCGATGGCGACTCGCGTGCTCCGTCAGCGCATTATCGCGATCGATCAACACGTCACTGACTGCCGCTTTAACTTCGTGCATGATCGGGCCGAGGGTATCCACAGCGGCATGGATGTCGCCGCCGCGTTCGCGCGCGGCTTCGACGATGCGAACGACCTCGTCATGGTTGCTGGCGACCTCGTGCAGCACCTCGGGATCGGTGCGGATCGGCTCGGTCATGGCTGGTGTGTTCCTTTCCTAACTTGATGATTTCAGTGTCCCTGCTAGCGGCTAATCATGGATGGCCTTTGCAGCTATCCGCTGGCCGGTACCGGCGCCGATGCTGCCAGCGGAGGTGCCGAGCCCCCCGGCGGCGCCGAGGCGACCGGAGGGATAGCGGGTGCCGGTTGGGCCGCTGCCGGCGGTCCGCCATGGGGTACCGCATTGGCGGCCGCGGCGGTGGGGTCGATCCACCCCATAAAGTCTGGGCTCGAAGACACCGATTCCAGAGGAACCACCTGCCCGTTGACGTAGGCCTTGACCGAGCTCAAGACCGGCACGTAGTGGTCCTTGAACATGGCCAAGTCCCCACACGTGAGCCGGCTCGGATCGACCGGGTTGGTCACCGGTGTCCCAGGCGGCGGCAGTTGAATGTTGTTCTGGCGGTAGGCCGCATCGACGGTTTTGCCAGCGAGATAGTCACGGATGGCCTGCGCGGACTGCGAGCTGCGCGCCGTCGACGTCGATCCGTCGGGCAACTTGACCGTCGGCGACGCCGGAGCAGGCGGCGTCGCGGCGGTGGGTGGATCCGCCGGTGTGGAGTTGCCAGCATTTTGGCCCTGCTGCCCCGGTTGCCCCGGCTGCCCATAGGCGCCCTGCGCACCATCTGGCGGTGTCGTGGTGTCAGTCTTGCCGTCCTTGGTGTCCTTGCCGTCTTTGACATGCTCGGCGCTATCGCCGGTCTTATCCGGGGTGTCTGAGGGCCGCTCGTGATTGCCCTGATCACCCAGGCCAGATGCCAAGCCCGCCAAGGGACTTGCCGCACCGGCCAGCCCACCCAACGAATCCAGCGGGCTGCCCCCGGCTCCCCCCAGGCTGCCCAGCGCGGGCAACATCGAGGCCAGCGACGATAACGGGTCGCTGCCCAGCGGGCCGCCACCAAGCATGTCCGACAACCCGGGATCGGACATATCCGGTGCACCAACTGGCCCGGGGTCAGCGGCAACCGGGCCCGGGTCGGGTTCAGCAGGCGCACTCGGCGCCGGGGACGGGGCGGATTGTCCCGGGCCAGGGTCAGCAGGGCTTTGTGGATCATCGGTGCTGCCGGCACCACTGTCGGCTGCATACAACGCGGCCAGCGCCTGGGCGGCCTTGCTTTGATCCTCAGCGCTCAGTCCCCCGGCGGCGAGCAAATCATTCGTCGCACCAACCTGATTGCGCAGCAACGTCAGAAACGCCCGCTCACCGGCCGGCGTATCGATGGCCATGGTCGGGTTGTTGACCGCCTCGACGATCTTCTTCTGAATGTCGTTGAGTTTCTGCTGACCCGCGGTTGTGGTGGCGTGCGCATTGAGCAGCACCTCCGACAGTTTCTCCTCGGCGTCACTGATCTTGGTGTAGTGATTCTTCAGTTCCTGCTGCAGCTTCTTCACCGTGTCAGCGGCTTTCCCTGACTGCTGCTCATCGGTGCCCAGCCCGCCGTCGCCGGGATGCGGTGCCGGATCGCGCGGTTTGTTGGCGTTGTTGAATTGCTCCTCGCTGATCGGTGCACCGTTCTTGTCGAAGAACGCCTTCTTGCCGTTCGGGTCCAGCGTGTAGTAGTCGCCGTTGGCGTTCTTTGGCGTCAACAACCCGGTCTTGGGGTCGTTATAGAAACCATTGTCGCTACTGGGAACACCGCCCAGCTGTGGTCCGATCTGCTGGCCATTGGCGTTCACCGGTGCGTAGTGATCACCCAACTTACGGTAACCCGCGGGCGGGATCGGCGGTCCCTGCTTTCCGTCCGGGCCTACCAAAGAAACTGTGCCGTCATCATTTTGGGCCCAGTTCTGTTTGGTTCCCGCGTCGTGATAGACGACCGTCCCGTTGGCGGGCAGCCTCGTGCCGTCGCCGAATACCAGATGGCGTTCATCACCCACATTGTCAGTGCTGTAGTGAATGTTGGGGTCGCCATACGTTTGTCGCGCATGATCCAACACCCGGGCCCAATACAGGTCATGCTTGCTGATGTAGTGGGTGTGATCGGACGGCATCGCCCAACCCGGCTCTGACCACCCCTCGCCGCCGCCCTTGTGGTCCCAGACGCCCCACGAGGTGTCGTCGCCGAAGTGCTTGGTGCCCATGAATTATCGCCCGTCCCCGTCGTCAGAAGTGGCCAAGGCCAAGGTCGTCTTCAAGATCGCGGCGCGGCGCGAACACCGGCGGCTCCGTAGGGGGCACGTCGCCGCCAAAGACATGCCGCGCGTGAGAAACAACTCCCAACACCTGCTGGGCCTCTTGCTCCAAACGTGAATTCACCGCCGGTCCTTTCGTGGAGGTGATTTGAGCCTAACCCCGTCAGATGACCCGCTCCTGCACAATTTCCGGCGCTCAAGCCGTCATCGGTCGCACTGGCCGACGAGCGATGTAACGCCCAGGCAGCGGAGCGACTCGGACCACATCACCAGAGGTCGGTGCATGCACCACCTGGTGATCTGAAATCGCCAACTGCACATGCCCAGGCCCGCCGCGGCCACCCTCACCGAAGGCGCCAAGGGGGAAAACCAGATCCCCGGCCCGCACCTGCCCCGGCGGCACCGCGACACCCTCCTTAATCTGGGAATACGTGTCGCCACCGAGCTGCACACCAGCCTGGCGCCATGCCCACTGCGTCAGCCCGGAACAGTCAAAGCTGTTGGGGCCCTTCGCGCCCCACACGTAGGGTCGACCCAGTTTACTTAGCGCCGCCTGGGCCGCCCCCGTTCCCGGCTCGCCGGGCACATTACTAGCCCCGCTCCATGAGTCGACAAGCCTCGAATGCGGATTGCGTGATCCGTGGCCGCCGAAACCACCCAACCCCGATAGACCAGACAGCATGGGTGTCCCGCCGCCGCCGCCAAAACCCCCGCCGCCAAAGGGCATCCCGCTCATCGGCATGCCGCCCATACCGCCTCTGCGGCGCGCATAGAGCATCGACCGGATCCTTGCCGCGAGCTGCGTGCCCCGAACCTTGTGCGCCTCGACGATCTGTTGTTGTTGGGCGACGCGGGCGCGCAGGGTGGCGATGAGGGCGCGTTGGCCGGCCGGGGTGGACGAGACCGGGGCCAACGTGGTGGTGTCGCTGGCGGCGCCGTTGACGACATTGCCTGAGTTGGTTCGGCCCGTCCAATCCACCTGCACCGCATCATGTATCTGGGTGCCCAGCCGGTTATCGGCAGTTGAGACAGTCCCCAAGCCGGGGCCGGCGTCGGCGGCGAAGGTGTGATAGGTCGCCGGCAGCGCACCGGATAACCCCGACATGCGGTGGTGGCTGTGGCGCACCAACTCCGCAGCACCGGCCAGCGCTGAACCACTGTGCCCGGCGGCCACCCCGCCACCAAAGCCCGGCTGGCCGAACAACGCATGCCCACGGTGCAGCACCTGGCCCACGTGCCTAACCAGCGCCTCAATCGACACACATCAAGTATCAACGCCCCCACACCCCACCAGATGCACGTTTTTTCGGGCTCAGCATGCAGAGTTCGGTAACTCTACGTCGAGCAACTCCCGGAGGAATTGTTCAGGCGCATCGAGGAAGTCCCGGGTGATCCGATAGTGTTCGGTCTCCTTATACGCGACTGGGCTGATGCCGCTGTCTGTGCACGCGTAGATGGTCGCGCCCGGGTAGGCCATGAGGATCGGCGAATGCGTCGCTATCAGAAACTGTGAACCATCGCGAACGAGATCGTGGATGCGTGCTAGCGCGGCCAGCTGGCTCGTCGGCGATAACGCTGCTTCCGGTTCATCAAGCAGGTACAGGCCATTAGCGGTGAACCTCTCGACCATCAGCGTCAAAAAGGATTCACCATGGGACTGTTCATGCAAAGAACGGCCACCGTAGGCGCCGGTGATGATGTCGGAGCCAAGCTGATCGACTTGTGTCGCAACATTAAAGAAGCTTTCCGCGCGCAAAAAGTAGCCTGTGCGGGGTTTGCGCGTACCCCGTGCAATGTCGAGATAGGCGTGCAGGTTCGAGTGGGATGCTCGAGTCGTGAAGTTGAAGTGACGGCTTCCACCTTCGGCGTTGAAGCCCAGCGCCACGGCAATAGCCTCTAGGAGAGTTGATTTGCCGGCGCCGTTGGCGCCGACGAGGAAGGTCACCTGAGAATCGAACTCCACCGTGCTCAAAGACCTGACCAGCGGCAGCGAGAATGGATAGACGTTGAAGTCGTCGACTGCGCTGCGCGCTAATCGAATGCGCTTCAAATAGATCGACACCGCACCACCTTTTCAAAGTTCACTGTTACTCACGCGCCCCCGGCGTTAGAGGTATGTGGGCGGGTCGCTTGACCCGGTGCACGTAACTGTCGGGGTCTTCCACCTCGCACATGGTGTGTGTCTTCGCATCCCATTGATAGGCGCCCGCATCGTGAAACGCCTGAAAGAGATCCACGACGTGATCTGGGTTGTAGAGCTCAAGTTGGTCGGCCGCTCTATAGACGGTGCTGGTCACTGTCCCACCGTTGTACGACCGAATGTGAAACGGCGCTCGAAAGAGCCGGTCACGGACTTCGTCGCGGGCGTCGGCGTCAGCTGCGCTGATGATCGCTCGGTAATTCCAAACGGGTTCATCGACCATGGCTATCCTTCCTCAGTCTGCGACGATGCGGCGCTTTTAAGCTTTGTCGACGATGAACGAGCCCGCTACTCCCCCGGGCCCCGCCAGGTGGCACTCCCATTGCTGCCAGGGATACAGGACTCTGCGGAACGTAATCCAGGCCTCACATTCGTTCATCGAGTTGAATAACCTGTACGCCGTCGACGGGTCCCATATGTCGCCCGGGCCTTCGCCGGGCATCGGAACCTCGGGCGCGTCCTTCGGGTACCTCAGCGCGCGGATCTGAGCGGCTACCGCACCACCCTGCTGCTGGGTGGTTTGGACAACCTGGGAGGCCTGCTGAAGCTGGCCGCGTAATGCGCTCAGGACGGCACGCTGCTCGGCGGGTGTACGCGCGGCGACGGCGGCCTGGGTGGTGGCACGGGTCTGGCCGGCGATCGCATCGAGGCGCTCGCCGCCTGCTTTGGTCACCGCGGCGGCGTCCACCACTCGGGTGGTCAAGCCCGCGTCGCTCGTCGACGCGGTCATTAGCGGTGGGATCGACCGGTCCACCATGTCGCGGTAGGACGGCAGCCCTGATCCGCCGGCCATCTCGAGCGTACGGTCACGCCCCTCCCGGGCGAGTTGCACCGCGTCGGCGATGAGGGTCGAAGTCTGGGCATCGCCCACGCCGATCGCCGGACCAAACAACGCGCGGGCGCGCGCGATCGCGGCCTGCACACCAACACAGGTCTGCACAAGCGACATACAACGATTATCCGGCCTACCGACTGCGGTGGTGTCAAAATTCACCTCAATTACTCATCAAATCCGTTGCTGTCGGCACGTGCGGCTATCGGTATCTGCGGCCCCGTCGCCGCTCAGACCATGACGCCGCCGCCGCCACCACCGACGATGTCGTGGTACATGGCGGTGGCTCTTTGGTGCTGTCGCATAATCTCGGTTAAATACCCTTGTCGGCCATGGGAATACGCCGCTTGAGCGGATGGCTCTCCGGGCCGTTGTTGGAGCCAGAAGATCGATTTCCAAATGTCGGGTGATCGCGGTCCGCCGTGATGGTCGAGCCGATTAAAAAACTCCGAGATCGCCAAGTTCGGATTACGCCGACCCGGATATGATGCGTCTTGCTGAAAAATGTCTTCCCACAAACCGTTCGGACTCTTCGCCCGCGGATTCAAATTACTTTCCTGCATGGCGTCAGCCAAAATCGCCGTCGTCTGGTATGGGGAGTAGCCGCGACGCTGGGCCTCATGAATGATGGCCGATGCCACCTCGCGTGGACTCGAATTAAGCGTTAGCGCACCCAGTGGGGTCCCGACCGGCCCCGTCGGCGCCCGCAACCCCGCGGTTGTCCCAGGCCGTGCACCCGATCGGCGGCCGAGTGCGGCGATCGGGCTGACTAACCCGCCTAGGCCACTCAATCCGCCACCGCCGCCTGCGCCGCCGCCGCGGGCGCCTCCCCCTGCGCCGAAAGGCATTCCGCCCATGGGCATCCGGCCGCGGCCGTATGAAAGCGAGCGCAGCACCGCTGCCAGTCGCGCATCACGTGCGGTGTATTCCTCAACGAGGTGTTGTTGTTGGGCGACGCGGGCGCGCAGGGTGGCGATGAGGGCGCGTTGGCCGGCCGGGGTGGACGAGACCGGGGCCAACGTGGTGGTGTCGTTGGCGGCGCCGTTGACGACATTGCCTGAGTTGGTTCGGCCCGTCCAATCCACCTGCACCGCATCATGTATCTGGGTGCCCAGCCGGTTATCGGCAGTTGAGACAGTCCCCAAGCCGGGGCCGGCGTCGGCGGCGAAGGTGTGATAGGTCGCCGGCAGCGCACCGGATAACCCCGACATGCGGTGGTGGCTGTGGCGCACCAACTCCGCAGCACCGGCCAGCGCTGAACCACTGTGCCCGGCGGCCACCCCGCCACCAAAGCCCGGCTGGCCGAACAACGCATGCCCACGGTGCAGCACCTGGCCCACGTGCCTAACCAGCGCCTCAATCGACACACATCAAGTATCAACGCCCCCACACCCCACCAGATGCACCATTTCGGCCGTCTTCACCACCGATCCGCGAAGCCCCCGCATTATATGGTCTGGCGTACGCGGCGGCTGCACAATTTAGCGCACGGCAATACCTATGCACCCCAATACGATCCAGACATGAGATTGCACCGGGCTGGCGTTGCAGCGGCCGCTGCGGTGTTGTCGCTGTGTGTCGGCTGCAGCGTCAACTCCGCCGCCACACCCGCACCTGGCCACGTCGTAGGTAACACCACCGGACCCTATCGGCTGATTCAAGAACCGGACGCCGGCTACGCACCGATCACCGACATGATCGGTGCGGCAACCCATTCAGTGCGGTTGGTCTACGAACTCAACGACGACGCCGTTGTGCAAGCGCTCATCGCCGCGCAGCGCCAACGCCACGTCAAGGTGCAAGTGCTCCTCGATGCGGCCTTCCACGGCCGCCAGACCAACCAGACCGCCTACACCAACCTGCACGACGCTGGTATCGACGTGACATGGGCGCCATCGGACACCATCTACCACGAGAAAGTCCTCGTGATCGACGACACCTCAGCAGTGGTCGGCACCGGCAATCTCGTTCGGAAATATTACCGATCGAGCCGCGATGCCTTTGTCGTCACCACGTCCCCCGCCGACGTCGACCCGATCAGAGCGACGTTCGACGACGACTACGGCGCCTTGCGCAGCCCCACCCATTCGGCCACCCCCGCCACGCCAGGTCAACGCCTCGTGTGGTCTCCCGCCGGGCGAGGACCCTTCGTAGACCAGATCGCCGCGGCCACCACCAGTTTGGACATCACCACAGAAGAACTCAAAGACGCCGCGATACTGACCGCGATCACCCACACCGCCCGCCGCGGCGTGGCCTGCCGAATCGTGCTGACCGAAGACCCGGCATGGAACCAGGCCATCAACCAAGTCTCAGCCGCCGGCTGCTCAGTGCACCTGCTACCCCGCTCTGGCGCACCGCTGTACATGCACGAAAAGCTACTGCTCACCGACCACAACTCGCTGATCATCGGCAGTCACAACCTGTCCACTGCGAGCCTGCGCGACAACCGCGAACTGTCCCTCCACCTCGACCAGAGCTGCGCCCCTGACGTCCTGGCGGCCATCGCCACCACCTTCGAACACGACTACCAACAGGCGGCTCCCGCCCCCAGCTCAGAACGTTAGGCTCCCTGATCGAAAGGACTTCACCATGATGACGACGAACATCACTGTCGAGCACGCGGAGGACCTCAAACGAGGGCATGTCACCACAGTGTCGTCGGGCGGTTGGTGCGTCACAATCTCCGGCCCCAACGTCACCGTCCCCGGGCAAGACAGCGCCGGAAAATCCATCGAGGACCTCGCAGCCTTACTCCAGGCCGCCTACCGCATGGCCGCCACTCCGATCAACAGCGGCATCGGATTACTGGCCCGTGTTCGCACATCGCTGTCCGAGCCGCTGATGGCCGACCTCGTCGCCGTTCTGCGCGCCGCGCAGCGCCTTGCCGCCCAGCAATGGAACCGGGCATCACGCGACGTCTATCGATGCCTCGCACTGGCGTGGCGCAACACCGGCATGGCTGTGCCGTACACCCTTCTGGTCGCGGCCTTGCGAGCAGGCCTGCCGCCGTCGACCACGCTGTGCGATTTCAACAGTGACGCCAACCTGCATAGTGTCCACGCGCTCTTTGAGATCGCGATCGCCCGCCTGACAAACGGCGCCGCAGCAGTACACGTTGCTTGAGGACACCGCCCGGGCGGTGAAGCACGCTCACAATGCCGATGCTCCCGGGCTGCGTGATTTGCTTAAGCGAAGCGCAGCAGCTGCCAGATCTGGTGAGTCCGAACAGGAATCAGGCCCGTAGTCTCACAGTTCCAGACCTGGTCCCTCTTCGCGTTGAGTCTTACGCTGATGTCTGGACAGCAAGACGCGCGCTGCTCGGCGCCCCGCACAACTAAACAGTCCCGGCGCCGGGGTCGAGTGTTATCTAGGTTTCGTCGGTGAGCTCGGCGATCAGCGCCTCGATGCGGCGCTCGTCCCCCGCGGTGACGGGTTGTTCGTATTCAGCGGCCACAACCACATCCGGTGCGACGTCCATCGCGCCTGCGGCCTCGGCGACGCTGAAAGCAGCGCCCGTCCGCGCGGTGTAGAGCCGCTGGCCCAGCGTGGCGCCTGGGGCCGCCGCCGCCCGCACCATCAGATCGCCGTATCGCTGTCGGACCAGCCGCAACGCCTTAATCACCTCTGGTGAGCCTTGGCTGCTGCGCACCGCGCGTGCCGTGATCGCCTCTACGGTGCGTAGGTCGGCAAGCACCCGGCGCACGCGCTCTGGAAAGGCCTCCTCGTGGTCGTCGGGAAGCGCATCGGCCGAGGCCAGTACTTGTTCGACCGCCACAGTAACTGCGTCCGTAATCACCGTGCCGGCCTCGGACTCGTTGCGGACTGGTTCGATAGCGCCGCTTACGACGGCTGTTCTGCCGTCATATAGTTTGGCGAGCGTGCCGGGCGGCCACTGAACAACCTGCTCGAGCTTGGCTCGGGTGCGTTCACGGGGCCACGACCGCCCCTTTTCAAAGGCGATCAAATTGGGCGCGCCGATGATTCCTTGCTTTGCCAATTGGCGCTGTGAAATGCCCAGTTCTTCCCGGCGGGCGGCGAACGCCGCACCGGCGCGGGCCACGCCGACCGTGTCCGCGTCGTCGTGCATCGCGTCAGTGTATCGGTTGCCTGGCGTAGCCCCATAGAGCTGGTCAGCGACACGTCTGTATTGCTGATTACGTTTGCTGCTTACGTTAGCGCTTACACGTAGTCGGCTGCACGCTTATGTTTATGCTTGCAGTGCTTACGTTATGGCGCTAACGTTAGCGCCCATCTAGTGATAACGCTCAGTGGGAGGAGCGACCGTGACCGTCATTTTGGAACTACCACCCGTACTCACCGCCAGCCCCTGCGTGGCCGACCCAGACCGCTGGGCCGACGGCGGCAACGACCCCACCCTCAAGGCCCTGTGCCGAGGGTGCCCCCGCCGATGGCTGTGCGCGAAGGAAGCCCTGCACACCCCAGGTATCGAAGGCTTAGTCGCCGGGGTGCACGTCCCGAAAGAGGGTCGCACGCGCATGTTCGCGTTGCGCCAACTGCAATCGCTGGCCGCTTACGCCGGCTATGCCGATCAGCCCACCATCCCCTAACCGGCGCCACCCAGCGACCAGTGTCGCTGCCCGCGCATCGATTCCGCCGTGGCACAACCGTCACACCATTCGCAATCGGCTGGGTTCCCCGACACCATCCGCCGGGGCCTTCCTTACCCAGGAGGTCCACATGACCACCATCCTCACCCCCGCCCCACCAGCCCTGGAATCGGCGCTGCGCGCCGGGCTGCGCTGGCTTTATGCCACCAAACAACCCTCGGACGCCCTGGTGGAACGCCGTGGCGCCAAGCTCATCACCACCGAACGGACCTTGCGCTTCGTCCCGGTCAGCGCCGACGGCAACCCGCTCATCGTCGTCGACCTGCCCACCGTGCACTGGGGCGTCGGCAACTTCAGCCCACCTCTTAACGCGCTGCCCCCGAACGAATTACCAACTCTGGCAGGTGAATTAGCGGAATTGGACATCCCCACCAGTGCGCTGCACTATCACGGCATCACCGGCACCATCGCACTGGACGTCCCCGCCCACCCCAGCCTTCAAGAGGCCGTACGCCGTTACGACCGCGGCTGCCCGTGGCATCACACGCAGGTCTGCGAAGCCCCAATACGCGACGGCGGCCAGGCCTGCCCCTGGCATGCCGATGGCCACAACAGGGCCATTTGGCCGGCGATAACCGAAACGGAATCCCCTGCGCGACCACGCAAACCATGATGTCACCGTCACTGCTGTCGCACGTTCTTGCTAGTGACCGCCCCGGCACTGCCAGCAGAGATCGCAACGCACGCACAGGAATTGTGATGCAGGCCAATGCCTCCCAACACACCACCAGACCGCGGCGCCGCACAGACGACCAAGGGGACAAAAGTGCCGTGGATTGTTGCTGTTGCACCAAGGCCAGCTCGGCCAACTATCGTGGGCCGGTCCGGGACGCAAGCGTCACGACACTCCAGCAGGCTGCGCCGCGTCGCGAGCAGAAGAACATGGGCTGCCGACGCGATCAATCGCTCACAGTGAAAAGTGTTGCGCTCCATACCCGCGAAGGTCGCGCTGGCTGCCGATGCCCTAACAGCGTGGGTAAGGGCCCGTTATGGGAGGTCAACCGCGCCGCACCGCAAAGTGACGGCTGTGACGGATGGTGCGGCGTGTCACCGAGGGAATCGAGGTCGAATGAGGCATGCTAGCGCCGAGCGGATATCCGCCATCGAATACCCGGCGGATATCCGCCGGTATGGGAAAACTTCGACCCTAGTGAGAGGACACACCTGGCCGCGACGCTAGTGGCCGCCCGAAATCACCGCAATACCACGTAAATAAAGCGCAGATAAGAGCCCCTAAACGGCAAAACCCCCGGCCGTCAGGCCGAGGGCAGCCGGTTCGAGCTGCAACTCGAACCAATTGGGTGCTCTCGCGAAAATCCCCACCTCGAAGGGAATCGTCATGAAAGACGCATTCCACGGTAGCGCACGCCCTGAAAACGGTCTAGTTACCGCGTCCCGTGGATCCACCAGAACTGTCACCCATCCCTATCGCGGCAGCACCCCCGGCGCCCGCCGTCGCGGCACCGCCCGAACCGCGCCGTTATGGATTCAACGCGCAGGCAGCCACTGCTTCGATCGCGTCCCAAATATCGTTCTCGAACTCGACGTGATTTGGGCGGCCATTCCGTGCTGGAGTGGGCGGGCCCAACGGTGGGCGCAGACCACGGTGCCGATGGCGTACAAGCTGCGCTACGACACCCACGTACGTCCTGTCATGCCCAACAACCCCGTCAGCTTGAAAACCCTTGTCGCCGTGGCTGAGGCACGCGCGTCTTTCGCCGACCACCGCACCGGCCGCAACTGTCGACCCACCAACGCACGGCTGGCGCAAATGACCCACCTTTCCGTTCGGACAGTGCAGCGTGCCTCAACCGCACTGCGGCTCTTGGGAGTTGCGACCGAAGTCATGCGTGGTCGGCAGCGCACCAGGGCCGAACGATTCGCAAGCTGGCGGGTTGGGGACAAAGGCCGCGGATGGGCTTCGGTGTGGGCCTTACATGACTGCCGAATTCAAGCGCTGTCACCCCATCCCGGAGGGTCTCTTTTAACCCAAAAACCCTCCCGTAAATCATTACTTACGACCCGACACCGGCGCTCCGCCGCCGGTCGCAGCGCCGCTCCGCGGCGCACCAGCCTCGATCCCAAAGGGCTGGCTCTGGCAAACAATTGGGTACGTAGCGAGCAAAGCCCGCCGTGGGCACGTCGGTATCGGACCGGCACTCCCTGGGCGAAAGTCGTGACTAAGGCCGCCCAGCACGGTTGGACACCGCGGGATCTCAACACCCTCATCCAAGACTGGGTGGGCACCGGACATTGGATACCCGACAGCCCGCATAAACCCATCGGATTACTCGGGGCCATACTCGCTGCACACGGTGACCTGACCAACCGCCCCTCGGCCTATGACGTCGCTCGAGAGCAAGAAGAGGTCGAGCAGGCACGGGCACGCATCACCGCGCAACTCGCCGCTCGCGAAGCTAACCGGAAGGCGCGCGAGGCCGGCCGAGAAGCGTTGTCGGGCCCGGGGCGCGCAGCGGCCCGAAAAGCCTTGGAGAAGATACGGGAACGAAGGCTGCGTCGTCGCTACGAGGAACCCTTTCGGGACAACCCATGATGAGCCATTCCCCTGTTCGCCCCAAAGTGGCCTGCCGACGCGATCCCGAGCGGTGGTTTGACCGGCGGCGCCGTGGCGATGCACTGGCTGAATGCGTTCAGTGCCCGGTACGGTCGTGGTGTGCTCGAGAGGCGTTGAAATGTAAGGCTTCGTGGGGCGTTTGGGCAGGCGTCTGGATCGACGGACACCACCACGACGCGGCGCCCTACCTCGAGGCCATCGCCGAGAATCTCAGACTCGCCGACGGCGGCGATCCTGAGCCGGCAGAACCTCGCCCGCCGCTGCATGACGAAACCAACAGTCACCACCCCCCGGCCTATACGCCACTAGTGAGGCCGGCGGCACCTATCGCCTCACGCTCGACGGCGGCGCGAGTGCTAGCGCGGAGCTCGGGTAGCTGTGAGGTTTTCACCGAGGGCTGCCACTACACCTTCGATCGTCTCGTGAGCCGCTGCCCCACCCGGGATCTGACTGAAAACCTCTCCCCCACAGAAGTGTTCGCCGCCTGCGTGGCATGCGCAGACACCATAACGTGCATGGAACCACGCCTGGCGCAATGGTCCGGTTATGTCATCGACGCCCACCGGGATCCAACGTCGATACCGTTTCACTGGCGCGCATCGCGATGGGTGCTGTTTGAGCGCGACGGGTGGCTGACCGAGATCCGCACAGACGTGCAGACCGCCTGAGAGCCTTAACCGCGGTTAATCTGCGGCACGCGCGGTCATCCGCCGTCGCCGCGCCAGTGCATCCTCCACGAGATCCGAAGCGAAATCCTGTGCGGTGAGCAGCACGTCGTCGCGTTTAGCATGCAACCACGCTTGACGAAGCCGCTCCGCGGTGGTCGATCGCAGCCTCAGAGTGCGAGGAGCCTTGACCTCGGCTGCGGCGGAAGGCCGACGAGCTGGTGGCAGCGCGCTTGCGGACACAGGGCTACTTTCCGTCACTGTGACGGCGAGTGGCGGTACATTCTGCTCAGGGGCCTCGGCGCTCTCAGCCGTCTTGCGGGTCTGGGCCCCAGCGGTCGACAACATGCCGAGTACGGCGGCGGCGGTGTCCTTTTTAGGCATGATGCTTTCCTCGATTCCGTCGGCCCTCATCAACGAGGGTCATCACTTCAACGGTGAAACTCGCGTACGCATGCGCCAGATCCGGATCGGCTTCAAGGTCTCCAAGGACCACCTGGTCGGAGACCATCCGTTCGGCCGCAGTACGTTTCGGGATCATCGTTGCAAAAATGGGAAGCCCATCATTGCGCAGCGCATGCAGAGTTTCCCGACTGATCAGCGTTGACGGTTCGTACTTCGTCAGCAGGACACCCAGGAAGGCTGCCGAAAGAACTCGATGCTGTCGCAGCGTAGAAGACCACTCCAAGAACATGTTGACCCCTCGCCTACCCCACTTGCTGGCATCGGTCGGCACGACGAACCAGTCAGCAGCGTTGAGCGCGGTGATCACCAGTTGGCCCAGGTTCGGCGAAAGGTCGAGCACGATCGCGTCGTAGTCCTGATACACCGGCGCAAGCGCCATCGCCAACTGCTCCTCGCGCCGGTGCATCGTCACGAGCTCCTGGTCCAATTTGGCGACAGCAAGGGTGGAGGGAACGAGATCGAGATTCTCCAAGCGCGTCTTACGCCGGACCTTATCGATCGGTGCGCCCTCGCCGATCAAGTCATAGATGTCGAACTCGACGTCGTCGTCGGGGTCGAACATCGACGTCGAATTGCCTTGAGGGTCACAGTCGGTGAGCAAGGTGCGCCACCCGGCTTGTGCCAGGCCGGCGGCAAGGTTCACTGCGGTGAAGGACTTCCCTACCCCGCCCTTGTGATTAGCGATCGCAATCACTTCCGCTTTCACGATAATCACTCCTTTAACATTCGCCTCATCTATTACACCAAAGTGACCATGTGTCTGGGTGATCTGGCGATGGCGTGTCGGCGTGATGTGATCGCTGGGTGATGACGTGACGGGATGACCCCGTGGCGAGGTGACGGCGTCATCGAGTGACGTCGCGACCAGGTGATCGTGTTTTCCGGTCATTCGGTCATCTGGTCATCCGGTGATGCGGTGATGCGGTGATGCGGTGAGGAAATCATCGAATCACCGAGTCACCGAGTTGCGTGGTGCTTCGGAGATGCGGTGACTGTGTCACTGGATGATCAAGCGATCCAGTGATCGGGGTGCAGGGTGATCGAGTCGCGTAGTGATGAGGCGATCGGGCGATTCAGTGCCTGTGTGATTCCATCACCCGATCGCTGCATCACCAAGTGCGGTCGTGATTCACTCACATAGTGATCGACTGACACGGTGATTCGATGATGGTGCGGCGCTGCGATTTGATCTTCTGGTGATATTGCGATGTGGTGATCGAGTGACCCGATCATCCGGTGATGGAGTATCGCCTA
This sequence comes from Mycobacterium sp. 1465703.0, assembly GCF_001672975.1. GTDB lineage: Bacteria > Actinomycetota > Actinomycetes > Mycobacteriales > Mycobacteriaceae > Mycobacterium. The sequence continues at coordinate 78,793 of NZ_LZKU01000017.1, forward strand.
GAGCGCGCGGAACAGATAAGCCGCACCCCGAGACCACCCGCTGAAGATCGGCGTCACCGTGACGAAAGCCGTCCAATCGGGGCTGCCCACAGACTCTGCGGCTTGGGGCCGTGACGGCGCACGCCGGGTCGACAATGGGGGAGTGGTGCTCGATCGGCCTTGGCCTGCTGGCTCTGAGCCGCTGCACGAGTGGGCCGCCCGCTGGGCTCATTGGGACGGGGAGTGATACGGCGTAACGCCGATCGACCGCCGGTTCGCTACTCATGGGCTGGGCACCTAACCGCCTGGCCGGCGTAGGAATCCGGCTGACATCCGGGAGGTATGAGACTGCTGCGTCTTAACCGCGGTTAAGACGGCCGCCACTAATTCCCGACAGCGCCTCGATCGAGCGCCCGCTCACACTCAGCGCGCGCCGGCGCGTTCGGCCCCCGATCGTGGCTCTCGTGAGCATGCTCGACCTGCCGAGGGGACCGTCCATCAACCGCATCGGAGCCCAACTGGGCGAACCGGCTGCGCAGCTGATCGGCGCGAGCAAGCAGGGTATGTACCGCGTACGGGCGGGTGCTGTCCAAACTCAGCACGGCGGGCGCTGTCCGCAGCTCGGATGCGGCCAGGCCGAGAATCACCATGGTCGCTGGCGTGAAGCCGCTTCGTTCATCAACGGCCAGCTCGTCGATCCAGTCTCGGTCCTCGACGTTGAAGCGCGCGGCTTGCTCGATGAGACCGGCGATGACCGCCCGCAATTCGTCGCGGTGGTTGGCCAGCCAGGCCGCCTCGACGGGTAACCGCTCGCAGCGCTCGCGTTCTGCGCGGCGCGAGTCTCGGGCGATCTTCTCGTCGGGACGGTCATAGCGCAGCAGACACTCGAGCCGGTCGATGCGATCGAGAACGCCTTGCTTGCCCACTCCCACCTGCGATCCGAGCTGTGAGAGGAAAATGCCACGATCGCGTCCGGCCTTCAAGAAGTGGAGCTCGCGCCGGCGATCCTCCCACCACAGCCAGTTGTTGAGCGTCAGGGCGTCACAGACGTCTGCCTGCAACACCCATCGGGGGATCTCCCGGTGGCTGTATTTCTGCAGGTAGTCGAGGACTTCGCGGGGGTCGGATTCCGGTGAGTCAGGCAGCTTTTCGCGGTACCGGTCCTCGACTTTCGCCCGCCTCCTTGCGATCCTCACAATGGCCGCACCGACCTCATGTCTGTGCACCTTGGGTCGGGCGGCCACCCTGTCAGTATTTCACTGACGCATAGGGCGGCCGGGTAACGACATCCGTGTGTTGTTTACCGCATGAGAGCCGAGCAGATCCTGAGTTGCAGCAGCGCATCCCGACTTCCTGGAAAGCTGAATCCGTTGTGCCCATGGCAGCTTCGGCGTGAAAGATCAAGCGAACGTCACCGCCGTGTGGGGCTCGGACCGAACCTGCGTACTTAACCGCGGTTAAGTCCGCAGTCCCGGAAGGTGATCGTTGCGGTCGGCGCCTTAGCGGTCCGATCTCGATGGGCTGATGAAAAGGGGCCGTTGGCTCTCTGAGGCAATGAGATTGGTTCCGGCGTGTCCACCCGACACGATGGGATGCGGCCCCGTAGACTGCCGCTGTCTCATCCGAAGTACCCCGAATCGCGGGGGAAGCATACGGAAGGCCAGTTATGGCTGTTCACGTCGTTCTCAACCAGAAGGGCGGCGTCGGCAAGAGCACGATCGCCGTCAATTTAGCCGCGGTCACCGCCGACGTCCTCAATCACGATGACGACCCGAACTCAAGCTCACCCGTCGCGGCGGTCTCCGTCGACCCGCAAGGCTCGGCAGTGTGGTGGGCCGCTCGTATCGACGATCTTCCTTTTCATATCGTTCAGGCCCACGAAGATATTGACGGCCTTAAGCGCCTAGGTGAGCTTCCCGGTATCCAGCATGTCTACGTTGACACTCCCGGCTGGATCGACTTGGACTCGGGCAACGGCACTGCCGATCCGCTAGGGCGCGGTCCCGCCGCCGATGCCCTGCGAGTGGTCCTCGACGTCGCTGACTCGGTCATTGTTCCGATCGAAACCGAGCCGCTGAGTTTCGACCCGACCGCCCGCACCATCAACAAGGTGATTGCGCCCCGGGGGATTCCCTACCTCGTGGTGATCAATAACTGGGACCCGCGCGACGGCATGCACGATCTCAACGAGACAAAAGAATTCATCAGAGCTAACGGTTGGCCGTTGGCCCACACCGTGATTCGTCACTACAAACTGCACGCGCGGGCCAGCGCCGACGGGCAGGTGGTGACCGAATATCCACTGAATCGTGTTGCGCTGCAGGCACGGGAAGACTTCTACAAGTTTGCGCTGGAGCTCAACGTCGGAGGTGGGCACTGATGGCACGCGGGCAGCGCACCAACCTCGCCTCGCTCGCCAACCGGGTGGGCGACAACTCACCGGTCGAGCAGATGACCCCGATGCACGGTCGCACCGCATTGCTGACAGATCTCACACCCAATCCGCGTAACCCGCGCGATGACGTCGGCGATCTTTCCGATCTCGAATCCATCACCGACATGCAGCTTCAACCCGCCGTCGTGGTCACCTCGAGTGCCTATCTGAGGTTGTATCCCGAAGACACGATTACGACACGCTTTGTGGTGGTCAACGGATGCCGGCGTCTGGCTGCCGCACACAAGTACGGCCGCACTGATCTGGCCATTGTCGTCAACGACGAGATCGCCCGCGACCGCGTCACGCTGATCTCAGCATCGATTGCCGAGAACGTTGATCGGCAGGACTTCGATGTCATCGAGGAAGCCAAAGCCGTGGAATCCCTCGTGCAGGAGTGCGGCAGCGGGGTAGAGGCAGCTAACCGGCTCCGCAAGACCCAAGCCTGGGTATCACAGCGGCGCGCGTTACTGGAACTCGCACCACAACTGCAAACCGCGTTGCGCCGAGGCGAATTGGCGATCCGGGAAGCTCGCACCTTGGCGCGCGTGCCCCTCGAGCAGCAAGTCGCACGCTGGCAGGCTGCACAAGAGAAAAAGAACAATGACGGCAAGCAGCACGGCGCACCCGACAAGCGCTTCACCTCGTCTCGGGTTATCGCCAACGCGCTCAATGAATTCGAATCGAAACCTCAACTGCTCGCGGACGCCCTTCGCACTCACTTGGGCGAAGATGGGGTGAAGACACTCGTGGCCGTGCTCTCCGATGCGGCCGCGGCGGTGTAGCCCAAACCGCCGCACCGTCACGTGACAAAATGACGCCGAGCTGGGGGGCAGCGCGGACGAAACGACGTGCAGCGACACCGCTATCGCTAATCGCGACACCGCGGAGCAGCTTTTCGTCGAAAGTAGGGCTTAGAGCCGGCTGGCCAGCTCGCCCAGATTGCCCGGTGTCATAAACTGCGCCAGGGCGTCAAGGTAATTGCGTGCCACCGCACGATACTTGTCAGCGGCCTCGTTGGTCGAGCGATCGGCATCGAGCAGATCCTGCTGCGCAGCGATCAGCAGCCGATTGGCCTCCGTTAGCGAAACAACCTGAGCCCGAAGCGTATCGGCCTCGTCACCCGCCGACGGAACAGCCAAGCTAGGTACCGGGGCGAGCTCGTCCGCGTAGACATACCATCGCAGGCGCTCCGGCCTGGGCATGGCTCCTCCGCGAATCGAGCCCGTCTTAATGGCGCGGATGATGGTGCGCGGATCCTTGTTGAGCCGCTTAGCGGCCTCCGATAGCGACACGACAGGACCGCCGGGTGTGGTCTCCACCCCCGGCGGTGGCTGCTTCGGCTCAGTCATCGCTGGATTACTCCGGCCGCACGGTTCGCTCCGTCGTCTGCAACGGCATCATGCCGCTAATTAAAGCCATAATAGCGACATGGTCGGCTGTTAGAAGACCTAATGCGCCAATTTTAGGGCAGCTATGCTCTAAAATAACGACATCACGACGAGGTGATTTGACGCCCGCCGAGGTACCCGGAGGACAAGGTGAGTAGCAGCGAACAGCGCAAGCTAACCGGCAAGGTATTGGTGCGCTTCGCCGAAGAGGACCTCAAAGCGCTGCAGCAAGAAGCCGACCGCCAGGGCGTGAGTCTGCCGCACCTGATGCGCGAGTTGAGCCTGCGCACCCTGGTCGCGCAAGCCTCTTAAGGCTCGCCGACCCCGGAACTGGCGGGCTCTCCTGGGCCGGGTTTCGGGCTTGTGTAACCACCTGAGGCCGGCCCCCGGGGGTGGGGCGCCTATCGTCTAGTTGCCTATTTTGCGTCTCTGCAATCTGCTGCGGGCGCAGACTTCGGGTCGTTAGCCTTTCAGTCATGATGCGGATCGCGCGTGGAAACGCTGTCCTCGCGTTCTATTTCGCTGTGTGTATGGCCATCATGGTTCCGTACGCCACCGCCGCCCCGGCCGCACAATACGTCAGAACCGAATCTGGTCGGCTGCGGTGCATCGTGCATCCCGACAGAATTGTTTGCGAGGCAAGCGGACCCGACAGCACGGGCTTCCCTCAAGCCCCCATTTCGATGCCCGAATCTCAGTGCCGAAATTCGCCGTGCCCGGGCGGCATTCACTTTGACCTCGCCGAAGTCACAACTTCAGGCGCTTTCCAGTGGCAAGACGGCAACATCGGCGGTGGCGGCACACCGCAGAATGACCTCGTGCTCAACTACGGCCAGACCTATCACCTCTCCGGCTGGACGGTGATACCCAACAGCGACGGCACCCGCTTCACCAACGATGCCACCGGGCATGGCATGTTTGTCAGCGTCGAGAACGTCTCGTCGTTCTAGCCGACAAACTCTTTCGGATGGTGCCTAAAACAATGCCGACATGCCGCCACCCGCGCGAGCGAACCCGCCGCGCCGGTCGTGGCTCGAAGTTGTGGTCGTTCAGGGTTGAAGCTCAGATTGCTATGCGATGCGCGGGGACGCTTAACCATGGATGAGGTGGTGTTCGGACGTTATCTGCTGATGGAGGTGATCGGCGAGGGCGGTATGGGCACGGTATATAAAGCGCACGACACAATCATTGACCGCAACGTCGCGGTAAAAGTATTGTCCACCGAGTTAGGCGCTGAGCCAGGCTTCCGAGAACGCTTCCGCCGCGAAGCCCATACCGCCGCACGGCTAACCGAACCCCACATCATCCCCATCCACGACACCGGCGAAGTCGACGGCCGGTTGTATTTGGTTATGCCAATCATCAACGGCATTGACGTCGCAACCCTACTTAAGCGCGAGACCTTGATGACGCCGCAGCGGACCGTTGTCGTTATTGAGCAGCTCGCAGCCGCACTAGACGCCGCACATGACGCTGGCCTCGTACACCGAGATATCAAGCCTTCCAACGCATTAATAACCAACCGAGACTTCACCTACCTGATTGACTTCGGCATCGCCCACGACGTCGCTGCGTCACGAGTGACCAAAACCGGGGCCATCATTGGGACTTTGGCCTACATGGCCCCCGAGCGTTTCACCGACGGCGTCGCCGATGCGCGGGCCGACGTCTATTCGTTGACATGCATGCTGCACGAATGCCTGACGGGTGCCCAGCCGTATCCCGGTGACAGCGCCGAGCAGCAGATCACCGCCCATCTCACCCTGAGCCCGCCCAAACCCGCGGCCCTCAACCCTGCCATCCCGGCCGCCTTCGACGAGGTCATCGCCCGCGGGATGGCAAAGCGGCCGACGGACCGCTTCGCCTCAGCAGGCGAACTCGCCAGCGCCGCACGCGCTGCGGCAGAGTTTTCCCAAGCACCCACCGTGTTGGCCCCCGGCACCCACCGGCGAACCAACACCCGCGAGTTCTCTGCCCGATGGCCCAATCCGGACCGGAGTGGAGACACCCCGTACGCCGACCGCCTCCACGTCCCTCCACCACCGGAGCGCAAAATCGGATATGGGCGACTGGTGCTCATTGCCGGAACAGTAACTGCGTTCGTCGCCGCAGCGCTGGTAGCAGCATTGCTCATCGTGCAAAACAACGACCACGGCCTACCGAACGTTTCCGACGCCACGGGGACAACACCAAGTTTTAGCCGTACGACAACGGAATTGCCCACCCCTCGAACGGCTTCGGCGACATCAAAGCCTCAACGCAGCTTGCCAGATGCCGATGACCAGGGCTTCGTGGGCTATCCCGCCGCTCGTTGCGACCTGGGGAGTACGCCGGCGGCAATGGGCCGCACCACGCAATCCCTGGTGGTAATTTGCGAGGCCGGGTCGGCCAATTATTATTACCGCGGTCTGCGCCTACGCGATGGTGCCAGCATTGAACTGGCCAACGCAGTGCGGTCCTCGGGCGGATTCGATGTCACCAATCCAGTCGATGGCACCCGCTACCAAGTGCGACCGACTGGCATCTCCATCACCTCGCCAGGCGGTCAGCTTTATTCCGAACCCATGATCGAGTACGCGGGACAGTGATCCCAGACGAACCCAGGTCTTGACACTAACGGTCAGATCTTCGCCAACTCACCAGCATTCGCTTACTCAACTCCGGCGGAACATCGATTTCGTTGGCAGAAAACCCTTCTCGATACAGAAGACCAAGAACGTCGGCTACCGGCCAGCGCCGTTCGTGATCGACAGCGGTGCCCGCGGGGGTAGCGAGGACTCATCGTTGCCAGCTCCGACTCCTGTTCGTTCAACTGTCCCCGAAAACCGGTGGAAATCAGCCGGTTAAACGTTCGGCGCCGGCCGCTGACTCAACGCGGCGGGCATTTTCCTCCAGAATCCGTCCGACCGTGCTGTGATGCAGGTTGTGGCGGCGTCCGATCGTAGTTGGCGCGGTTCCGGCAGCATCGTCTGCCAACACAGCAGCCACAATCGCAGGATCCTTTGACGTCACCCCGTCACGAACCAGTTCGTCAGCGGCCACTCGCCAACGCCTGAGGTCCATGGCGTCTTTCGGTGCCGTTGCCGCGACGGCGGCAAGAGGGCGTTCGCCGTGTCCCGTATGAGGCGCATCGGCGTGTGGCACCGGTGCCGGGGGAGGGGTGACCGAGTGATCGACACCCGCACGCCGCCCCTTCTGACGAGCACGCGAAGGGCGCGGCGCAACACTATCTTCGCCCACGCGTCCACTTGCTGGGGAACTGCCCGCAGGTGAGGCAAAGGAGCGCGACGACGCATCATCGCTGACCCCGGTCACCGGGAGTGAACGCGGCGGGGACAGCGACAATAGTGACAGCGTGGAATTGGCGATCGACACGTCGATCGCCACCGGCCACAACCACGCCCGAGAAGCTGGCATGCCCAGCGCCACCGCCAGATCACGCAACGCGTCGAATGACAGAATGAATGCACACGCTGCCAGTGCAACAGTCATCACCAGCGCGCACCGGGAGATGAAACCCGCGCGGCGGGTTTTCACCAACAGGGCCACCGAGTGGGTGGCCCCCAACAGCACTGCCGGCGGCACAACAGCCGCCGCGGCCGCTAGTCCAACGGTTCCAGGCGGCGCCGTCAACACAGCGTGGGTGACGTTGCCTGCCACTGAAACACCTGTCGCCAACAACAGCCATGCCCAGAAGAATCGCACCGCTGCGCGCGTCTCATTGGTGGTTTCTTCGGCAACCATCGATCACCTTCCGCCGCCGCTTACATCGATCCAAATGACCCTTTTCAGCGTATGGCCGCTGCGGCGCCCCGCATGCACAACTTTTCGGCGCCTGGGCCGCGCATACGCTTGGAAGACCGCGGGAAGCGGCTAGCGGTAGACCTGCACTCGTTGGCCTGTGGTGGTTTAGTGCTCCCGCTACGGGTGCTCATCCAGCATTGCAGTGACGATTTCGGCGAGTTCGTCACCGGCACCGCACAACTGTTCCCTCGATTCCGATACCAGAGGGCACAGTATGCCGCGCTGCCGGTAAGGCCGGCGTCCCTTAAGGCAAGGAACCTGTTCTGCTGGCTCAGGCAGGCAGGACCCTATTATCGAAAGCTCCTTTGGGTAGCGAATCCTCACCGCGCGTCGCCAACAATGCAGACCGAATTGCGTTCTGGCGCAGTGCGGTTGGTGCTCAGGGGCTAGCTGATGGCGGGGTAGGGAACCCAGCAACGTTGGAATCGGAACACACGGTGGCGCAGGGGCATTGAAGTCTTCTGGCTAGCTGTCGCTGGCCGGACTGGGGATCATCGGCTCGCATCCAGTGTGGTCGCGCTCGGCTGGGGTCGGGTAGTGCGCCGCTCGAGGCGGTTTCGTTCGGTCTTGACCATCCACATGGTGGCGAACTCTTCGTGGCGCTGCAGGCCTAGCCGGTTGCACAGCAGATGGCTCGCGCTTTGCAGCACCACAGGCGTTAGTACCGCGTTGTTCTGGGCCGGATCGGCCCAGAACTCGCGCAGGGTAGCGGCCAGGTCGTTGTCCGCGTCGATGCGCGGATGCTGTTCGCGCAGTTCGGTTTTGATCTTGTGCACGGCCGTACCTAGCTCCCGGCTGTAGTCACCGATGGCAGCGTCGATCACCTCGCCGACGTTCACCCGGCTGGGGTCGAGACCCTCGAGCCATTGGGTCAAGACACCAGCGGCGGCCTCGACTCCTGGCCTGAGCAGCGAAGCGGAGGCGGCCGAAGTCGGCGGGTCGGGGTCGATGATCGGCAACAGGGTGACGATATGCGCGGAAACTGCCCGTTCCGCCGTATGTTGAACCCGACCTAGCCCACTACCCGCTGCATGACCCCCAACGTTTCGTCTCGGCGTCTTGCGCCGTGCCCCTCGGCTCCGCGCTGACGAACATGCTCTGAATCTCCAGCGAGGCGGCGCACAATACAGGGAAGTCGGTGTCGAGCGAGGCGGATGTTGGCCCTATCGACCCCACATGGGCATGGCGCCAGTCTTAACGCAGGTCACCTTGCACCGCGTGGTCGATCACGATGACATCGCGACGGCGCCGATCCTGTGGCACCCCGACCCCGACTCTCGGGTGAGGTTGCGAATGTTGATCGTCATGGCGCGCAGCCGGTACAGGGCATCGACGACGTTGGCCACGGCGTACAGGCCACACGTGCAGTCGGGTGCCGGGGCGTCGTGGTCGTGAAACCAGCACGCGGCGCGCAGGGTCCGCTCACGGGTGTGATTCGTCGTCCGCCGGCCTGACCGATCGGCGCTCACGGGTGTTTGACCGCACACCGGTGATTACAGCTTTAGTTGGTCCTCGGCTGGCAGGGTGTACCAAGACTCGCCAGCCAATTTCGTTGTCGCGCAAGGTGATCGAACCTGTCTATCGTGAGCAGCGCGCGTTACGACACAGCACGCAGCCCAGCACGGATGTTGGCCAGCTCCAAGCTGCCCGGCCCGCCGTCGTCGGCCAGCCGACCACTTCGCTCGATTGGCAAGCCCTCGTCGCCTCTGGCGGTTCTCTACGAAGGCGAATGCCGGCCATCGGGGGTGAAACCGTGCGCGCAAACCGGCCGATCGGCCGCCTGGTCAGTGGTGAATCACGGTTGGCGCCAGGGATGCTCGTCGAGCATCGTGGTGACGATGTCCACGAGTTCGGCTAATCCGTTCTGACGCAGCTGATCGACGGTCTCCTCAATGCGTTGCAGTAGAGAACCATAGGCATTGGCGGCGGTCGAAACATATACCCTGGCAGCCTGCACATCCCAGTCCGAGCCGAAACGCGAAGGGAGAGTGCGTAACTCTTCGGACAAGCCCCAGGCCTGCTCTTGCACCGTGCCCACGAGGTTGCGCACCAGCTCCACATCACCGCCCCCTCGTAACCCCCCGCCCTCAGCCGCAGCGGCCTCGAGCACATAATCGACGTGGCGCACCGTAGCGAGGGCGTCCTCGATCGCGCCGGTATGTGCGCGTATCGACGCCGCAGGCACCGGAATGCTTAAGGTCGTTTCCCCGGCGACGGCGTCTCTGGCCGCGGCCGCCCGGCGGATCTCCTCGCGTTCGGCGTGGACCCGGGCAATCTCGGTGTGCACGGCCTGGTGTGCCGCCGTAATCGCTGCATCGGCTTGCCGGCGTGCCTCGGCGACGTGCGCGGCGGCCTCCGCGCGCACCTCCTCAACCTCCCTCTGGGCGCGCGCCATCGCCTCCTGCGCCGCGGTGCGGGCCTTGGCGATCTGCACTTGAGCGGTCTCCTGGGCGGCCGCGATTTCTCCGCTGGCCTGTCCGCGCGCCGCCGCAACGGCATCGGCCGCGTCGGCACGCACCTGGTCAAGTTCACCGCGCACCTGCTGAACGCGATGTTCGGCGTCCTGGCGCTCGCTGGCGCGTTCGGCCATCCGTTGTTCGGCGCGTTCTTCTGCCGCCCGAACTTCCTCCCTGGCGGCCGCCACCTCCGTCTCAGCGTCGGCGCGGACCCTGGCCAGCTCGTCTCGCAGTTCCTGGATCGTTCTTTCCGCGGCTGCCCGCTCGGCGCTTCGCTCAGCTGAGCGCTCTTCGGCGCGCGCTTCAGCAGCGGTGAGCGCTTCGCGCGCCGCCGCGGCGTCGGCCGCAGCACTGGCCCGAACCTGCTGGAGTTCGCCGCGCAGCAGATCCAATCGTTGTTGGGCCGCTGCCCGTTCTTCGGCGCGCTCGGCGTCTTTGCGCGCGCTTTCAGCTTCGACCGCCCTGACCCGCTCGCGCGCGGCGGTAGCCACGTCCGCCGACTGCTGCGCTTCAGCGCGGGCAGTGGTGGTGGCCGCTTCGGCGTCTCGCCGATCTTGATCAGCCTTCTCGGCCTGGCGCTCGGCGACGACGCGGCGATGATCGGCTTGCACCAACTGCTGCACCGCCGAAAGACGCTTGGGCGCAGGACCGAAACGCCGCCGCTGGTCAATGAGGTCTTGTTCGCTCATCTTTGCCACCGCTGCCACCTCAGGTGGAGTGGGCACACCGAGTCGGGTGTTCGCCGCAACCGCGGCTAACGCTGCCTGCTTGGTCAGCGATGCCCATTCCTCGACGTCGAGCTCCTCGATCTGTTGCATCAGAGAGGTCATTGGCGGCGGCGCCTTCCAGTTGCAGGGACCTTACGCGCGGGCGCGCTCGACTCTTCGCCCGCAGCCGCGCCTGGGTCGCCGTTGGACTCCGGTGGGGCAGCTGAGGGTGGCTGCGCGGGGGCCGCTGACTCCGCGGCCACGAATTGTGCAGCGCCACCGCTTTGTCTGGCCAGCACGCGGGAGAGCTGACTGAGTTGAACCGCCGCTGCCTTGGCCAAGTTGGCGTCGTCGAGTTTCTCGGCGTCGGCCTGGATGCCCTGCAGAACGGCCATGGCCAATTCGGGTCCAAACCCCACCGTGGCGCCCTCGCTAGCGGCAGGTTCAATCCCGCCCTTGTCTACGACCCAGGCAAGCCTTTCGCGGCATTCCTGCAGCCTTGCAGCGCGTTGCGTATCTTCGCGCAGCTCCCCGTGGTGGCGTTCTTGTTGCTCCGCCAGCAACCCGTGCCGTTTGGTCGCGCCGCGCACGGCAAAGATCACGACAGCAGCCACGATGATGGCGGCCAGAAGTGCTCCCGCGCCGCCAAATCCCGCCGACAGCAGGAAATCACGGGCCGGCGGTAGCGCCGGCATTCCTTGAGGCAGCGGAACCTGGTCCGCCAGTAGCTGCGGGAATGAGCCAGTCATCACAAGGTCCTCCGATGTGTGCGAGTAGGCGAGGGGTATTCGAATGCCGAACCATGAAAAGCTCTGTGGCCCCACAGGATTGATTCCACGAGCGGCTTCTCAGTGTGGACCGGGTACGAGGGGGGCAAACCAGCCGGGCAGGTACTCGAAATACCCGTACGGGGCTTTGGCGCCCTCGGGGACGTGGATGACGTCGCGCACGTCGATCGGCTGCTTGGGCGCCGGCCACGGCGTTTGTGGCCCGTATGACTGGCGGGGGTCCGGGGCGAAGATCCCCGGCGCCAATTCCTGTGTCCCGTAGGGTCCGAGCTCGTGCGGGCCCAGGCGGGTAATCGTGGTGTTATCCAGTGGATATTTCGCCGGCGGCGGACCGGACAGCGAGTTGTCCTCGGGATACCACAGGCCGGGGCCGATCTGCTTGGACCCGTAGGGAGCCATTTCCCCTGGGCCCACGTGGATGATTTTGGTGACGTCAATCCAGTAGCGCGGGTCTTTACCGTGGGGCAGCTCGTCTTTGGGCGCTGGGGATTCCGGCGGGGGATCCTGGCCGAATCCAGCCCCTTGGACCCTGCTGCCGCCTTGGTAGTCGAGGGCGCGGATTTGGCCGGCGAGGGTGGTTGATTGCTGTTGGGTGGTGTTGACCACGGCGTTGGCGGCTGACACCTGGGTTCGAAGGCCTTGCAGCAGGGAGCGTTGCGCGGCGGGGGAGCGGGCCGCGGGTGCGGTTTGGGCCAGGGCGCGGGTTTGGTCGGTGATGGTGTCGAGCTGGCGGGCGCCGGTCTGATTGATCAAGGCTGCGCTGCTGAGGCCGTGGTCCAGGCTAATGTCGGTGTGGCTGTTGCTGGTCAGGCGGGTGGTGGCGTCGCTGACAAAGCCGCGGTGGGCTTGGGCGAGGTTCCCGGAGAGCACGGTCGCGCGGGCGCCGGCGGCGTGCACTGTGTCGGCACCTGACTGCAGGAGGGGCCCTTCGGCGTCCGGGGGATGGGTGGAGGACCCGAACAACGCGTGGGCCCGCTGCACCACCCCCACCGCCTGCGCGGCTACCTGCTCAATTGACACATCCGCATTATCACCCGCCTATTACGGGGCGAAAGACACTTTCTGATCACTCGCGGCCTGCCGGCGATCACCGCCGCGACGGGCAACAACCACGGCAGTGCACACCCGTCTTACCGTTGGGCGATGATGCTCGGCGTGACCGGCGGAGGCGCTGGGCCGCCTACCGGTGAACCATTGATAAAACTGAATTGGCCCCCGCAGTCGTTCGGCATATAGAACTGCACCGACGGATTGGCTGCCGACAGCGTCGCGATCTGCGGAAGAGACATCGGTTTCCACGGGCCAATACTCGGCGGCGGGTTAATACCGGCCAGCCCACCAGTACTGACACCCCCCAGCTCCCCGGTGATTTCATTGGGTGCCTTGGGCGCCCAGATCGATCCGCCGAGGTTGAGCCGACCAAACCGTTGCCCCTCGTAGGTGTATTGCACCCACTGCTGGCGGTGACCGTCGACCGGGTCGGTGCGGGTGTAGCCGGTGTAGTCGACGCCGGAAATGCGGAAGTGATATTGCTCCTCGAGGTCGGCTATCGGCGGAGCGCTGTCGTCGGCCCATGTCTTGCCGCCGGGCACATAAAAGCCTGTCGGCCCACCCACAGGACCGTCGGTGATGGGGCGGTGACCAGTCCACGGCGGCGGCGGCTCCTTGCCGACATACGGCGGCGGGACGACGTCTTGCCAATAGCCGAACCGGTAATCGCCGACGAACGGGTTGCGCGGATCAATCGCGGTCGGCGGAACCGCTGGGTTTGGCGCACCATGCTTGTCGTCGACGAGTTGGATGTGATTGTCCGGATCGGACGCGCCGCCGCCTTGGTAGTCGAGGGCGCGGATTTGGCCGGCGAGGGTGGTTGATTGCTGTTGGGTGGTGTTGACCACGGCGTTGGCGGCTGACACCTGGGTTCGAAGGCCTTGCAGCAGGGAGCGTTGCGCGGCGGGGGAGCGGGCCGCGGGTGCGGTTTGGGCCAGGGCGCGGGTTTGGTCGGTGATGGTGTCGAGCTGGCGGGCGCCGGTCTGATTGATCAAGGCTGCGCTGCTGAGGCCGTGGTCCAGGCTGGTGTCGGTGTGGCTGTTGCTGGTCAGGCGGGTGGTGGCGTCGCTGACAAAGCCGCGGTGGGCTTGGGCGAGGTTCCCGGAGAGCACGGTCGCGCGGGCGCCGGCGGCGTGCACTGTGTCGGCACCTGACTGCAGGAGGGGCCCTTCGGCGTCCGGGGGATGGGTGGAGGACCCGAACAACGCGCGGGCCCGCTGCACCACCCCCACCGCCTGCGCGGCTATTTGCTGAATCGACACCTCCGCATTATTACCCGCCCAGCACCAGCCCGCGTGCGGGATTTTCCCCGGCTGCTTTCAGCATGATCGCCGACGGCAGTGCGATAACTGAGAATCTGTCTCCCACCCGCGGGACTCAGCAGAAATTACTGACGTGGATCCGTGCGCCACACGACCTTTAGGTCATGTCCGGCCAGCGTGACCAAAGCTTGGGTGAGGCCGTCGGCGTCTGAGAATTCCACTTCATAGGCAGCCGGCAAGCTTTTGTTTGAATCCTTCGTGTAATCCACGACAACGGTTCCTCGTGCACCGGCAGGAAGGTTCTGCTCTGGCAGGGGCCGGAGCAACTCGACGACGTCATACTCCTCAGGCTTCATGCATAGGTCTCTCATCTTTGTCGGGATTGTGGTCACCAAACGCGACGACGCCGGCATCTCGCCCATCCAAGCAAAAGTGACGTCGATGGTCTTCCGGTTTGCCCCAACCAGCTGAGTGTTCGCGCTTTACGATGTGACATGGCTGCGCGCAGACCAGCTTCATCCGAACTCGGCATCTTGATCACTGCCGACGAACAGATGCAGGCCGTACCGGTCAGCGACCACATCGCAGCCACCGACATCGGCGCTAACCCGATCGACACCATCACTGCGCAGTCCAATGTGGTGTTCTGGTTCAATACCGCCAGCCAGTCGCCGGTCAACCGGATGGCAACACTGAACCTCTACGCGGCGAGCGGGCTCCCAGCTCGGGCGGTACCACTGCTGCACGGCACCGTTCTGATCACCGCAGTCAACGCCGACGGAGATCCAATTGGCCTGTCACAACACCAATTAGGGCTCCTGCAAGCCCGCCCAGCGCCCAACTGGTGGGCACAAATCATCCTTCAGACCCGAACGCAGCGTTGGCAACGTCGCCGCCCCGCCGGGTAACGAAAATCGATCGTTGCTCGCCCGTGCGACAGGGAATTCCTGAAGTCCCGCCACGCTGCAGCGTGTACGTCGGCTCATGACGCGAGTCGCGTGACCACGAAAGATCACTCACTCGCACGGCCCGGAGAGTGACCAACCGGAGAAGGAGTCGATCCCTTGGGCCCGGATCGCTGGGCGAATCTAGGGTAGCCGTTGGAATGACCCGTCGACCCTTTTGGCCCGGATCGCTGGGCGCGCTGCCCACTTTAGACCTTGCACCATCGTCACTATCGGCCGCCGGCAACTCTTACGAGCGGTCCAGTCCTCGTGCCAGCATCAGCATGGTCGCCGAAAGATCCGGGTCGTAGGTGCGGCCGCATCCGCCGCACACAATCAGGCGCTGACGGGGCCGGCGGTCAAGAGCGTTCTCATATCCGCAACCTGCATGAATGCGGCTCAGTCCCGCCGCCGATACCACCGTGACCGGGACGGCGTCGCGTTCTGCGGCGGCAACGATGCTCGACCGTAGAGCTCCTGGAGCTGCGTAATCGCGCCGGCGGTCGATCCGCTGCTGTAGGTCGTTGGGTAGATCGCTGCGGTCCAACGTATTTTGGATCACCTCGGAGATATTGGTGTCGTCGATGACGATCCGGCCGCACTGGTTGACCAGCGCGCGCGACCTGGCGCCACAGGTCATCACGATAGCCAAGGGCCCGGGCGCGCCCGTGTCCTTGTTGTTGCCACAGTAGTTTGTCGGCACGCCGCCACGCCTCCAACGATTGAGCGATCTCGAGGTCGGTCTCTCGCCAAGCCAGCGCGAGGGCCGCGAACTTCGCCGGTGAGCGCCACTGTGCGACGTCGGCGGCGGTGACCTCCTCACCGCGGTAGGTGGGACGCAGCCGCGCATCGTGTTCGCTCAGCCACGCGATGACCTTGCGTTTAATGGCGTCCAGGGCCACGTCACGCACCGAGGCGATCTCCGCGTGCCGCTCTAGCCGGGTCGCAATGGAATCAGGGGCCACGATGCGGCCCGATACGTCCTCGGTGATCGGCACGATCACGTTGGCGAGCTCGGGTGCGATCGCCAAGGGGCGATCAGAACGCCAGTGCGCCACCACGATGCCGTCGTCGATCGAGTGCCAGCCCAAATGTATTGCCACGGTGGGCAGATCAGGGGCCCGAGGGGCCGTCGTGCCTGGGAGCCGCGCAGTAACGGACAACCGTGCTCGCAGATCGGCGCCGACCCGGGTGAGGGAGAGTTTGGCGCCGATGACATCCTTGCCGCTTGGCTTTGGCCTCAGCCTCCAGCCGCAGGTGGCTGCGGTCGGTAGGCATCCATCAGGTATCGCACCTGTCCGCCAACCTGTGGTGGCCGGACGACCACGCTTGGTGTGTGGCCGCCGAAATCGACCTGGACAGTACTTGTCTCGGCGCCTCGCAAGCCTGCATTGAAGAGCTAGCGGCGAACTCTGAACTGGAAGTGATGCCGCTCAGCGTCACCGCCGGGGTTACCGCATGAGTATTCATCAGCCGCGTCAGGCGGCCGGCCGTTTCCCGGGCGCAGGAGGGCCGAACCAACGTTGCAACGCATCCCGCAACCGCTGTTCGTCCTCCCGCTCGTATGTGTCGGCCGCCCAGGCCACGTAGCCGTCCGGACGAACCAATAAGGAGGCGGGATGCCCACCAATGCCGGCCACTGCCACGTCGACTCGGTCTCGCCAGTCATGGGCGGTCAACGCCGAGTACCCGCCGGTCCGGTCGACCAGCAGCGGGCGGGCGCTGTGAAGTAGGTTGGCGACACGCCGCCCGCCTTCCAGCGCAAGTTCGGGCATGAATTGCCCGGCGAGTCGGTGATCGTCGCCGACGTCATAGCGGACATCGGAACCCGCCAGTACATGTGCGAGGTGCTCGGCGGCGTCCGGGATTTGCAGCAGTTCCGCGATCAGACTGCGTAGCGCGGTGGTGGGCCTTCCGGGCATGGTTAGCGCCAATTGCGAAAGTGAGTGCATCATCACGCGCTGGCCGACGGGGTGCCGCTCGCGGTGATACGTGTCAAGCAAACCCTCAGGGGCCCAACCATTCACCTCGGCGGCCAGCTTCCAACCCAAGTTCATGGCGTCCTGCAAACCGAGATTCAGACCGGGGCCGCCGATCGGCGGATGCACATGTGCGGAATCACCCAACAGGAGCACGTTCCCTGCTCGATACCGGTCGGCTTGGCGGGTGTTCTGACCGTTGAGCCGGCGCAACACGTGCGGCCCGGGACCGCGAGGCAGGCCAAGTTGCACGTCGACGCCGATGATGCGGCGGACACTGTCGCGCACTTCCTGAATGGTCAACGGCTCCGTTTCATTCACCGGCGTGTCGTCGAACTCCATGGTCGCAACGGTGCTCTGTCCGGGCGATCGTTCGACGTAGAAGATGACGCCGCCATCAAATCGGTTAATGCCAAACGGTATTCGTCCAAACCCGGGGACCTCCCAGCCCCAGTCTCGACGCAGGTCATCGGGTACATGGATGCTGGCGTGCCTGGCGTGCATTGGCGTCGTCACACCCGGGAAGCCGATGCCCGCGCGTTTCCGGATCATGCTGCGCCCGCCGTCGGCGCCCACGAGATATCGGGCGACCAGACGATAGCTCCGTTCGGGGGTGGCTACGGTGAGCGCCACGCCTTCAACGTTGGGGTCCATGTCGGTGAGTTCGTGGCCCCAACGTATTTCGACACCGAGGTCGCGTGCACGCTCGCAGAGCACCCGCACCAACTGCGGCTGGGCAATTGGCACCGCGTACATCGGATTGTCGGGGACGTCCACCAAGGAGAGCGCCATGCCGGCGAAGACGTGGCTGGGCACCGGCCGCGGCGGGCCGGGATCGCCGGTGAGCGCCCGGTACAGCCCACGAATGTCGAGGGCGCGGATGACCTGCCCCACAAGTCCACTGGCCTTCTGCTCGTCAGTGGGTCCGGGAGCGCGCTCAAGGACGAGAGGACGAACCCCGGCCAGTGCCAGCTCGCAGGCCAGCATCAATCCGTTGGGTCCCGCGCCCACTAGGACGACGTCCACGCGGCTGTTACTCAACGTTGGACCTTTCGGATCGCGCTGTGTCACCGTCCGTCGGCAGCTCGGCGGCGGTGATGGACCCGCGGACGTAGGCGAGCTGGTCGGCGCCGGTGGCGTTGGTGCTACAAGAACCTTCCGAGCCGACCGCACTGAGTGAAGGGCTCGGGCTGACGATGCTATGCCACATTTTGGGGTGATCCTCTCGGTCAGGCCTTAACGAAGGTGAATTGGGCGACCTCGGCGATGCCGCGGCGGAAGAAATCGGCACAGCCAGTCAGGTAGCGCTGATAGCGGTTGTAGACCTCTTCGGAGGTAAACGTGATCGCTTGGCTGCGGTGGTCGGCCAGATTGGCAGCCCAGGCGTCCAGCGTTCGCACATAATGTGGGTTCATCAATTCGATGCCATCGAGCCAAAAGCCCGCCCTCCGGGAGAATTCGGCCATATCCTCTTGTGAGGGCAGTTCACCGCCGGGAAAGATCTCTTTCCGGATGAACTGCATGAACCGCAGGTCGGTGATGGTGATCGGGATACCGTTTTTGTGCCAGTAGCTGGGCGGGTGGGTGAAGATGGTCTCCAAGGCCATCCGACCACCCGACGGCAGGCTGCGGTAGGCCATGTCGAAGAACGCCGCATACCGGTGCTTACCGAACGCCTCGAAAGCTTCGATGCTGACGATGCGGTCGACGGGTTCGTCGAATTGTTCCCAGCCGCACAGCAATACACGGTGTGAGCGGTCGGTGACCAGTTCGTCCAGCAACTGCTTGGTGTAGGCGTGTTGGTTGCGGCTTAACGTCAATCCGATGACGTCGACGTCGTATCGTTGGATCGCTCGTTCCATCGTCGAGCCCCAGCCGCAGCCGATGTCGAGCAGGGTCATGCCCGGTTGCAGATCCAGACTTGCTAAGGCGAGGTCGATCTTGGCGATCTGCGCCTGCTCCAAGCTCATGTCGTCGCGCTCGAAGAACGCGCAACTGTAGGTCCGCGACGGATCGAGAAACGTGGCGAAGAAATCATTGGACAGGTCGTAGTGGGCTTGAACATCTTTGAAGTTGGGCTGTAGCCGCTTCGGTTTTGACATGTGTTCCCTCCAGAATCAGTCGTGATTAATCTGCAGGCACCGACCGCCGATCGCTCAGCGCCGCAATATGATTGAGCCGATGGGCGGTGCATCGACGTCGATATATTTAGGTTCCGAAGCCTCCATCCGAACGCCCGACCGCCGCAGTATTCGACGGAGTTGTGTCAAGGTGGCTGGCCGCGAAAACTGCCCCCTGATGGATCATCGGCGCGTCTGCGGCGTTGCTGTTGTGCGTGGCGAAATTCAGCCCGTCCGAACACACCGGGTCATCGGCGGCGCACACCGTGAGGGTCTTGGACTGATACAGGGGGCCGATCACGACGGGCGGCTCGCCGAGGACATTCATCGCGCGCACATTGGGCATGCCAAACAGCACAACCGACGAGACGTGGTTGGCGATTGCGGGGTCCAGCGGTTTAGGCACGGTGGACGGATCGACGCCATCAGGAACGGTGGCCGACGTGATGAATCCGATGATCGCTGCGCCCTGACAATATCCTGCGAGCACCATCGCGGTCTTCGGGCAGGCGTGCGCCATGGACACCACATGGGCACCGGCGTCGCGTACCCCGTCAATGCCGGTGTTCCATTGGTCGCTGGCGGGATAGTTCACTGGATACACATCCAAGGACCGTTGCCCGACACCTGAGTGAAGGTTGTCGATGAATGCCTGTCCGGTCGGGCCAACTCCGGCCGGCTCACCGGTACCGCGGGCGAAGATTACGTGGATGTATGGACAGGGGTCGGCCGACGCGGATTCGACGAACACGCGAGAAAGCGCGCACGCGACGAGTACAGCCGCAGCACTAACAAACGTGACCATGGCATCCCTCACGTGGGCTTCGGCACCGTTGTTGACGGCGGCTGAACCAGCAGGCTTGCGGAGAGCTTTGTGCGTGATAGGGGCTGTCACTTGTGCTCCTAGTCCGAAATAAGTTGTTTAGCAACGCCTGTGATCGGCGCCCTCACCCCCGCAGCCGCATAGCGCCGGAAGAACCGGTACGCCAGCACAACGGTCCACAAGCTAGCGGTGAGGCCCCTAAAATCCGGGCAGGTGGTAGGTCGGAGGGGTAGCTGTCGAAGCGGCCGTCCGGGTCGTATTTGGCCCGCAAGTGCTCCAGGCGCGCCGCGCTGTCGGGGTCCAGGACGGCCACCGGGTGCTCAATTAGGTTGGAGTCCCCCACGTATCCGCCGCCGATGGAGTAGCGGTCGATTCGCGCCATGGCGTCGTTGTGCCATGCGAGCATGTCCTGGTCCTGGGCGCTGTCTTTGTAGCCGGCGTAGACCTGCAGACAGGTTTTCCCTTGCAAGCTGAAGGAGGCGTTCGGGTGTTGCACCTGGGTGAAGGTCGGCATCAGCCACAGGGTGGAGTGTGCGGTGGGGAGGGTATCGACCACGGTGTTCGCCACGTCCCACAGGCCGGGCGCCTCGGTGTCGTTGATCCAGACGTTGTCGGACAGGTAACGCAGGCCCTCCGGGTACATCTGGCCGACGAGGTCGGGAAGCTGTTCGAGCGAAATGGGTTGGGCGGTCTGGTGAACGAGTGCACCGTCCAAGTTCGGCGCTGTCTCTAGCGGGGCCAATTTCTCTGCTGCGCCGTCGAGGGTGTCGGCCAAGGCGTTGCCCATAACCATCACCACGGTCTCATGATGACCGAAGGAGGGGGCGGCACCGGCGATGATCATCCCCGGACGTGGCGCTTGCAGATACCAGTGCACCAGATCGTCGAAAGCCTCCCGCGGATGGAGCTGAAGGGATACCGCCGCGACGCCGGGGAAGGGCCGTAAATCGAGGTATAAGCGGGTGACCACCCCGAAGAAGCCGGGTCCGCTGCCGCGTGCGGCCCACATGATGTCGCGGTGGCGCTCGTCGGTGACGTGCAACACCTCGCCGTCGGCGTTGACCATGTCAAAAGCGCGCATGCTGTACGCAGCCATCCCCACCTCGGGGGAGTTCACCCCGGATCCACCGCCGAGGATGTATCCGGTGAGCCCGACGGTCGGGCAACTTCCGACGGGAAAGTACAGCCCGTGCGGGGTGAGCGCCTGCACCAAGTCACACACGCGTACGCCTGGCTCGATGGTGGCCGTGCGCCCCTGCGGATTGACGCCGATGGCCTTGAGTTGGGACAGATCCAGCAGCAGCCCGCCATCGCGCACGGCATTGCCCACCCAGTTGTGTCCACCGGAGCGCACTCCGATCGACATCCCTTCCTCGCGGGCCAACCCGACGGCCCGAGGGATGTCGCGGTGGCTGCCGGCTGTCACGATAATGGCCGGGAAGCGGTGGGGCTTGATCGCGTTCCAGACAGCACCGCAACGGGCCGCCTCGTAGCCGTCATCGCCGGGCCGGTACACCGACCCATCAAAGACAGTCATCGGGCTACTCGCTTCACTGTCGTCTTCCAGTCTTCAAATCCAGCTCCGGGCGCATCTGTCACCGCGCCGGTATGTTTCAGCGCCGCAATGCCTTTGACCCTCGTTGTTCGCAGTGCTCTGGTGGTCATGGACGCCCTTCCTGTTGTGTGGTGAATCCGGTGTCCTGGCGTTGATGCCCGGGCGGTGCGGTCTGGGGGGCTTGGGTACCCGCCTCGTTGGTCGTGTCGATGTCGCCGGGGCTTCCGATCATGGCGTCGATGAATTGCTCGATGTCGGCAGGGGTGGGCGCGGTCTGGGTGAGCAGGACGTGCTGGACGATCAACGCCGTCCCGGTCCGTGGGGCCAAAGGCCTCACCGCGGCGGGGTCGATCTCTTGGGCACAGATGCCCGCGAGGATGATGCTCTCGAAGGCGATTATGCTGCGCTCCAAGATCACGTCGGCATAGATCGCCCGGATCTTGGTGTCGCGGAAAAGCCCTGACATGACGACCAACTCGGGGTACGCGGTGTGGCCGGTGAGGATTCCGGCCAGCGCGCTCAGGGCCGAGAACAGGTCCTGGCGTGCTGTGCCGTGGCGCTGAGCGGTCGGCACCGGCGGGCACTGGGCCCGCAAAGCGGCCACAATCAGTTCCCGCTTGCGTGACCAGCGGCGATATATCGATCCCTTGCTGCAGCGCGCCCGGGCCGCGACGTTTTCGATCGTGAATCTGTCGTAGCCGGTGGTTTTCAGTTCGGTAAGAACCGCGTCGAATAGAACTCTTTCGAGTTCGTCGCCTCGACGACGAGTCGTCAGCGTTGATCGTTGGTGAACCATTTACTGGCGGGTCCTTGCTGAGGTGTATGGCCGGTGGGGGAGCACCGGCGCGGCGGGCAAACGCTCATACCGGTTGCATCTCCGTGGATTGCTGGTGTTTGGGTTGTGGCCATGGTTGGGGAAGGGGGCGGGGCCGCACTCGGCGCGGCCACCAGAACCACTTGCCCAGCAGGGCTGCCAGGGAGGGCGTCATCAGCGAGCGCACGATCAGGGTGTCGAAGAGCAGGCCGAGGCCGATGGTGGTCCCGACTTGTCCGATCACGATGAGTTTGCTTATGGCCATGGACATCATGGTGAAGGCGAAGACCAGGCCGGCGGAGGTGACCACGGAACCGGTGCCGACCATGGCGCGGATGATGCCGGTGTTGAGTCCGGCGTGGATTTCCTCTTTCATCCGCGAGACCAGTAGCAAGTTGTAGTCCGATCCCACGGCCAACAGGATGATGACCGTCATCGGCAGCACCATCCAGTGCAGGGGAATGTCGATGATGTGTTGCCACAGCAGCACTGAGAGCCCGAAGGAGGCGGACAGGCTCAACACCACGGTTCCCACGATGACCGCCGCGGCAGCCACGGCCCGGGTCAGGGTCACCATGATGATGAAGATCAAGATCAGTGCGGCGACCGCGACGATGAGCAGGTCGTAGTTGGCGCCCTTCTGCATGTCGGTGTACATGGCCGCACTTCCACCGAGGTAGATCCTCGATCCCTCCAATGGTGTTCCTTTGATCGCGTCTGCTGCCGCGACTTTGAGCGGCGCGGTGCGCGACGTGCCTTCCTCTGTTAGCGGGTCACCTTGGTGAATGATGGTGAACCGCACGGCATGGCCATCGGGGGACAAGAACAGCTTCACGCCGCGTTTGAAATCGGCGTTGTCGAACGCTTCGGGCGGCAGGTAGAAGGAGTCGTCGTTTTTGGCCTCGTCGAACGCCTGGCCCATGGCTGTGGCGTTGTCCTGCAACGCCATGGTTTGGTCTTGCTGGGCTTTTTGGGCTTGATACTGGTTGAGCATCATCTGTTTCTGGCTTTTCATCGAGTCGATCATGGGTCTCATCAGGGCCACCATCTGCGGCATTAACGCGTCCATGCGGTCTAAGTCGGGAACCAGGTCGGAGAGGTCGTCGGACATGGTGCTGATGCCGTCTAGGGCGTCGAACACCGAACGCAGCGACCAGCACACCGGGATATCGAAGCAATGTTTTTCCCAGTAGAAGTAGCTGCGCATCGGGCGCCAGACATCTTCGAAATCGGCCATGTGATCGCGTAAGTCCTGCACGTCCCCGCTGGTCTTCTTCATCTTGGTCGCCATGTTGTGGGTGACGCCGGCCAGTTGCTGGGTGATGGCCTGCATCTTCTCCATCGAGTCGATGTTGACCTGCATGTCGTCGGCCTGTTTGAGGGTGTTCTTCAGGACGGTCTGTTGATAGTCGTTGTTCATCACCTGGCCGGTGCTGTTCATGCTGATGTTGTAGGGGATCGAGGTGTGTTGGATCGGGCGTCCCTCGGGCCGCGTAATGGTTTGCACCTGGGCGATACCGTGCACCCGCACAAGGGCTTTGGCGATCTTGTCGATCACCAGGAAACTGGCGGGGTTGCGCAGATCGTGATCGGCTTCGACCATCAACAGATCGGGATTCATCTTCGCTTGGGAGAAGTGGCGATCCGCGGCCGCATAGCCGACGTTCGCCGCGACGTTAGCGGGTAGATAGATGCGGTCGTTGTAGCTGGTGTGGTAGCCGGGCAGCGTCAGCAAGCCGACCAGCGCGACCAGAATGGCGCAGATCAAGATGGCGCCGGGCCAGCGCACCGTCGCCGCACCGATACGTCGCCATCCCCGTGGCTGGGCCATGTGTTTGGGATCGAGGACCCCGCCAAAGCGACTGGCCACCGCGATCAGTGCCGGCCCGAGTGTCAAAGCCGCAGCGACCACGATCGTCATGCCGATCGCCAAAGGTATTCCCATGGTCTGGAAGTACGGCAGACGGGTGAAGCGCAAGCAGAAGGCCGCCCCCGCAATAGTCATTCCCGAAGCCAGCACGACATGCGCTGTGCCGTGAAACATGCTGTAATAAGCGGCTTCTCGGTCCTCTCCCAGCCGACGCGCTTCTTGGTAGCGGCCGATCAGGAAGATGGCGTAGTCGGTGGCCGCGGCGATCGCCAGCGTCACTACCAGATTGGTCGCAAACGTCGTCAGGCCGAAAACCTTGAAATAGCCAAGGAAGGCCACCAATCCCCGCGCGCCAGCCAATTCCAGTACCACCATCACCAGCACGATGCCCACCGTGAGCACCGATCGGTAGACCAGCAGCAGCATCGTGATGATGACGGCAAAGGTGAGCAGCGTGATCACCTGCATGCTCTTGTCGCCGGTCTCATTTTGATCGGCGCTCGTGGCCGCAGGACCGGTCACGTAGGCCTTGACGCCCGCCGGTGCGGGCACGCTGGCGATGACATGGCGCACCGTCTCCACCGACTCGTTGGCCAGTGCTTCTCCCTGATCTCCGGCGATGTAGACCTGGACGTAGGCGGCTTTGCCGTCGACGCTTTGTGCCGCAGCAGCGGTGAACGAATCTCCCCAGAAATCCTGCACATGCTGGATATGCTTCGGGTCGGCCCGCAACTCGCGCACCACCCGGTCATAGAACTGGTGGGCGTCGGCACCAAGCGGTTTGTCGCCTTCGAGCACGATCATCACCGAGCTGCTCGTGTCGTACTCGTGAAACACCTTGCCCACCCGCTTGGTGGCAATCATCGACGGCGCATCATTGGGACTCATCGACACCGCGCGGGTCTTGCCGACAACTTCCAGTTGGGGCACAACGGTATTGAGAACCACGACCACGGCGACCCAGGCAAGGATGATCGGCACCGCCAGCACCCGAATCGTGCGCGGTATCCCAGGGCGCGACGCGTGGCGGGTTACCGGGATGGGCTCGGTCTGGGTGTGGTCCATCGGTGCGCTCATGCTGACTTCACCAAGCAGAAGGTCATGGCATTCGCGCCGGTAACCGATCGTTCGTCCTTGATCGCGCGATCAACGGTGATCCGGCAAGTAATGGAGTCACCGTCGCCCTGGGCAAGCAGATTCGGTGTTGCCGCCGGTGCGGTGGTCTGCAGCGTCAATGACCACGGCAATGCCACATCCGGGGCGCGCTGCGGCTTCCCGTCGAGGTCGAGGTAATTGACGACCGCCGTGGCGGCAGGGCCGAACACCTCGTAGGTGACGACCTTGGGATTGAAGTCCGCTGCGCTGTCAGAACTGTTGGGCGCCACTAAAATAGCGTTAGACCCGAAAACTCCACGCAACTTGATCACAGCAACGCCACCGACGGCGACAGCCGCCACGATCAGCAGCGGAAGCCACACCCGCCGCGCCAGTCTGACCACCCCGGTCACCCCCGGCGCCTTTCACCGGCAGCGGATACAGCGTGCGAGCATCCCCTTGAGCCAAGCTGTGGGAGTTTCGTTGTCGCGAAAGGGTGTAATCGGCTCGCGTGCGCGCCGACATTGGAAAAGGCAGTCAACAGTGGACCTTTCAGCGGCAGTCGGCCGCCCCGGGCGGGTGGTCGACGACGGTGTGGGGAAGCAATGAGTAACCTAGCGGTATAAGTGGATGGTGTCAATCCGGTTTCGTTTTCGGTGAGGTACGCCATCCGCCAGAGCTGCGAGGTCGACGAATTTGCGTGTCGTCGCCTAGGTCGATCGGGATGCGAGACACTTTGGCCGCCCGGGCCCTCGCGTGCGGGATAGCAAACGAAGGTGATGCACCCGCAGGTATGCGGCAGGAAATTGCTCTTTGGCGGCTTGCCTACTGGTCGGGAACGGAAAACATTAGTGCCCTCAAAATGGTCACCAAGCGGTGCTAACCGCCGCCCGCTGAGTTCTCAGTAAAAGGCAGCCGGGCAACCAATTCTGTTGAACAGCAACGTCTGTGCTTCGGGCACTGAGGCATCGCCGTGCTGTGGCACTCGTTTGCGGGTCAGCCAGATGTTGCGGGATACCAGGTGCGCATCGCGGCGTCGAGCTGTTCGTCGTCAAGCGCAGCGATCGCGAAGGGTCGTTGTCCTCTGCGGGGGCGCATTCCGTCGAGGAAAATCGCTACATAGCGACGCCACAGCTGTGGTTCGACATGGCCCGCGTACTCGCTGACCGTACCCGCCAATAAGGCCAGGAAAGGCATGTCGGTCGGCGAGATGTCCGGGCGCAGATAGCCGTCGTCTTTGGCCCGCTCCACGAGTTTGGAGATTACCGGGGTCAACCTCAAGCGCGAAGCCTCAACCCGATCTCCACCATAAGCCTTGCTAAACACAGCTTCCCGTAATCCCCGGTCGGTCGCGGTCAGCTCGCAGAACTGTTCAACAAAATCGACAAAGCTGCGCCAGGAATTTTTCGCTTGCAGCGCTGACTCGGCTAGTGCGGTGGCCTCATCGATGCCATCTTCGAAGATCGCCTCGACCAGTGCTTCCTTCGTGGGGAATCGTCGATAAACGGTGCCCACACCCACACCGGCGTGGTGGGCGACGTCATTGAGAGTAGCCTCGAGTCCTTTCGAGGCAAACAGATCTCGGGCAGCCTCAACCACCCGCTGCCGATTGCGCTCAGCGTCCTTACGTAGCGGGCGACGCGGCCCACACCCCGACGACACGCCGTTCAGTGTAGTCCGCGGCGCACTCCATCGAAACGGATACGAAAGATCCGGCGGCGGAGAGACGTCCTCCTGCCCAGCCCCAGCCACTCGATGAGCCGAAATCTCTCGCGCCGCGTCGGTGTCCGATTGAACTCCCCAGCGCGAATATGGCGGTGTCGGCGAATTGGAATAGCGCCGTCCGCTTCAGTGGCGTATGGTCATGGACGAAACGGATTAGAACTATCCATTTAGGAGTTTCCGCTTGTGACGACGATCCAGGTCGAGGCGGCCTCGCGTCCGCTGCGCCGAGACGCGGCCCGCAACATGCAAAAGATCTCGGCTGCCGCAATGGAGGTGTTCGCCGAGCGGGGCTTGGCAGTGTCGATGTCCGACGTCGCCGAGCGTGCCGGCGTCGGCGTGGGCACCGTCTATCGTCGCTTCGGCGACAAACAGGTTCTCATCGATGCGTTATTCACCGTGAAAATTCAGGAGGTCACCGGACTGGCGTGGATCGCGGCACGCCAGGAAGACGCCGCAGCAGCATTGGTGGAGTTCGTGAGCACGGTGGCCGAACAGCTCGCAAGCAACAAAGGTTTACGTCAGATCATCCTCGCTGAAGACTTTCGCCCCAGCAAGACTCACGCCGCAGCGCTCGACCAGCTCACCTCACAAACGGCCGTACTGGTCAACAAAGCCAAACGGACGGGGTGGCTACGGGAAGACTTCTCGGCCACCGACTTTCCGCTCATCTTGATGGCTATTGGAGCAGTCCGTGACTTCGGCGGCAGCCAACACCCTGAGCTCTGGCGGCGCTTATTGCGGCTGACCATCGATGGCATGCTGCACGAGGAGTCACAACTGCCCGTCGGCATCGAGGCACCGCCGGCCCTGACGAGGCAACAACTGCACACCGTGGTCCAGCACCGACGAACCCCGCCGACAGTGGGCGACGACCGCATCTCACGATTCCACCAACCGTAACGAAAGGCCTGCGATGACCACGTCTGCAACCCACACCCCGCCCGTTAAGGACATGCCGCGCGGTGGGCCCGATGCGTCATGGCTAAATCGCCACCTGCAAACCGAGGTGCTCGAATACACCGACCGCTACGACATTCCCGACCAGATCAAGCAATACGTGGTCACCGCACTCGACGACATGGGCACCCGCCAGGGAACGCACGCCTCCACCGCCCAACTCGCCGTCGACCTTGTCGCTGGTATCGATAATCCGCGCATCCCGAAATTAGGCGCTGGCCACGGCCGCCTCTGCGACCACATCCTGCACCTGCACCCCACCGCCGAACTCACCATCTCCGACCTGGACCCCCACTCAGTCAGTAGTGTCGCCAACGGCCCACTGGGCCACCACTCCCGAGTGAGGACCAAGGTCGTCGACGCCACCAACATCGACGATCCCGACGACAGCTACGACTTGGTGGTGTTCGCCAACGCGTTCTATCACCTGCCGCCACCCGTGGCAGCCAAGGCTATCGCCAACGCCACCCGAGTCGGCAAAACCTTCCTCGTCATAGACTTCAAGCGCATGCCTTCGCTGGCCCTGGCGCTGCTGCCGCTGACACTCCCCGCCATCGCGTTCCGCGTGCGCCCGCTCGCCGCGGCCCGCGCTGTTATGCACGATGCCTACATCAGCGCCCTACTTGCCTACAGCCCCTCAGCCTTCATCGCGTTGGGAAAAGCCGTCGACCCTGACATGCAAATCGAATTCCTGCCGACGCCCACGAGGCGAATGCGCTCGATTGCCCTCACCTTCCGCCGGCCCGGAACGCCTCGGGTGGTGGCATGACCACACGAGACCAACCGCGTTGTCCCACAGGGCAGCCCGCCGCCGGCCGGGCGCCCACCGCTCCCCGTGACATAGGCAGCAGTGACATGTCTGTGCAGCTCACGCCGCATTTTGGAAACGTCCAAGCCCATTACGACTTGTCTGACGACTTCTTTCGGCTGTTCCTGGATCCCACACAGACCTACAGCTGTGCCTACTTCGAGCGCGATGACATGACGCTCGAGGAGGCGCAGATCGCCAAGATCGATTTGGCTCTGGGCAAACTCAAGCTCGAGCCCGGAATGACGCTGCTGGACATCGGTTGCGGCTGGGGGGCCACCCTGCGGCGGGCCATCGAGAAATACGACGTCAACGTCATCGGGCTCACGCTGTCGGAAAACCAGGCCGAGCACGTACAGAGGTCCTTCGACGAGTTGGACACCCCCCGCACCCGGCGGGTGCTGCTGGAGGGCTGGGAGAAGTTCCACGAGCCGGTGGACCGCATCGTGTCGATCGGCGCGTTCGAGCACTTCGGCCGGCAACGCTACGGCCGTTTCTTCAAGATGGCCTACCAAGCGCTACCGCCAGGCGGAGTGATGTTGCTGCACACCATCGTTCGGCCGTCGTTCAAAGATGCCCGGGCCAAGGGCTTGAACCTGACCCACGAGATTGTGCAGTTCTCCCAATTCATCCTGGCCGAGATCTTCCCCGGCGGCTGGCTGCCGACGCCTCAGACCGTCGGCGAGTACGGGGTGACCGCGGGCTTCGACTTGACCCGGGTCCAGTCGCTGCAGCTGCACTACGCCAGGACCCTGGACCTGTGGGCCGAGGCACTCGAGGCCAATCGCGAGCAGGCCATCGCCATCCAGTCCCAGCAGGTCTACGACCGGTACATGAAGTACCTGACCGGCTGCGCGAAGCTGTTCCGCCAGGGCTACACCGACGTCAATCAGTTCACCCTGGAAAAGTAACCGACGGTTACCAGAGCTCATTCTCCATCGAGCAAAGAACGTTTAACGCCTTGCTCACCGATCCGCCGTTGAGTCAAGCACTGAGAAAAAATCACTCCTGCCAGCGCGTTTGAACACCAGTCAGCCTGGCGCCACCTTGTGGGCGCGGGCCGCCTGGACAGATGAACGTCAGGGACTCGAACGCTCACGTGCTGGTCGGTGATAAACCCGCTGTCGGTAGTTGGAGGCAAAATGTGGCGCTATGCTTTGGTTCACTGAGTTCCGGGACGACGACGCCGGCTATCTGGCGTGGCTCGCCGCTCACCGTGATGGCTACGTGATCAATATCGCGCGCAACCACAATGCGACCCAAGCGCGTGTGCACCGCGCCAGTTGCCGAACGATCAGAGGTCAGAACCCTCACGGGCGACCGTGGACCGGACCCTAGGTGAAAGTCTGCGCGGAATATGTGGCCGAGCTGGAGCATTGGGCGAAAGAGACAGTGGGACAGCCAATCTCACCTTGCGGGATCTGCCGCCCGGCTAGCGGTGGCGCCCGACCCACGTCAATCAACCAGATCGAACGGACGGCAGACGGTCGAACGGATGTCTCGGGTGATGGTGAACATGCTGACGGAGGCCTTCCGGGCGAACCCTGCGTCTGGGCACCAACTTCCACCGAGCCGACTGCTCGGGGAGTGGCAGCCTCGAAGTCTGAGCGGCCCTTCAACATTCGTGGACCAGCCGCGGCCAGTCCTGTAGTCGAGGCTTGGGCCGATGATTACATTCGCTTCGAGCGCCGCCCTGTCTGGCAAGAGGAGCTGCGCAACGAGATTCGGAGTCGCTGCAGTCGGCTCGCGCCGTCAGCTGGGCAGGTATTGCACGCCACGTTACGCCGCCCGTTACCACCGACGGCTCCTGCGCACCTGCTGCATGGCCGCCCAAAGCGTCGCCCGCACCACCCCGCCATCACGCGCCTACTACGACCGCAAACGCGCTGAGGGCAAACCACCGCCGTGCAATCCTGGGGCTGGCAAGTCGATGCCTCAACGTCCTCTGGGCCATGCTGCCTAACCACTACGCGTACCAAATCCCAACTGCCCCAACGGCTTGACAAATTCATTGAGAACGGATTTATGCATATTCGCTACGAGCCCTGGAGTTGGGAGAGCACTCGCGGTTCGCCACACTGGGGGGCGAGCCCAGTGCGGTAGGGGTCAGCGGGGAGGCGGGGGCGGCGGTGAGTTGGCTGGTCCGGGCGAAGCCGCAATTCCATGCAGACACTGCTGGTATTCTGGAGTACCTGGGACGTTGTCGGCACCGCAGTTGCAATCATGAATTTGCGCGGGGTTGCCAAGTGAATCGCAAAAGTCGCTAGCCGAGGCCGATGGCGCGGTCCAGATGACACCAGCGGTCAAGGCTGCCGCCACACCACCGGTGGTGGCCAATACTCTCGCCTTCACATTGGACTCCTTTTCTCCCGACGACGACGGCATTCTGCGGCCGCCGGTTGCGCTAGCCAAATAGTAGAGCCTTAAGGAGAAAGTCGCAGGCGTCATCTGATGACCGCCTTGCATCGAACCTGCCGGCGCCGGTCGAAAAGCGAGCAGGTAGCCGTCGCGCCTGCGTCAGTTTTCACTGCCGCCGACATCTGGCCAAGCGGCCCGAATGACAACGGGACGTGGTCCTCTGGGTGCTGGGGAAAGTGTCACGTTCGCTGAGGCAGAGGTGGCGCCAATGGAGTTGTCATCGCCGTGATTTCGAGAGCCACCATCAAGGCAAACTTCGGGGCCGACGGGATCCGGTAGCCCCGAAGTAACCAACGCTCGTTGAGCCGTCGGTGGTGACTCGCTTCAATCCCCCCGGACGGTTGATCGCGGGGTAGGTTTCGAGTTTGATGCTCACTTTGCACCCAGGTCGGCGCCGAGCGCTGCGCAGCGCAGCGATAATAGGGGAGTGTCGAGGAAAACCGGCACGATCGGCTGGCGCGCTGACTGGATCCGACAATGTCGAGGCGCGTCGGACTCAGGGATACGCAGCCTATCCTCGGCACGGCTTCACCATGGTGTTATTAACCGGCGCCACTCCGCCTGCAGAGCGGCCATTGTCCGACCCAGAGGACCTGACGTGAACGTTCACCACTTCCGGTATGACGCCACGGGCCTGCGCGGCAAGCGGATGAGGCTCGTTGACGAACTGCCCACCAGTGATGGGTTGTCAGTAGAGGCCGCAACGAGAGCTTTTGTCAGCGTCTGCGGGCCATCGGCCTTGGCAGCTTTGTTGACCGCCGCCGATGCAACTACGTTGCCGCGGGCGCGGTCCCAGTGCCAGCGGCGCAAGACCCGCCGCTCGCACTAACCTGACATAAGATAAAATATCGGCGAATGTTGTTGCGGGCCAAAATGATTGGTCTCGGCACGAAATGCTACTAACTACTCAATAGCCGTTCGCTATGATCCGTGATGTCGTCGGCCAGGCGTTCGGATACCGATGCCGGTGGTTTAGATGAGTAACTACATCTCATGACCATTGACTGAGCCCACCAGCCGCGATCGAGTCGGCGCGACACGGCGGCGATACTGCTGGGCGTCGCGAACCGGATGCACCTGTCCCGTCTCTGGTCAGATCGAGACCCGCTCCCTCGAGTCGCAGTATCGAACGTCGCTCCGCCGGGAACTGCATCTGCGGGCAATACGTCACAGTGACGAATTGTGTCTTAGTAACGCTGATTCTTCTCGGCCAGATCCGGGCGCAACGCGCCAGACTGTCCACGCTGCGAGGGACGTCCCTGAAAATCAGGAACCCAATATGGATATACAGACCTTACCGACCTAGAGATAGCACATCTACGTGATGGTGTAGTCGTCGAGGGGGAACGTCGATGCTTCGCGAACGGCGTTGCGCGTCGAGGTCGGCCGCAGCAGCGCCGCCTCACCGCTGCGGTTGAAGTAGTATGACCGCGACCGGGCGCAGTCGCCGGCATAGAACACCGACTTGCCCAGCAGCCGGGTCATCCGGTCCAGGAAGCGCGCATTGGCCTCTTCGGTCACCTCGAAGGTCGTTGCGCCCCTGCGCTTCACCTCCCCGAGTAGCCGGTCCATGTGCCGCATCTGGTACTCGATGGTGTTGAAGAACGACAGCCCGGAAAACGCATACGGGCTGGCCAAACTCAGGTAGTTGGGGAAAGACGGAATGGACACGCCCTGATACGCCTGAAACCCCGCGTCGCGCCACCACTTTCCAAGGTCGCGCCCCTGGCAGCCCACCAGCTCGATGGCCGGGAAGTTCGCATCCCACAGGTCGAACCCGGTGGCCAGCACCAGGGTGTCGATGACGGTTTTGCGCCCGTCCGCGGTGACGACGCCGTCGGGTTCGATGCGCTCGATCGGATTGGTCTGCAGGTGCACGTGCGGTTTGGCGAAGGCGCGATAGTAGCGGTTGGACAAGGTGGGCCGCTTGCAGCCGAAGTCGTAGTCCGGCGTCAGCTTTCGACGCAGCTGCTTGTCACGGACTGACAGGAACCGGTTGATCTTAGCTAGGTCGGCGGCGGCGATGTTTAGCCGCCGCGATCCTCGATAGTGCAGCACGCCGACTACTGTGATCAGTTCGAATAGGGCGTCGGTCAGCCAGCGCAGGGCGCGCTGCGCCAGGGGCACGCGCGCGAACAGCCGCTGCACCGCCGGCGCGAAGGCGAAATCGACTTTGGGTACGACGTGGATCGGCGTGCGTTGGTAGACCGTGAGATCGGAGGCCTTATCGGCCAGCTCGGGGATGAGTTGCGCCGCGCTGGCCCCCGTGCCGATGACCGCGACCTGACGCCCCGCTAAGTGGTAGCTGTCGTCCCACGCGGCGGTGTGGAGGACCTTGCCGTCAAAGGACGCGACCCCGGGAATCTCCGGCATGCACGGTTGTGAAAGGAACCCGGTCGCCGTGATGAGAAAGAGGGTGGTCAGGCACTCGCCGCCGGCCAGCCTGACCCGCCACAGCCGGGCTTCCTCGTCCCACCGCGCGCCGTCGACCGCGGTGTTGAATCGCATGTGGCGGCGGATGTCGTACTTATCGGCGACGTGTTCGGCATAGCGCTTGATCTCCTCACCTGGCGCGAATAGCCGCGACCAGTTCGGGTTGGGCTCAAACCAATACGAGTAGGTGGTGGCCGGGATGTCGACGGCCACGCCCGGGTAGCGGTTGACGTGCCAGGTGCCGCCCAAGTCGTCCTCCCGCTCGAAGATGACAATGTTGTCATACCCTAGCCGCTTGAGCTGGATCGCAGCGCCGATTCCACCAAAGCCCGCTCCCACGACGACCGCGTCGAATTGCTCCATGTCCATACCGCTTTCGTGTCCACATAAACCGCATTCCGCTCAGATGGGCTAATAGCGGCCCTCATACAGGTGTGCGGCAATGCCATTGTTAATCAAGCTCGCCACCTCACGCTGCAGCGAGTTCGGCTGGCCTGTGCCGTCTTTGGCGACAACGGCGCCCGGCCGCCTACTGCCATGACTGCGGCGATCATCAACGGCAGCAATTGTTTCGGATAACCTTCACGAGCGACGCGCGGGAAGAGTTTGTGTGGGATCACGGCGGCGATGAACTGACGCATAGGGGTTGGACGGCGTGGTCAGCGGCGGGCTCGCTGTCGCCGCGCTGACGGGCGGTTGGGCTGGTGCACATCGTCAACCGCAGGCCGCCGGGCCGCCGACCTGAGACCCCCGTGAAATGGGGGTGGACGCCGCTGGCATCAATCCGTTTCTCTCCCTCCGTGTTTTGATTGAAGTCGAAGCTGGACGTCGCGAGCCCGATGTAGCGGTTATGTCCTCCTGAGGGTGAATTGGCCGACGTCGGCGACGCCGCGGCGGAACACGTTGGCACCCTGGGTGAGGTAGCGCAGGTAGCGGTCATAGACATCTTCAGAGGTGCAGGCGATCGCTTGATCACGCCGGGCCGCCAAGTTGTATCCCCAGGTCTTCAATGTCCGTGTATAGTGCGGCCGCAGCAATTGAACCTGCTCGACCTCGAAACCGCCGGCCTGCGCGAAGTTGATCACGTCACGCTGCAGCGGCAGTTGTGCGCGTGCAAAGATCTCTTTATGGACAAACCGCAAGAATTCCAGGTCGGGTGCGGTGATCCGAGAACCACCCGGTACCGAATTATCCAACGGCTGGGTAAAAACCGTTTGCAGCACCATGCGGCCATCGCGGGGAAGGACCCGGTGCGCTCTTTCGAAAAAAGAAGGGTATTGAGCCCTTCTGAATGTCTGGAACGCGCCCAGGCACACGATACGATCGACCGGCTCGTCGAAGTGTTCCCAACCCTGCAGCCGTAGGTCCACGGATCCCTTTGTGGCACGCGGGTCCAGCCTTGCCCTGCTGTAGTTGTACTGATGGCGGTGGGTGGTAAGGCCGATCACCTTGACGTCGTAGTTGTGGGCCGCAATGCGCAGCGTAGCGCCCCAGCCGCATCCGATGTCGAGCAGGGTCATCCCTGGTTGCAGATCAAGTTTGCGAAGGACGAGTGCAGCTTTGGCGACTTGAGCTTCGTCGAGGCTCATGGAGATTCGCCTGAAATAGGCGCACGTATCTGCCATGGTGGGGCCGAAAATCAACGCGGCGAAGTCAGCGGGCAGATCACTCATCGACCCCAGGTGTGTCGAGTGACGCGACGACCGGTTATCTGGCATCGTCGGGCTACCCACCGGTGATCACGTGGTCGGTCTTGCGCAACGTGAACTGATAGACGTCGGTGTAGCCGTCACGGAACAGCTGAGTGCATCCGTTGAGGTATTTGATGTAGCGCAAATACACTTCATCGGATTGCACAGCAATAGCCTCGGTCCGATGCCTGCATAGCCGAGTCGCCCAAGCATCGAGGGTCTTGACGTAATGCGGTCGCAGGCTCTGGACTCGGTCAATAGTGAAACCGTTGGCAACAGCGTGAGATTCGACCATCTCCTGAGAGGGCAGCCGTCCGCCGGGGAAGATCTCAGTCAGGATGAACTTGATGAAACGGGCTAATTCAAACGTCAGTCGCAAGCCGCGCGCAGAAACCTGGCGAGGGTGCAACGCGGTGATGGTGTGCAGCAGCATTACCCCGTTGTCCGGCAGAGCTCGGTGGGCGAATTGGAAGAAATTGTCGTAGCGTTCGAAGCCGAAGTGCTCGAAAGCGCCGATCGAGACGATCCGGTCGACGGGCTCGGTGAAACGCTCCCACCCTTGTAACAGCACCCGGCGCGACCGTGTGCTCGGCGTGTCGGCGAACAGCCGCTCGATGTGAGTGTGCTGGTTTTTGCTCAGTGTGAGACCGATCACGTTGACGTCGTATTTCTCTTCCGCGCGCATCAGTGTCGAACCCCAGCCGCAGCCCACGTCGAGCAACGTCATCCCCGGCGTAAGACCCAGCTTGTCCAGCGCCAGATCAATTTTCGCGATCTGTGCTTCCTCCAGCGTCATGGTCGGCTCGGCGAAATAAGCGCAGCTGTAGGTCAAGGAGGAATCAAGAAACAAGCGATAAAACTCATCGGAGAGGTCGTAATGCGCTTGGACCTGCCTGAAATTGGGGGGAAGGCCAGAGGGCGGCGGCGCGGGTGGACTCGTCAATGATGTTCCTTCCATTGTGGACACGCGGGTGCCGAGAACACCTCCACCGCGTGCCAGGGCGGCGGGTGACAGTCGACGCTTCCCTGGTTGGCAATCGTCTGATCAAGCACTTTGCCGGCCGCAGCGACAAAGCGTCCTCGAGTATTGCACCCACTGCATACACTGCACAACACGAACTTTTAGTAGTGTCATTACTAACATCTGTGGATAAATCTTGTGCATATACCGCAGTACCTGCACACAGTGCTTAGTCTGCATAACGTGAAGCGGCGCGGCGTCGAGACTGGGTGCGCTCGGCGGCGGCATACACGGGACTGTTCGGCAGGGGCTGAACGCGCACTAATTTCATGCGGAGGTATGGCCATGGGGCTGTCAAAAGCGCAGCGTCTGCGGGCACGTGACGCGATACCACTCGATGCTTGCGGCAATATCGTGTTGCCGCAGGGTGTCACCGTGACGTCCTATCTCGATGACAACGCCGCCGAGTTCGCTCATGCGGTGGCCTACCGCTACCTCGATTTCGACCGCGAGGGGCAGGCTGTGGATTTGACGTGGGAACAACTTGGAACCCGGGTGCGCGCTGTCGGCGCACGGCTGCAGCAGGTGTGCGCACCTGGTGATCGGGTGGCGATCCTGGCGCCCCACGGAATTGCCTATGTGGTTGGGTTTTTCGCCGCGATTGCGGCTGGCGCGATCGCCGTGCCGCTGTTTGCCCCAGAACTGCCTGGCCATACCCAGCGCCTCAAGGCGGTACTCGCCGACGCACAGCCGGCGGTCGCTCTCACCACGATGGGCGCCGCCGAAAAGGTAACCGGTGTCCTTGCCGCGCTACCGCGGCCACAGCGTCCGCGCGTCATCGCCGTCGACGCGGTCCCGGACACGGTGGGAACCACCTTCACCACCAGCGATGTTGGCACTGATGACATCGCCTACCTGCAATACACCTCGGGTTCGACCCGCACCCCTTCCGGTGTGCAGATCAGTCACCGCGCCGTGTGCACCAACGTGCTACAGATGATTCATTCGATGGGGCTGGACTGGGACATCCGTAGCGTGAGCTGGCTGCCGCTGTATCACGATATGGGTCTGCTGATGATCATGTACCCGGCGCTGTTCGGCGGACGTATCACGCTGATGTCACCGGTGGCGTTCGTCCGCCGGCCCTACCGCTGGATCAAACACCTCGCCCTAGAGTCGCGCGAAGGCCGAACCTTCGCTGCCGCACCGAATTTCGCTTACGAGTTGACGGCCCAGCGAGGCCTGCCCCCCGCAGGCGAGTCGTTGGACTTGAGTAACGTCGCCGGGCTGATCAACGGCTCCGAACCAGTTAGCATGGCCTCGATCACAAAGTTCACCACCGCTTTTAGACCATTTGGATTGGCACCGACGACGATCAAGCCGTCGTACGGCTTAGCCGAAGCCACCTTGTTTGTGTCGACCATTGCACCCGAGGAGTGCGCACGCGCAACCTACCTTGACCGACAGCTACTTGCGGCCGGCTACGCGGCCCCAGTTAGCGCCGATGCCCCGACTGCGGTTCCCTACGTGTCGTGCGGGCGGGTTGCGCTCAGTCAATGGGCGGTCATCGTCGATCCACAAACCTGTGCCGAGTTGGCTGCTGGCCGAGTCGGCGAAATCTGGTTGCACGGCGACAACATCGGCCGCGGGTACTGGAGCAATAGTAAAGAAACCGAGTACACCTTCAACAACAGACTGCAATCACGACTAACGCGCGACAGCCACACCGAAGGTGCCAGCGAGGCCGCATTATGGTTGCGCACAGGTGATCTCGGCGTCTATCTCGATGGTGAGCTCTACATCACCGGCCGTATCAAAGATCTGGTGATCATCGACGGACGCAACCACTACCCGCAAGATTTGGAAGCTACCGCCGCGCAGGCCTCTTCGGCGGTGCGAGCCGGTTTCGTCGCCGCGTTCTCGGTGCCCGGACCCCGCGGCGAACGCCTCGTGATTGTCGCCGAACGCGCACCCGGCGCCGGGCGCTTAGACCCCGCGCCAATCCAACAAGCCATCCGCGGCGCCATCTCAGCCCGCCACGGCGTCGCCATCGCTGATGTGCTTCTCGTTGTGGCCGGAGCTATCCCCCGCACCACGAGCGGCAAGCTCGCGCGGCGCGCCTGCCGGGCCGCCTACCTCGAAGGGCGATGGTGACCTGCATGGTGGGCTGGTTGTCGGCTAATGCTCGCGAACCGGCCCGACGCCGATACCACCGATGGTGTCGGGGCGAAGCCTCTCGACAGCAGGACGGGGTGGCGGCCGTCTGCCGTTGGGGGCCGACATGTCCGCCACATTGCCCGCCGATAATGTGCTTTCGGCGCGTAAGCGCACAGTGCGATCGGCGCCGCAATACCGTGCCGCGGGACAGGTGGCGGCGATCAGTCGGCGGGCTTGGCGAAAAACGTCTGCACCATCTTCGCCGCGCGCTGCAGATACGGGACCGGTGTGTCCTCGCCATCGGTCGGAGACTCTGCGACCCAACGAGTCATCCCGGTGCGCCCCACCGCCAGCACCAGCGCGGCGATCAGGGTGGGGACCTCGTCAGTGGGCTTCATGCCCGCCCGCTGGGCGACCAGCACCGACAATTGTTCTTGAAATTCGTCGAACTGCGTCAGCACCGCCGAGGCGACCGCGGCGCTGCTGTGGGCCATCGCGAACACGATGCCCATCTCCTCGCGGCTGGGCGGGTTCTCGGCCAGATTGCGGATCGTCAAGTCGAGCACGTCGGCGAGCAGGACAGGAGCAGGAGCCCGGCCCATGGC
Organism: Mycobacterium sp. 1465703.0; assembly: GCF_001672975.1. Taxonomy (GTDB): domain Bacteria; phylum Actinomycetota; class Actinomycetes; order Mycobacteriales; family Mycobacteriaceae; genus Mycobacterium. Next base: position 117,619 of record NZ_LZKU01000017.1, read on the forward strand.
GATAAAGTTCGCCGCCATTTCCGGAGGAATCTCTAGCGGCGCATATGCGATCGCGTATTCCTTGGCGGAGAAATAATTGAAGAATGTGCGTGAGGACAATCCGGCCGCGGAGCTGATTTCTTCCACCGTGACTTTGTCCACACCGCCGCGCTCAAGCACCAGGCGCAGCGCGACATTGTGGATATCGATACTGGTCTGGCGACGCCGGCGCTCGCGCAGACTCTGCGGACTAGGACTCACCACACCCGACATGGTGACACACCCGCCCCACACCGCACGCGACCTGCGCTAATCGCGCGTGGCGAGTGTACTCATGTGAACAGCTCCTGTCGATGGGCCTGCAGCCAGGCCCGCACCGTCGTGGGCTTGCGGCCTAGCATGCATTCGGCGAAATCGTTACGCGCCCACACAACTTCGTTGTCCCTTTCGTACTCGAACAGATCCCACACCGCTTGGTGCGTGTCGCCGAGGTGGGCATAGGCAGTGAAAAACGCTTCTTTGCTGCCGTCGTGACTGATCGTCTCGCCGAACACCTCACTAATCAGCTTCGCGACATCGCTGAAGCGCATCAGGTCCTGACCGTTGTTGACCGTATGGAATTGCCCAAACGTGGCGATGATTATCGGCTAATCATCAGGCTAGTGGGGGGCTAGTAATTAGGCTATAGTTTCGCCATGAAGAACGTACCGCTCTCGGAGGCCAAGGACAAGCTCTCCGCGCTCGTCGACGAGGCCGACACCACCCACGAGATCATTCAGATCACCCGGCACGGGCGCGCCGCGGCGGTCCTGATGTCTGCCGACGATCTGGATTCGCTCAACGAGACGCTGCACGCACTGCGAACGCCGGGTTTCGCCGAGGACCTTGCGCAGGCCGATGCCGACTACGCTGCCGGCAACACCGTCACCGGCGAGGAGATCCGCCGGCGATACGGACTCAGGTGAGCTGCAAAGAAGCGCCCTGGTCCGTTCACTTCTCGCCTACCGCGATCCGGGCACTCGACCGTCTACCGCTGAAAGTCGCCACAGCGATCGCCGAATTCATCACAGGCACACTGCCCACCGACCCGTACCGGCTATCCAAACCGTTGCGCTTCGAATTCGCTGGCTGGCGCGTCGCCCGACGCGGCGATTACCGCGTCACATTCCGGATTCTCGAAGACGACCGGGTCCTGTTGATCGGTCGCATCGAGCACCGCGCACACATCTACCGCCAACCATGAGCGGCGCGCCAGTGAGCGGTGCGCTTCCGCGGCGCTGGTCCTCTCGGCGAACCAGGCCGGACGACAGCAGAACTATTCGTCACTGTGACGAATAGTTCTGGCGCATCGACGGTTTCGTGTGACGACGGAGCAACATCGCGCCGACCCATTCGGTGATGACGATGATGTCAGGTGCGGATGCCAGGATAGGCGAGCATGGACACCATCGTCATTGCCACAGGAATGCCGTTCTTCCTTGCGTTCCTAGACCAGCACATCGACCAGGTCGTCAAGCAGTGGGAGTTGTGGGTCGAATCCGGTGAATTGGTGCGGGCCCGCTACGACCAAGCCGAGCGAGATGCAGTTATACGGTTGCGGCCTGCAGTGCTGGGCACTGTTGAATTCGTCCCGAATGAGCAGGACGGTCGGCTGTTCAAAGACCGCCTGTTGTGGACACTGCCCACCTTGAATACGTTCGGCGATTCCGCGGACTTGCCACCGCAGCACTCCCACTACTGGTCGCTGCAAATGCGCGGATTCTCCGCCAGACCCGAAGCTCTCGCGGGCGGTCGCACAGGGTTAGTGCTCGGTCACTGGGACCTTGGCCGACTGTGACTGGGCAAAGCCTGGTGGCCACCTCCCCCGCTCCGATGAGCGCGATATGAATTCGCCTTCTGGATCTGGCTATTCAGGTCTCGTCGCTGCAGTGCTGGGCTGCCGCCGTCGTGGACTGTGGAGCGCTTGCCCTAACCACGCCCACAAGGTGCGTGGCTACCTGGCCGTGGCGTAACACGCTGTAGGACAGGGTGTTTGATGGAATTAACGCACACCGGCAAACGTTGTGTAGTCTCCGAGTTGCAGTTCGAGCGGAGGGCGTGATGTACCGATGAAGAGCGACACACTGTATGTGCAGGAACTCATGGAGCAAACCCACGCGGCAGGCAAATCCGTACTCTTCTAAGACCCTTTTACCTGCGGGCAAGTTCAGGGAGCGCCTCAAACAGTCGAACTCGCCGCACAGATCGCCGGTCCCATCAAGGATGTGCAAGAGGAGTTCACGTTCGATACCGGGGACGTGCGCGCCCGCGGATGGAGCGCGCAGCACAACGATGACCGCGTGCCCGGTGTGACAGTGGCCGTCCACACCGAACAAGCCATTGAGATCACCATCATGCTCAATTCCTTCCCCAGGACCGTTGCGTGGCGAAACGCAGTCAGGGAGAAGGCCCCAACCACCATCGGCACCAGCCTGTGGGAGTTGCCCCACGGCACCGACGTCTCGTTGCATGGCGCGGCGACGGAAGCTGCCGCCGCACCCCGATGCGCTTCGAGCTCGCTGAGGACGTCGTATTCAACAGTCCCATACTGCGCAAGCCAGTGCTGGGGGCCGACGATGTTCGAATCGCCCTGTCGAACGCAATGGCGGTACTGGGCGATCGCGAATTTCTGCCACCTGTCATCGACGGGAACCGGCTGCTCAGTTTGTGGTCGTGCACCGTCTCGGGTGTCTCAATCGACGCAGCGACCGTCATTCGTGCCGGTGAGAACCACCACGTCAAGGAGCTGACGGTCTTTGTCAGGCCGTGGCCCGCCTTCCAGCTCTTCCGCGACCGAATGATCGCACGGGTGGGTCATCTCATCGACGAGTCCTATTACGCCCTCAGTGAGTAGCGTTGGCACACTTGGGTGATCTCGAGGCAACCCCGGGTGAGACGATAACCGTAGGGGTGGGCCAACTTCGATCAGACATCAAGAGGTTGATCCACCAAATCTCGACTGGTGCAGTCATTCTCATCATGCGACGCGGCCGACTGGCGGTAAGCATGTCTGGCCCAACAACCGACGATTTCGAGCAGCCGCGTCGGACAAGCACCGCCGTTTCTGTCACTGAGTTGCGCACTCGCACCAGTCGATATCTGGACCGTGCAGAGTGCGGCGAGGTCCTTGACATTGTGCAACGCTCAAAGATCATAGCTCGACTGAGCGCTCTTCACCTGTCGCCATGATGTCTTAGACACAACAGGGACTACTCCGATGAGCTCACTCCAGCAGGCTCGTCGATGGGGGTCTAACCACTGCTGTGCAGAAGAGCGGTAACAACGCCCGCGCGTCGCCTTCCCACGACAAGCCAAGCAGTTGCTGCGCGCTGCGCCTTCCACCGAACGCACGTAACACCTCGAATTCGGTTAAAGCGACTGAAAGGCAGCCCGAATTCTTCTCATGGTCCCCGAGCAGCACTGTCCCCATTTTTCGGACGGTTAGCCGCACGGACGGCAACTGTTTCCGCCGAATACTGCGGTCGGTCATCGTCAACAGATAGCCGAGTGCGACCGTTGAGACCAGATCGGTATCCCGTCCGCCGGGCTCGGCGATGGCGCCCCGAATGTCGTGCTCGTGGGTCCAGGTGTCGAAGACAACCTGTGCACCGTACAACTTTGGGCTGATGCTGAGGCGCTCGGCAACCAACCCGGCCGACTCAGCCCACTTGCCGAGCAACTCATCGACGCTGTGGCAACTCAGTCGGTCGATCTGTGCACCGGTCCAAGTCTCGGATCCGGCGTCGTGCAGGTTGCCGGCGAGCAGATCATCGGCTGTGCCGACGAGGTGACACACTGCGTGGTGAACCGTCCATCCCGGACACGCGGGCACAGCCCGATCCGAGAGGTCGATACGTTTGGACAGGAGTGCGTCAACTCGCTGTTGCAACGTTCGGTAAGCCGTAGCTACCTCCCCACTGGAGCGCAGTTGCGGCCGGCGGTTGGGTGAATCGTCACCTTGAGCCATTGAGGTTCCTGGTTCGCACCATGGCATAACGCGGAACTCCTGCAGCGTATTGCCGCTGTTGTTCGCTTGCATCTGCTTGTCCCAAGGTCCTCATCAAACTGCGACGCGCACCGTAACCCATTGAAAGATAACGAATTTCACTGTCCAATCGCAGGGGTCTAAGCTCTCTATGTGTGAGGTGCCAGGTGGGCGCCAGGTCCGGGCACCGGTTGAAGATCTCGAGCGGTCACCAGGGTGTTGTCGTGCGGGCAGCGCAGGATGGCTTCAACCGGGTGTCCGCAATCGCGGTGTAGGACCTGTACCGGCGGTCCGTCCGCGTCGGCTTGCCAGCGGTCTCCCCATTGCATGAGGGCGACAACGGCGGTGATGAGGTCCAATCCCTTGTCGGTGAGCCGGTATTCGTGCCGCTCTCGATGTCCTGGTTCGCGATAAGGAACTCGGGTCAGTAGCCCGCCATTGGTCAACGTCGCGAGGCGCTCGCTCAAGATGTTGCGCGCGCATCCGATGCGGGCATGGAACTGATCGAACCGACGCGCGCCGTAGAAGGCTTCGCGCATCACCAGCAGGGTCCATTTTTCGCCGACCACATCCAGCGCTCGCTTCACTGAGCAGTTGTCGGCGATATAGCGATCGCGCAGGTCCGACATAGCCCTAGCCTACCAGAGTTTGACATCACAACCCAGCTGGCATTAGTCTGCGTTGTGTTGAACAACCCAGGGTGCGTGCGCAAGGCGCCGCCAAGACTGGAAGGCATGCCGCGATGCCCGCACTCGACGTCTACTTCGATATCGGTTGTATACGTTCCGTCCCGCATTCCAAGTGAACTTCCCCTCCGTGATTCGGCGCGATCTCGAGGACAGCCGCGACTATGCCAACCAGTGCCTGGCCGGACAACAGCCCACTCGCGGGATCAACTCGTGACTGACATCGGGGCGCGGGGCAGCGAGGTCGCGGTCAATGAAGGACTCGTACCGGAGGGCATCAGCACCGCGACATCGTCGCCGGCTGTTAGATTGCCGCGCAACGCCATTGGTCGACAATTCACCTATTGGGTTGCCCACGCGGTCGTTGCTGCCCGCGTCGTGGTCACAACGCCCCGGAGCAGGCACAGACCCACTCAGCGCTACTACCACCGGCGCGAAAGCTTCGTCGAGGACGCGGCGATGTCACGGGAGATGTTTAGACTATGAGGCGGACCTTAGCGAAGCGACCCGCACCGGGGCCATCTGGCGGGTTTTAGAAGCCCGTGGACCATGGGCCACCGGCTACGACAACAAGCCCAGCCCCAAGTGCCTCGATGTCTCGGTTGATTTCGCCCAACGCCGCGGCCCACGATATCGAAGAAGATTTAACGACTGATCACACAACCTTCGCCGGCGCCGCCGCCACCATAATCTCTCTATTATCTGCATACACCACTGTTGCGAGTTAGCTTGTTCAGCAATAAAATTCACACTAACTACTAGGTCAATGTCAGGATCTTTGGATCGGGTGACCTACAGGCGCTGAGGCCCGAATGATTGCGATGAAGTTAAACGGCGCTGACACAGGATCTCACAACACACGGGTAAACCTCAGGAGGCCAACGTCATACGAGCACGCCGATCCCGGTAGCGTTCAAAGGCCACCAAAGCCACGTGCAGCAGCCCCCACTCCAGCGGCAGGTAATCCCGCGCTCGCACCAGACGCGCAGCCAGCTCAGGTGACTCGTCACGAAGGATCTGGCGTGCACGACGCGCGTGGAACGTATTCGACGCGATCTTGATCGCCGGGCTATCGGCGATCAACGGCACTGAATTCACGATGTTCTCAACAGTCGTCCTCGACTGATCTTCAACGATAACGTTGTGCGGCGGCACGCCAAGCTCACGCACGGCGTAGTCGGCCATCATCTGCGCCTCGGGAACCTCACTGCGCACAGGGCCACCGGAGAACACGAATCGAGCGCGATCGGGATCGGTGGAACGAACCGCGATGCGAACACGCCACCGTTGCAAAACCCGGAGCGGACATCCCAAGACCAGGACGCTCTCGCCATGCACGGCGCGGCGGGAACCAGCAGCTCCAGGCGGAAGTGCGTCTTTCGAGGCTCTCCACGTAGTCCATTCGGCCCATCCGAAGACCATGCCCAGCACGGCCGCCAGACCCGCGACCCAGCTTCGACGAACAATCACCGCCCCATTCGACCACGACTACCAGCGGCCGCCCCGCGGGGGCATCCCGACGGACAAACCCCAATGCGCCTAGTTATTGCCTCACGCCGATGTGGCTGTCTTTGCTGCGCTGATCGCGCTGACGTAGCAGGGTCTGGTTCTTGCTGCTCATTGACGTCTAATGTGAACCCGCAGCAAGCGACTCAAGGCGTCTATCAGCGCCCGGCGATATTGTCACTGATCGCCCGGACCAGCATGACGCCAGAGGTTATGGTGTTTTGCCCGCACACGCGCACATCCACAACGACGTTGCGCCGCACGGCCATCGCACGTTCGCACTCGCTGTCTTTGTGTTCGGTCGCCCCGGCGGGCAGCAGCACCGTGCTGGCGATACCGTCTGTGTCGCTGACGATGGTGATCGTGGCATGGTCAGCCGGCTGGCCGCCGGGAAAGGACACCGTGACATCGGTAAGTCGGCACCCCTGCCACGCCGATAGCTGCTCGGCTTTAAACTGCTGCGCCGCAGTCTCATCCGGAAACGCAGCGACCGCCTGGATCACCTTATGACGTCCCGGACTGGGTTCCATCAACCCTTGGACCGCCACCCCGGTATACCCCGACCTCGTGTAGGTGCTTTCTAACGCCGGCGCCACCGCGCTCGAGCACTTGGCGGGGTCTATCGAGGCGTCGGAGGAAAGCGACGTCGACACGTCGCGCGGATTCATCTGCACATCGTGGAGGATGTCGCTGACCTGTGCGGCAGACACTAACAGGCTGGGCAACACCGCAGTGTCGAGTGCCGGCGCCGGCGGCGGGGCGCTCGGTGTCGATGACGTCGGCGCGGGTCTGCTCGAGGCAGGGACTCGTGTGGACGACGGCGCCGCCGAGTTCGATGTCGTCTTTGAATCATTGCTGCCGAACGCGATCAGCGTGATCACCAGTCCCGTCACTACCGCGGCGGCCGCACCCGCAACCCACCATGGCCATCGCCGACGCCGCGCTAATGGCGGGTATCCGCCAGGAGGCATCCCCACTGGGCCGCCCGCGTAGGGATGCGCCGGTTGACCCGGCGGCACAGGCCATGGCGGTGCGGCGGGCGGAACCTGCCAGGGCGAGGGGCCAGGCGGCGGCCCTTGCCAGGTCGGGGAAGCGCCTTGCGCCTGCCCGACCGGTGCCCCATGCGGCGGCGGGCCCGTCGGAGGCGCGGGCGATCCGCCGGGCGGGAACGGCGGCGGCGGGTATTGCGGCGGGCGGGTCTGCGACAGGTCCATCGTCTCCTCGCCGCGAAACTCGTGTGCGCTCATCGTCTCGTCGTCAGGCCTCGGCTCTTTACTCATACTGGTAAGCCTGCCTCAATTCGGTGAAATGCTCAGTGGGATTGCGCATTAAAAACCGTGAAGCGAAACATCGACGGCGGTTGAAGTCCGCAATGCGCACCCCACCCCCGCGGCTTATCGGGCGTCGGCGAAGCGTTGGTAACACAGGTCGTCGTTGCTGCTGACGACACCGGAGCGAAACGCGGTGATCCGGGTAA
>NZ_LZKU01000018.1 GCF_001672975.1 Mycobacterium sp. 1465703.0
CACCGGCGTGAGGAGTTTCGGGCGTCGCGGATCATGCTGGAGCGGGCCAAGGCCAACGACAAGATCACCATCTTGACGAACAAGGCGGTCGAGGCGGTCGAGGGCAAGGACACGGTGACCGGGGTGCGGTTGCGCGACACGGTCACCGGCAAGGTGTCCACGCTGGCGGTGACCGGGGTGTTCGTGGCCATTGGGCATGACCCGCGCTCGGAGTTGGTGCGCGAGGTGCTTGAGACCGATCCCGACGGGTATGTGCTGGTGCAAGGCCGCACCACCAGCACCTCGATTGATGGGGTGTTCGCCAGCGGAGACCTGGTCGATCGCACCTACCGCCAAGCCATCACCGCCGCGGGCAGTGGCTGCTCGGCGGCCATCGACGCCGAACGCTGGCTCGCCCACCACGAAGACACCGATGTGGACGCGTCGGTGACACCGGCGTTGGGCCGAGAGCCGTTGCGTAGCTGAGTTTTACCGTGGCAACACCGGATGCGCGCGAGCGACGTGCGCTCTGTGAGCTTTTCGACGAGCTCGGCCCGTCGGCGCCCACTCTGATTGAGGGTTGGACCACTCACGATCTGGCCGCCCATTTGGTGTTGCGAGAACGCGACCCAATTGCCGGTCCTTGCCTCGTACTGCCCGGTCCCTTCCAACGTTTCGCAGAACGCCGTAGAGACAGATTGGCCCAGCGCAAGGACTTTTCGTGGCTCGTCGCGCGGATTCGGTCGGGACCGCCGGTCGGGATCTTCCGCATCGGATGGGTGCGCGCTTTGGCGAATCTCAACGAGTTCTTCGTTCATCACGAGGACGTTCGTAGAGCCAATGGCCTAGGGCCACGCGGTTTGCCGCCAGACATGGATGCTGCGTTGTGGCGCAACGTTTGTCGCAGTGGTCGCTATTTGAGTCGACGGCTTCGTGGTTGCGGGCTTGATCTTGAGTGGTCCGATGAGCGGGTAACGGTTCGGCGAGGCTCACCGGTGGCTCGACTCAGCGGACCGCCCGGTGAACTCTTGCTATACCTATTTGGGCGACAAGCCGCAACACATGTCGAAGTGGTCGGACCACCGGAGCCGTTGCGTCGCACGCATTTTGGCATGTGAATAGCTACACAGTCCAGCGCACTCGCAGCGTCGGCGGTTTGCGGAACACCAAACCATGCGGCGCGTTGGCGTAGGAGGGATCGAGCCGCAGCCCAGGAAGGCGGTCCAGCAGGCGACCGACCGCGATCGTCGTTTCAGTCCTGGCGAGCTGTGCGCCCAGGCAGAAATGCGGACCCTGCGCGAAGGCGAGGTTGAGTCTGGCGTTAGCACGCCGGACATCGAACCGGTCGGGGTCGCTGAACACCGCCGGATCTCGGTTAGCGCCGGCGATCGACACGCTAACCAGATCACCTCGCCGGATCCAGGTATGACCCAGCTCGACATCGCGGGTGGCGTAGCGGTCGACGACTGCGGCCGCCGGCTCCAACCGGATCGACTCCTCGATCGCATTCGGCAAAACGTCCGCGTGCTCACGCACCAGCGCGAGTGCCTCGGGCGCGCCGAGCAGATGCCGGACAGCGTTGAGAATCATGCCTTCCGTCGTATCCATGCCGCCGAACATCAACACCGCCGCGTTCGACGCAACCTCGTCCTGGCTCAGCCCTTCCGGAGTCCGGGCAGCCTCCCGCAGCAGCGAGGGTTCGGTGTTGCAGCTGAGAGTCCGTGTCACCGCGGCTCGTAGGTGGATGAATGCATCGGCGCCCGCCGCAGTGACCGGCCCGCCGGCGGTTACCTCGGACACCGCCGCCACGATCGCTTCGTACCAGGACAACACGGTGTCGACGTTGACATCCCGCAGGCCGAGCGCCTCGCTAACCACCGCCACCGCGAGTGGACCCGCGAACTCGCGCCGCAGCTCGGCGCTGCCGGTGGACCAAATCGCCGAGATCAACCGATCGGCCTGCGCCTCGACAAACCCGGCGAACCGGTCGTATACCTCCGCCGGACGGAACGCATGCGCGAACGCCTCCCGGTGGCGTGCGTGGTCCACGCCGTCCAGCGAGAGCATGCTCGCGCCGATCACCTGGGAGGTGGAGAATCGCGGATCTTCGACGGTGAATGTCGCGGGGTCCCGCATCACGCTGACGGCGAGGTCGTACCGAGTGACCAACCACCCGGCCCGGACGGCGAGCCACGACACCGGCTCGGTCATCCGCAGTCGTGCTAGCAGCGGGTGCGGGTCTTCCTGCAATTCGCGCAGTGTCGCGCCGCGCCCGATCGGAAACTTCTGGCTAGCCACTCAGGTTTCTTCTGCTGCGAACACCACATCGGGATTGAGGATGCCCGCCGGGTCGAAACTCGCCTTGATGCGGCGCATCAGGTCCACCTTGACCGGGTCCTCGAGCTCGACGAAGTACGGCGCCTTGGCGCGGCCAAGGCCATGCTCGCCGGAGATCGCCCCGCCCAATTCCATTGCCAGCGCGAAGATGTCGGTCAACAGCTGCTTTCTTATGGGCCGGTCGGGGCAGAAGATGGCCAGGTGCACGTTGCCGTCGCCGGCGTGCCCGCAGCCCGCCGCGGCAGCGCCGGCGGCCGCCGCCAGACCCCGTGCGCCGGACAGGAACTTCGGCATCGCGCCGCGTGGCACGACGGCGTCGATGAGGTCGTCGGCGTTGAGCGCCTTGAGCGTCCAGAACGCCTTCTCGCGTGCCTCGATGAGCTTGCGCGCCGAACCGCCTTCGAGCACATAGGCATCCACCGCACCCAACTCGGCCAGCAGCTCACCGGCCTTCTCGACGTCCTCGCCTAACCGATCAGCCGTCCGATTCTCAAGCGCCACAACCAAATACGCCTGACAGCTGTCGCGAACAGCATCGGGAACGCCGAGCTCGAGGTTCTGGGTATGGACCAGCGCGGCCATCGTCACGTTGTCGATGTACTCCAGGATGTAGGGCGACAGGCCGCTGATCAGGATCTTGGGCACCGCCGCCATCACCTGGTCGAAGTCGGCGAACGGGGCCAGCACAGTGGCGCTGTGGTCGAGGCGCGGATGCAGCTTGACCGTCACCTCGGTGGCCAGGGCCAGGGTGCCTTCGGAGCCGACGATGAGCTGGGTCAGGTCGTAACCGGTGGAGACCTTGGCGATCTTGCCGCCGGTGCGGATCAGTTCGCCGGTCGGCAGGGCGGCCTGTAGCCCGAGCACGTTGTTCCGGGCTATGCCGTACTTGACCGCGCGCATGCCGCCGGCGTTGGTGCCGACGTTGCCGCCGACGCTGGAGGACAGCTCGCCCGGGTGCACCATGTACCGCAGCCCGGTGCCGGCCGTCGCGTCGTCCAGTTTGGCGAGCGTCACCCCGGGTTGGACGACGGCGACCTGATTGGTGACGTCGACCTCCAGCACGGCGTTCATCCGCTCGAAGGAGATCAACAGCCCGTCGCCGCGGGGGATCGCCGCACCCGACAAACCCGTTCCCGAGCCACGGGCCGTCACCGGAACCTCGTTTTCCGTCGCGACCCTGAGCAGTTGCGCGACATCTTCCGCACTCGACGGTTTCGCCAGATATGCCGGTTTCTGCGGCGGCTTCGTCAGCACCTCGTCGTGTGCGTAGTCGTCGGAGATGGCGTCGCCCGTCAGCAGGTTGTGCTCGCCGACGATCTTTGCGAACTGCGCCGTCATGTCGGTCATCGACGGCCTCACCTTCTTACGTGCCGGACAGCAAATTCACTGTATCGGGGCTGCGAACGGCTGCGGAAAGGAAAGTTGGCACCGCTGCGGCTAGGGTGGGGGCTGGCGCTGTTTCGTCCGGGCCGATCGTGGTGGTCATACGGGCGGTCAGCGGACTCTAGCGGCCGTGCGTGGTGTCTCGCGTAGCGACACGCGTGAGGCCGCGCACGTTATGTCGACGCCCAATTCGGGAACACGCGTGCTGGACTGCGTTTTAGAAAGGACTGTGCATTGACCTCCTCGTCCCGCGGTTCGCGGCTCGGTACCCGGTTCGGGCCGTACGAGCTGCGATCACTGATCGGCACCGGGGAAACGGGTGAGGTCTACCGGGCGTACGACACGGTTAAGGACCGGATGGTCGCGCTCAAGCTGCTACGTGGCGAGACGGCCGCGGACCCTGGCTTCCAGCAACGTCTTTGGCGCGAGTGCCGGAAAGTGATGGCACTGCAGGAACCCCACGTCATCCCGCTGCACGACTTCGGCGAGATCGACGGCGTGCCGTTCATCGACATGCACCTGGTCGACGACGGGGGCAACCTCAAGGACCTGCTGCGCGAGCAGGGCAGGCTGGAGCCGTCGCGGGCGGCGTCGATCACCGCGCAAGTGGCGCGCGCCCTGGACGCCGCGCATGCCGTCGGGCTGGTGCACCTCGACGTCAAACCCGAGAACATCCTGCTGACCCACGACCACTTCACCTACCTGACCGACTTCGGCATTGCCCAGGCCGCCGGAGACGAGAAACTGTCGCGCGCCTACATGGCGCCCGAGCGATTCACCACCGGACGGATCGGGCCGCAGACCGACATCTACTCGCTGGCGTGCGTGCTCTACGAGTGCCTCACCGGTCAACCGCCGTTCGAGAGCGAGGATGCGAGCGAGCTGAAGCGTGCGCACCTGTTGTCCCCGGCGCCCCGACCCAGCATCATGCGCCGCGGCGTCGGCCGGGAGTATGACGACATCATCACCCGGGGGATGGCCAAACAGGGCGCGGCGCGATTCGGTTCCGCGGGTGAGCTCGCCCGGGCCGCCAGTGAAGCGGTGTTCGCGGCGTACGAGCCGGTTTCCGTCGGGGCCGGCCGAAGCGGTCCTGTCCCTCCTCGGACCCGCCCATTGCCGACCGTCGCCCTGGCGGAACTCGATGAGCCGAGCGCCCCCGAGCCGCCTGCCGCGTCCGAGCACTCGTGGCGTTTGCCGGCGATCGGCACGACGCCGCTCGTGGTGACCGTGGTGGGAGTGGTGCTGCTGATTGCCGGCCTGGTGTTGTCGGTGAATCTGGTTGGCGGCACTCATCACAACGCGTCGCCGCCAGCTCGCCAGACGTTGAAGGCGGCGGCGCCTCCGGCTTCGACGACGCCACCGCCACCGCTGACGCCGACGTTGTCGCGTCCGGTGAAGGGGGCCGACGGGTTAGGGTTCGTCGGCGAGACGGCCCGCTGCGACCCAGGCAATCCGCCGGCCGTCGTATTGCGTACCGCCCAGTCGCTGGTGGTGGTGTGCAAAAACCTCAGCGGGAGTTATTACTACCGCGGTGAGCGGATCCGCGACGGCGCCCACCTCGAGCTCTCGAATGCCGAGCCTGTCGAGGACGGATTCGACGTCACCAATCCGGTCGACGGCGCCGTCTACGAGGTACGTCCCAACCGGCTGCGGATCCTCAGTTACGGGCACGTTGATTCGTCGGAACCCGTGCTGCAGTTCGCTACGGCCTCGTAATCACCACGGGCGCAGCGGTTTTCGGCTCAACAACCTCGTCGCGGCGCTAGGTCCAGCCCACATAAGCCTCATAGGCCACATGAGCAACGGTTTGCCGGTCATGACACGATTTCCGAATGCGATAGCGCGTTTGAAAGTCGCATATCGATCCGGCGCCAGCGCGTCGAGGGTGAATGCCTACCGGGACGATTTAGCCGGCGCTTCCGCGGGTCGTAGCATCCGCCCGCTCACTAGCGCCGACAACCAACCCGGTCCGAGCCGCCCGCCCGTCGTCATTACTCGGTTGCGCCACCCGGGAACGACCACGGCGCGGCCGCGATCCAGGCCGCGTAACCCGGCTGCCACGACGGGCCCGGGCGCGGCGAGGTGTCGATAGGTCGCGGTGTGCGAGACGTCCGACCCGAGCGCATCGACGAATCCAGTGCGGGTGGGTCCGGGGCACAGTGCGGTCACGGTGACGCCGGAGCCGCGGGTCTCGGCCCACAACGCCTGGCTCAGCGACAGTACGAACGCTTTGGATGCGCCATAGGTGGCTTGATAGGTGCCGGGCTGAAACGCGATGGTGGAGGCCACATTCAAGATGCCGCCGCGACCGCGGGCCAGCATGCCGGGCAGGACCGCGTGGATCAGGCGGACCGGCGCGTCGACGTTGACCGCGACCAGTTCATGTTCGCGACCAGCGTCGATTTCCGCGAACGGGCCGTAGGTGCCGAAGCCCGCGTTATTGACCAGCACGTCGACCACCCGTCCGTTCAGATGGGTAATCAAATCCTCGACACCGTTGCCGGTGCCAAGGTCGCCGACGACCAGTTCAACCTCGGTGCTCTGCCCGATCCGCTGTTTGACCGCGTCGAGCCGAGCCTGATCCCGCCCGGCCAGCACCAACGAAAAACCCCGCTGCGCCAATTGCTCGGCGAAGATCGCGCCTAGCCCCGAACTGGCCCCGGTCACCACTGCTGTGTTCTTCATGACTCTTCCTTACCAATAGTGCTCGTTATCAACGACTTTGCTTGAGGCGCGGTATCGACATCGCGTGGCTGACGAATCCGATTCCCGCGCCGAGGATGGGCCAAATCGGCCAGAAGTAGGTTGCGCCGGTTGTCATGGCGACGGCTGCCCAGACGGCGAGCACAATGACGACCATGGCGAGGTACGCGGCAAGGTGCGCGCGCACTCCGCGCCGGGCCGCGGCCACCCGAGCGGCACGCCGGCGAGGATCGTGACGCCGGATGCGATCGAGCGGCAGGCCGGCCAGCAGTTCGTGTAGTTCGTGGGCGGTCTGCGTCTGGAAAACCGTTTGTAGCCGTCGGTCGTACTCGTCGATTTGCAGGTAGCCCTGGGCGAGTGCCTGGCCAAGCAGGTCAGCCGTCTTCTCGCGGTCGCGAGTGCCGGCGAGCGTGGATGTGGTCTCCAGTGGATTCGTCATGTCGTCTCCTTGGTCGCCCATGTGAATAGCATTAACATAGACCATAATGTTAATGTCGTCAACATGGCAGTGAAGCGGTCGACGACCAGGCGGCGGGAGAGCTATCACCACGGTGATCTCAAACGTGCGCTGACCAGCGCCGCGCTGTCGCTGGTGGCCGAGAAGGGGCCGAAAGGATTTACCCTCACCGAGGCGGCACGCCGCGCCGGGGTCAGCGCCGCGGCGCCGTACCGGCACTTCGCCGACAAGGCCGAGTTACTGGCCGCCGTCGCGGAGCAGGGATTCCACGACCTGCACGCCGACCTGGCCGCGGCCGCCGATCGCACCTCGGATCCCAGGGAGCGGGTCATCGAACTCGGCCGCGCCTATGTGCGGTGGGCGGTTGGCCATCCCGATCACTATCAGGTGATGTTCGGGGCGGGGCCGCTGAAGGAGGACCAGTCGGACCTGGCGGTGGCCGGCTTGCAGGCGTTTGGAGACTTGCTCGACGCGATCACCAAATGCCAAGAAGCAGGGATCGTCGGGGACCGGGATCCGCGAGAGATTGCCGGGCCGCTCTGGTCGCTGGTGCACGGCATCGCGTCGCTTGCGATCGGTGGCCACCTGCAGGCGGTCGGCATCGCCCAGGCTCCCGACGAACTGGTTGCAGGCGTTGTGGCGCAAGTACTTTGAGCGGACGAGGCGGTTGCGCCCCACCTTGTCCGGGCGTAGTGGCATGCTTCTAGCATGGCGGCCGTCCCCCCAACGCTCTATGCGCGAGATGGCGATGCCCATCTCGCGTATCAAGTCGCCTCTGACAACGGATCGGACCTGCTCTTCGTCCCCTCCGCCACGTTCCCGATCGACTTGTTGTGGGATGAGCCCACTGTCGCCGGTCACCTGCGCCGCCTGGCGTCGTTCAGCCGCCTGATCACGACCGATCTGCTCGGCATGGGCAGCTCGGATGCCGTGGCAGTCCACAACCTTCCGGCGATGCAGGCCTGGACGGACGGGCTGGTCGCGGTGCTCGACGCCGTCGGCACCGAGTGCGCGTCGGTTTTCGGGATGGCGGAGTCGGCGCTTCCGGTCATGCTTCTGGCGGCGACCCATCCACAACGCGTCCGCTCCCTGGTGCTCTTCAGCCCCTACGCGCGATTTCTGCGGGCGCCCGATTATCCGCAGGGGATGCCCGAACCGGCGTTCACCCGATATGTCGACTCTTTCGGCGCCACCGTCGGCACCGGTGCTGTGGCAAATCGCCTGGCTCCCAGTTGGACCGGCGATGCCGGCAAGCAGCGCTGGTGGGCTCGCGGCGAGCGCCTGGCCGGCGGGCCCGGATACTTCAAAGCCATCTTTAATCTGTTCCTGCGCACTGATATTCGGCCGGTGCTCGACAGCATCCAGGCGCCGGCGTTAGTGCTACATCGTCGTGATGACCGCCATGTGACCGGCGCGCACTCCCACTATGTCGCCGAACGGATTCCGCGGTCGCGAATGGTAGAGCTCGATGGGGACGACGATGTGTGGTTCGCCGGCGACTGCGACCGGGTGCTCGACGAAATCGAATCCTTTGTCACCGGCTCGCGTCCGGCTGCGCCGACCAACCGGGTGCTGTCGACGGTGCTGTTCACCGACATCGTCGGATCGACCGAACGCGCCGAGGCCCTCGGCGACGAGGCGTGGACCGCGGCCCTCGACGCGCACAACGAGGTTGTGGCGAAATACGTGGCCGGCGCGCGCGGCGAAGTCATCAAGTTCACCGGCGACGGCGCGCTCGCGACGTTCGACGGTCCGGCGCGAGCGATCAACTGCGCGTGTGCAATTCGCGATGCCGTGCAAGATCTCGGCCTCAACATCCGCGCCGGTCTGCATACCGGCGAGGTGGAGATGGTCGACCACGACGTGCATGGCATCGCCGTCCACATCGCCGCGCGGATCATGGCGCTCGCAGGGCCCGACGAGGTGCTGGTGTCCGGCGCGATTCCGCCACTGGTCCTCGGGTCACGGATCGCCTTCGAAGACCGCGGCAGCCACGCACTCAGGGGTGTGCGCGACCCGTGGCCGGTGTTGGCGGTGCGTTAAGGCCGGGTCACCACGGGCGTGATGTTTCGCGGCTGGTGCCGGGGCTGAAGGTGACTGGGAGCTTGCCCAGCCCGGTCATGCTGGGGTTGCCCAGGTATTGGTGCACGTTTTCGACGTCGACGTGGTAGTCGGGGATGCGGTCGAGGACGGCCTTGACCATCACGCCCGACATCAGCCGCGCCAGATGCGAGCCGATGCAGCGGTGTGGCCCTAGCCCGAACGCGACGTGGCGGTTGGGGGCGCGGTCGAGAATGATCTCGTCGGGCCGGTCGAATTCGTTCTCGTCGTGGTTGGCCGACAGCCAGCTGATGACAACGCGGTCATTCTTTCTCAGGCATTGGCCGCCGAGGACTACGTCGTGAGTGACTGTGCGACTGAGGGTTTGGTTGACCGAGAAGTAGCGCAGGAATTCGTCGGTGGCGGTGCGGTAGAGCTCGGGGTGGTCGATGAGTTGCTGTCTGATGTCGGGGTGGGTGCCCAGGTGCAGCAGGGTCAGCGC
The DNA here is from genome assembly GCF_001672975.1 of Mycobacterium sp. 1465703.0. Lineage (GTDB taxonomy): Bacteria > Actinomycetota > Actinomycetes > Mycobacteriales > Mycobacteriaceae > Mycobacterium. Next base: position 9,402 of record NZ_LZKU01000018.1, read on the forward strand.
GGTCTGTGAGGTGGTGGTGTCGACGCCGCCGCCGATGAGGTTCCACAGGATGTTGAGCAGCTGCTCGTCGGTGAGGCGCCGGCCGTCGAATTCGAATTGAATGAGGAAGCTGGTCAGGTCTTCTCGCGCGTCGGCTCGTCGGTTGGCCGCGAACTCGAGCACCTCTTCCATCATGGCCGGCACTTTGGCGATCGCGTTGGCGTACTCGTCGCTGTCTTGCGGGACGGCCATGACGGAGTGAAAGAGGTTGGCGTACAGGTGCCAATTGTCGTAGGGCAGGCCCATCAACCTCATGGTCAGGATGGCCGGCACGGGGCTGGCGTAGTCGAGCACCAGGTCCATCTGTCCCTCGGCGATGCGCTGGTCGAGGAACCAGTGCGCGGATTGCTCCATGAACGGCTTGAGTTTCTCGACGGCGCCGGGGGAGAAGAACGGGGCCAGGGCGTGTCGGAGGGCTTGGTGGTAAGGGCCGTCGACCTCGCCGATGCCCAGGGCCGGTTGGCCGTCGGGGCGCGGGACGCCCATCTCGCCCTGGTAGTCGACGCCGTCTGGTGCGTTGGGTTCGTATTTGTGGGCGAACGTGTCGCCGTCGCGGGCGGTGTGGCTGACGGCGTCGTAGCTGCTGAGGAACCAGAACCCGCCGTAGTTCTCGTTCCACGCCACCGGACATCGTTGCCGCAGTTCGGCATTGACGGCCAGCTCGTTGAGGTTGAAGGCGTCGGAATGATGGTCGAAATCGACTGTGGCGTCGCGGCGGACCTTCGGGCGTGTGACCATGGACAAGCTCTCCAACGGAAGGGGATGTGCTTAGCTGGCAGCTTATTGGCTTATCTTTGCATTATTACGCGTTTGAGCTGCGTGGTGAAGCGTGGTCGAAGGTCGGTAGGGATCGCGTCGTTAGGGGTCTGACTTGCTGCGGAGGTTGTGTTGAGTAGTCATCGAATGGTTTTCAATCACGTTGGGTTATGCGTCACCGACCGGGAGCGGTCGCGGCGGTTTTACGAGGGCCTGCTGGGGTTTCAGTTCTGGTGGGAGCTCGATCCGCCCGATGGTGCGACCGCCCAGCTGGTGGGGTTGCCCGAGCCGCTAGGCGTGCACGCGACCTATCTGGTGCGGGATGGGTTCGTGCTCGAACTCATGGACTACTCGAAGCGTCAGGTTCACGCCGGCTCGGAGCGGGTGATGGATCAGATCGGGCTGACGCACATCTCGTTCTCGGTGCCTGATCTTCCTGGTGTATTAGCTCAGGTGGCGGAGTTTGGGGGAGCGGTGGTCGATTCGTCAGTCTCGGCGGGCGCGGCGATGGTTCGGGATCCGGACGGGCAGTTGTTGGAGTTGTTGTCGGATGGGTGGTTGAAGGCGTTGCCGGCGAGGCCTGAGGACGGATCTTCTTGAGTCGGGTACCCGCGGTCTGGCGTGTTCTCCAAAACGGCCATGACAAGAGGCTCTAGCGGATACGATTTCATCAATGTGTTGGGCAACGTCCCTTAGTACACGTCACTAAGCAGAAGCTACGAGAACCTGAGAGGGATAGGAATGCGTAAGACCACCCGGATCGTTAACCTTGCCACGGCCCTCGGCGCCCTTGCGGTCCCCGCTGTTGCGCCAGAAATCGTCAACTCTGATGAGTCCGACGAGGCGCATATCGCGCAAGCGTCGGAGACCAGGGGTGAGGTTGAAGTGAAGGCTGAAACAAAGCTGCCGGGCAATGAAGGCCTTCTGAGCTTCACGGTTCATCAGAACCCTGACGGGATGATGGTCCCGCAGCACGGATCCCACGCATCGCACGCGTCGCATTCCTCCAGCTCGTATTAAATGTCAGAAGTCGTTATTGAGTTCAGCGCGTCGACGCAGTCGCTCGGTGCGCTGCAAGAAGCTGCTTATCGCCTGATCGGACAGGCGGCTTGCCACATAGGTGAGACGGACGGGCAGTACGTTTGCCGGCTCTCACCGTCACAGCGGCACTTCCAAGGCGATGAGTTGCGTGCTCACTTTCTGAATCTCGTTACGGACGAGAACCTTCGGGAGAAAGTGAGGCACGAAACTGAGCGGCTCCGCGATGTCATTGTCGCTCTGGCCTTCGGGTCACTGGCAGAGCAAGACTGACGACTGTGGCAGGCTTTGCTTCACCGGATACCTTTGTGCCCGCCGCGTCGGCGCTGCAACTCCTACCAATCCGCTTTGAGCGGCTCGGTACGGATCGCTTCCTTGTAGGCAACTTGGTCGGCGATATGACTGAGATGACCAAAGTCGAGTTGGACCGCCTTTGCACGCTTGATCTCGCGCCCGGCGATGGCCTTTACGAGCGTGCGTTCGAGAAGTTCTTCATCGGCTCCGTTGAGCATCGCGCCCAGCAGCAGCTTCTAGCGCTTCGTCTGCGCAGCCGCCTGAGTTTTTTGCGAGCCGCGACGCCTCTTCACCTGTTCGTCGTAACGCTGCGGTGCGAGCATTCCTGTCCTTACTGCCAGGTCTCTCGACAGAGTAGGGACCGTGCCCGATACGACATGGACGAGGCTACTGCGTCTAAGGCCCTCGATATCGCACTCTCCGCACCGGCGCCACTGATCAAGATTGAGTTTCAAGGAGGCGAGCCGCTCCTAAATTTTGAGCTGATCCAGTGGATTGTTGTGGCCGCGAAAGAGCAGGCAGTCCGTCGGGGGAAGCTGCTCCAGTTCGTAATCACGACCAACCTGGCACTGCTGGACGAGGATGTGCTCGACTTCTGCGCAGAGCATGGCATCCTTCTGTCTACGTCGTTGGACGGGCCCCGCGATCTCCACAATAGAAATCGACCACGAAGGGGCAACAACAGTTACGAACTCGCGGTAGCGGCTATAGCACGAGCCAAAGAACGCCTCGGGCGGGACAGGGTCGGTGCACTGATGACCACTACCGAAGCGAGTCTGAATCGGGTCGAGGAGATTGTCGACGAATACCTCCAACAAGATCTCGATGGCATCTTCCTACGGCCACTTTCTCCCTACGGCTTCGCAATCAAAACCAAACAGTTTCAGAAGTATCGCATCGATGACTGGCTTCGATTTTGGAAACGCGGCCTTCGCTATATCCTTGACATCAACAAGTCTGGCCGTCACTTCCCCGAGTTCTACTCGGCTTTGATCCTCCGCCGGATGCTAAGCGACGAGCCCATCGGGTACGTCGATCTACGGAGCCCGGCCGGTGCTGGCCTGGGAGCGCTCGTTTACAACTACGATGGATCAGTATTTGCCTCCGACGAGGCACGAATGCTTGCCGAAATGGGGGACCGCACTTTCGAACTCGGCAGCGTGCACGAGCATAGTTACCGAGACTTGGTGTTGTCCGACACACTGGTTTCGGCGGTTGCGGAGTCGCTTACGCAAACGGCACCGCAATGTTCAAGCTGTGTCTTCGAGCCTCACTGCGGTGCGGACCCTGTCTATCATCATGCGACTCAGAATGACTCGTTGGGGATCAAGCCCTTGTCGGAGTTCTGCGAGCGGCAGAAAGGCGTAATCACCCACCTGTTTGAGCTGTTGGAGCATTCCCCTGAGGACGCCGCCATTCTCCGGAGATGGGCGCGGTGAAACCGCTTGTTCTTTCCGGGCGTGCGTCCGACGCCGATCTCGCTGGTCTGAGCGCAAGGCGGCAATCCTGGCGGCTTCGGTCTCCGGCGAATGCTCCTGCAGGTGCGAAGGACGCCGCTCTCATTGCATGCCACGACGATTGGGAGCTGGCCCGGAGGCAGGGATACAAGCTTGCTATCGCTCGCGATGAGCGTCCGGCTTCTAATCCCTTGAGTTACTTCCGCGTACCGCCTGCATTTGCAGAGCTTCGTGACGGCGACGTGGTCCGCATACAACCTGAGGCCCGCCGGGTGCGGGTGCTCTACCGCCGTTCTTCAAGACACAACTTTTTCCTCGTGACGGAACGCTGTAACAACTATTGCTTGATGTGTTCGCAACCGCCGAAGTCAGTCGATGACGGCTGGCTAATGGATGAGATCGAGGAGACTTTGCCGCTAGTCGATCCCGCGACATCCTCTTTCACACTCACCGGCGGCGAACCGCTCACGGAATGGCGCAGGTTCATACCTCTGCTGCGCCTAGCCCGCGACCTGCTTCCGGATACAGCGGTACACGTGCTGACCAATGGCCGTGCGTTCTCCTCTTCTGATGTTGCGAATTCTTGGGCGGCGGTTGGCCATCCGAAACTTTCAGCAGGCATACCGATCTACTCAGCGGTTGATCACATCCACGACTACGTAGTGCAAGCAAAAGGGGCATTTGATCAAACTGTTCTTGGTGTGCTCCAGCTGAAGGATCGCGGTCAGCGAGTTGAGTTGCGGATCGTGCTCCACGCGATCACAGCTCCGCGCCTCCGCGAAACTTGTTCGTGGATCGCTCGGAATCTCCCATTTGTCGATCATGTGGCGCTCATGGGCCTGGAGAACACCGGCTTTGCGATCGCCAACGATGAGTTGCTCTGGATCGATCCGCTCGATTATCGAGATCAACTGGCAGCTGGCGTTGATGCGCTCTCAACGGCCGCTGTCAATGTTTCCGTCTACAACTTGCCGCTCTGCGTGCTTGACCCGAGTGTTCGGCCTTTCGCTGTGCAGTCAATCTCGGACTGGAAGAACGCATATGTGGCGGAATGCGAGACATGTTCTGCTCGAAGCGATTGCGCAGGTTTTTTTTCGACCGGGCGGCCGAAGTTTAGTCGGGGCATAGCGGCGATCTAGTCTCAGATGTCAACCCTTCGTTGGCTGGGGCTTGCTGAAGAGAGGTGTCTACGATGTTCCGAGTCATCCATCCGCGTCATCAAGAGACCAGTTGCCGATCGTTTGCTGGTTGGCAGTTCAATCCGATGACAGCAGACGCAGTGCTCGATTACCTTGTCAATTCGCGCCTTTTAGACAGAGGCTAGTCAAGTTGTCGGGAGAGTAAATGGTTCGCAAGGACGATGTATTGGCGCGCACTATGCGGACACCAGTTTTAGCGCTGACAGCTGCACCTAGGCGACGACCGTATCACCAACCTGAGGCAGCATAGTGGGTTTCTACATTCGCAAGAGCGTCAAAGCAGGGCCATTTCGGTTCAACGTGAGCAAGTCGGGTATCGGCGTGAGCGCCGGCGTTCCTGGTTTTCGTATTGGCACGGGGCCCCGTGGCAACTACGTCCACGTGGGCCGCAACGGAATCTATTACCGCGCTTCGTTGAACGGGCACAGGACAGGACCGGCAGTCCGACTCGGACAATCAGTCCAACGTCAACAACCAGCTTTTCGCCCAAGCGACGTGGTTATGGAAGACGTGATGGGTGCAACTGCAATATCTCTGGAACCGACGGGTCGGGGTGACCTCGTCGACCAACTCAACGATGCGGCCGCACGATTCGTGTGGTGGTGGCCAGCCGCCATTGCCGTGTTTCTGCTAAGTCTCCCGGTCATGCCTTGGGGATTGATCTTGTGGGTTCTAGGCAGCGTTGGTTGTGTTTGGCTCTACTTCAACGATCAGGCAAGACGCACCGTCGTTCTCTTCTATGACGTGCACGACGAAGCCTATTCGTGGTTCGAATCTGTTGTAACCCAATGGCGCTGGCTCACCGAGTCGCAGCGGGTATGGCGGATCATTCAATCCGGAGACGTTGTAAGCACGTATAGCTATAAGGTGAATGCTGGCGCCAGTTCGCTCGTCAACCGGGTCGGTGCGAGCGCAAGCACGTCAGGCAAGATAAAGCAGTTGGCTACGAACATCGCGATACCGTCAATCACAGCTGGACAGTCTGCGCTATATCTGCTCCCGGATCGCCTTCTCGTCCGAGAAGGTAGGCGCTACAGTGACGTTGACTATCAGGCGTTGCGCATATTTCATCAAGAGCAACGGTTCATCGAAAGTTCGACGCCACCTAGAGATGCGGTTCAGATCGATAGCACTTGGCAATACGTGAACGTCAAGGGCGGCCCAGATCGCCGGTTCAAGAACAACCGGATCCTTCCCATTGTGCTCTATGGGCGGCTTGTCATTACTTCGGCCAGCGGGCTGTATTGGATAATCCAAACTTCTCGGGCTGATGCTGCCCGAGCAGTTTCACAGGTTATTTTGGCTGCTCCTATTGAGTGGGTTACTGCTAGGGCGGATGCAGCGATGACTGAGTCACATCGTCTAGGAAGTCCTGTTGGCGAAACATCTAAAGTCAAGTGCTGCAACTGCAAGCACATACAGGAGGCCCGTGTCAGCGCGAGCACGTTCATGTGCGAGAAGTGCAATACGTCCCTTAAACGTGTCGACAAATCCTGAACTCCGAGGACGACATTCACGCGATGCGAGTAACCCGACTAGCGGAGGACGCGATGACACAGTTTCCTTCACCCGGCAGGCGCTTACGGCTAAAGATGAGGCTTAGGGAGCACACAGGACTTAGCCCTTTTTCGCGCCAAAACGAATGGTCTCACAACGGGGCTGCGTCGTTCCGTCGGCGTCACAAGGCCAAAGAAACATCTACCGTTCGCTCAGCAGAGGCATCGTCGGCGCATGGGTGAACGCGATACTCCCTGTACAAACAACCCACGAGGTGCAGCAACGTTCGACTCGGAACCTATGAGCCCTGGAGTCTACGAGGTCCTTCTAACTGAGGCACTTCAAAAGAAACTCGGCTCACTCCAAAGGCTTTCACCAGATACAAGGCCCCTCCACACGGCGGAGGCGGCGGATCGAATTGCACTCCACCTGAGCCGACACGTCCAGCGATCCCTCGAATCTGTCGTGGATAGCGACCGCGTTCACGTGGGCATCGAGGCGGCACGTCACCTAATCGCTCGGCTCGCTGAAATCGTGCAGTCGGATGCATCCGAAACCCCGCTTGAGACAGCGGAGGTCCTGCACGCAATTCTTACGCGGCGGCCCGACAGCACTCCCGAACCAATCGGCGAACCGCTGATCCCGCTACTGGATACCACGTTGCTGACCAACGCACCTGGTGAGCCGGGGCTGCTCCATCAGCTTGCTACTGAGATTGAGTCGGCTGAAGCTATCGATGTTGTGATGGCGTTCATCCGACGCAGCGGTATAAATCCGCTTATTCAAGCTCTCCGCAGACATTGCGAACGAGGCAAGCGGCTGCGCGTCCTGACAACCGTTTACACTGGCTCCACAGAGCAGGAAGCCCTCGAGCAGCTGAAGAGCATCGGGGCTGAGATCCGTGTTTCGTACGATGTCAGCACGACACGTCTGCACGCCAAAGCATGGGTATTTCATCGTCACTCAGGCTTCTCGACCGCCTACATAGGCTCTTCCAATCTCACCCACTCCGCACAGATCACAGGTCTTGAGTGGAATATTCGGGCATCTTCGGCCCGAAACCCGGACATTATCGCGAAGTCCGAGGCAGTCTTCGAAAGCTACTGGCAGTCAGGCGAGTTCGTCGAGTATGACTCAGTGGAATTTGAAGCGCAGGGCCGGGGAGGCGGACGCGCGGGGCACGGCACGCAGGTGATCCTCAGTCCAATTGAGTTGCGCCTAGAACCTTTCCAAGAACGTATGCTGGAAAGAATCGAATTAGCGCGCGTCCGCGGCCATCACCATAATTTACTCGTTTCAGCCACCGGCACTGGCAAAACGGTGATGGCAGCAGTCGACTATGCTCGTTTACGCGATGACCTGTCGCGATCCCGGCTGCTATTTGTCGCCCACCGCAACGAGATTCTGGACCAGAGTCTGGCGACGTTCCGCCACGCCCTGCGTCATGCGTCCTTTGGGGAGAAATGGATCAGTGGGTCGCGACCCCGACGCTTTGAGCATGTATTTGCCTCGATTCAAAGCCTTAACGCCGCCAACTTTGAAGACCTTGCGCCCGACCACTTTGACGTGGTTATTGTGGACGAGTTCCACCATGCCGCAGCATCCTCGTACCGCAAGTTGCTTGACCACTTGCGCCCCAAGGAGTTACTCGGCCTCACAGCCACACCGGAGCGCAGTGACGGACTACCGATCCTGCATTGGTTCGACAATCGGATTGCCGCCGAGTTGAGATTGTGGGATGCGATCGATCAACAAAAGCTTTGTCCCTTTATGTATTTCGGGATTCACGACGGGGTCGACCTGACTAACATTCCTTGGCGACGAGGTCAGGGTTATGATGTTCAAGCTCTTAGCGGCTTGTACACAAGCACCGACGCTTGGGCTCGTACCGTGTTGCAGGAAGTCACTCGATTAGCAGACCATCCCACCACGATGCGAGCCCTCGGGTTTTGTGTCAGCATCGAACACGCACGGTTTATGGCGGCACACTTCAACGCACACAACGTCCCAGCTGTTGCAGTTTGGGGAAACAGCTCACCGACCGACCGCATGTCAGCGCTGCAAGACCTCAACACCGGTAGGGTAAGAGTCGTCTTTTCCGTCGATCTTTTCAACGAAGGTGTCGACGTTCCGACGGTTGACACCTTGCTTATGCTGCGGCCAACCGAAAGTCCGACGCTCTTTCTGCAACAGCTTGGACGCGGATTGCGCCGGTCGAAGGATAAGACCTTTTGCGCCGTCTTGGACTTCATCGGCACCCATCGCCGGGAGTTCCGCTTCGACCGCCGGTATCGTGCGCTGCTTGGGGGGACCCGCCGCGACGTCGAAGATGCTGTGCGACGGGGTTTTCCGTTTCTGCCGGCAGGCTGCTTCATGCATCTTGATGAGAAGGCGGCCGAAATCGTATTACGCAGCCTTCGGGATGCGATGCCGTCGAGGTGGTCGTCTCGCATCGAAGAACTGCAGGCTATATGTAGACACTACGGTGATGTGACGCTCTCTCGGTATTTGAAGGAATCTGGATTAGATCTCTCCGACGTATATGACACAGCGGGACGGGGTTGGTCTGACTTGTGCGCGGCGGCAGGTGTGCCTACTGCACCGCCGGGGCCGTACGAGGCAGCACTTCGCAAAGCGGTCGGGCGCCTGCTTCACATCGATGACGACGAACGTATTGCCACTTACCGCCGGCTCATCGGGGGGTCCTCGCCGGTCGACATATCGAAACTAACTGAACGCGAACGACGTCTAATGCGGATGATTGTTGCTAGTCTTGCTAATCAATTGCTCACGAAGGAACAGTCGCTTCAGCAGGCAGTGGACCTCTTTTGGCAGCATCCTCAAATTCGAGCCGAACTTGGGCAGTTATTCGTCGAGCTTGACGAAAGGATTGACCACTTGCATGGCAACCTGGATCAACATCCCGACGTGCCGCTGCAAGTACATGGGCGATACTCGCGAATCGAGATCTTGGCCGCTTTCGGTATCGGTGACGCCGCGAAAGTTGCTTCCTGGCGGGAGGGAGTTTACGAAGCCAAGGTCGCGAAAGCTGACCTGCTAGCCTTCACGCTCGACAAGAGCAGCGGAAAATTTTCACCGACTACCCGCTATCGTGACTACGCCATCAGCCCATCGCTCGTTCACTGGGAGAGCCAATCCATAACGCGCGCCGACAGCGAAACTGGCCTGCGGTACCGCAATCACGAGGACATGGGGCGCTCGATAATGCTTTTTGCGCGCCTGCGTGCTGATGATCGCGCTTTTTGGTTCCTCGGTCCAGCGACCTATCGCGGCCACGTTGGCGAGAAGCCAATGGCCATCACGTGGGAGCTCGAAACACCACTGCCCGGCGACCTATACCAGTCATTCGCAGCGGCAGTCGCCTAGTGCTTGAAACACAAAAGCGCGCCGATCCGTCGGTCGCCGAACATCACTACTTCACGGGCTTGCAGATAGTGGTGTCGACGCATCATGGCTCGATCTAGCGTCTTTATCGAAGTTCACCGAACCGGTGTGATAAAACTGTCGCAGGCGCATACGCTGCCATCGACGACGCGAGCATACGTCTCCAAAGCACGGTCATAGCAGGAGGTTTGGGAGCATGCTGCCCTATGCAATTGTTATTGGATCCCGCCGTATAGCGGACGCATCAGGCTGCGGGGAAACGAATGCGTAAGGCTGTGAAAATCCTGAATCTCGCGACGGCACTTGGTGCCCTGACTAGCCCGTTGGTCGGGGCGGAGATCGTGGACTCGGCTGATGTCGACGAAGGGCAGATTGCCCGGGCGGCGTCGGAGAAGAAGGCCGAAATAGAGTTGCCGAGCACCACGGACCTCATGAGTTTCACGGTTCGCCAGAATAGCGATGGGCTGATGATTCCGCAGCATGGCTCCCATGTCTCCCACGCCTCTCATTCCTCGCATTCCTCCCATGTATCGCACGCTTCCAGCGCGTACTGATGTCGGGCATCGTTGTTGACCTCAGTTCGTCCACGCACTCTGTCGGCGCACGGAAGAAGGCCGCCTATCGCCTGACCGGCCAAGCAGCTCGCCGAAGGGCGACCGAAATTTATTCGCAGGACAGCTCCGATTGAGTTCCGCATGTAGCGGGGCGAGGGCATACGTAATATGGACGCAAGGTCGGAAAGGTCCCTGGCTCCAGAATTCAGGCGATTTTTGCCGCTTTTCACGACGCTCGACGGCCCAATTTTGGATGCTCCTTGTGGATATGGCAGGCATGCACTTTCCTTGCAGGAATTAGGCTGCCAGATCACATGTGTGGATATTGACGACAAAGTGCTCGAACAATTAGCTAGCATTAATAAAACTATTGTGAAGGTCGAACGAAAACATTTTGAACTACTTAAGGCCGATTTGGTTAATGGCCCTTGGCCATTTGAAAAGGCCCAGTTCGCAGGTGCGTTGAACGTCCACTTTTACGCGCGAAAGTTGCTAAACAACATCGCCTACTCCTTGGCGCCGGGTGGTTTGCTCTACGTCGAAACAATTGCCAACAGGCGGGGCAATTTTAAGCAACTTCCATATGCTGGGGAAATCCAGAGCCTTCTTGTAGATACTATTGAGTTTCTATACTTCAGAGAGCGACATGCGGGCCCGACGAACAGTGGCAAAGTCACTGTGAGAATGCTTGGCCGGAGAACTTGAGAAGTAGCTCGCGGTAGATGGGTGAACCTGCGAAAGCGATAGCGCATGAGCTAGCCGTTTCCGGCAAGGCTTTATACCTCCGGACAGCGGTGTTCACTACAGTCGAGGAATCCTTCGTGCGGACGAGAAAGGTCTCGACGAATGACGCGAATGCCGCTGGCCAACGCAGACGAGCAACCTGACCAGATCCGGCAGCTCCTCACCCGTCCCGGCACACTGAACGTGCTACGACTGCTTGCCAACGCCCCCAAAGTGTTTGAGGGATGGGCGCAGATGGCCGGCCAACTGTTCGAAAGCCCCACCTTCACCGCGCGGACGCGGAAAGTGATCATCCTGCGAGTGGCCCATCTGCAGGACTCACCCTACGAACTCGCCCAGCACGTGATCTTCGCCCGAACCGCGGGGCTGACCGACCAACAAACCGACGCACTGCGAGACCAAGGGGACCTGGACGAAGCCGGCTTCAGCGACGACGAACGCACCATCATCGACACCGTCACCGAGTTGTGCACCACCCGTCGGCTCAGTGACAACTCCTTCGCCACGGCGCACGCCCTGCTCGGCGACGAGGCGCTCACCGAGTTGCTGATGATCGTCAGTTGCTACTACGGCCTGGCATTGGTGCTCAACGCCACCGACCTCGACATCGACACACAATGACTCGGGTCCCGTATCGTCGGCCCGAGGAAATGACCGGTCTCGCCCGCGAATTGACCGCGCGGCGCGGCAATCTCAACGTCTATCGCGCACTGGCCAACGCCGAGAAGGTGTTCACCGGATGGATGGTGGCCGGCGACGCCGCCCTGGCCAGCCCGGTGCTGCCGAGAAGACTGCGTGAACTGATCGTCTTGCGCACCGCCTACCTGATGGACTGCGCCTACGAGCTCGGCCAACACAAAGACGTCGCACAAACGGCCGGGGTCGACAGCGACAGCATCAACGCCGTCCTCTCCGACTCCGATTGGCAGACTGCCGGTTTCGATACGACCGAGCTGGCGGTCCTGCACCTGACCACCGAGCTGGTGACGACACGCCGGGTTACGGCACCGCTCTTCGAGCAGGTACACACGGCGCTGGGTTCGGAGGCCACCATGGAAGCGCTGATGGTCATCAACCGCTATGCGGGCCTGGCGCTGATGCTCAATGCCCTCGACGTGGATCTCGACGAAACCGCCCGGCTCCCTACACCGCCGACGGCATGACGAGCACGGCGGCCCGCGATGAACCCTCGGCCAGGAACGCCTCCCGTAATCTCGTGGTGTGGTGCAGCGTAAACAGCCGTCGACCCGCCTCTCAGCCGAGGACTGGCTGGAGGTGGGCTACACCGTGCTCGCCCGCGAAGGTGTCCGCGCACTCAAAGTCGAACGCCTGTGCCAAGAGGCCGGCGTCACCCGCGGCAGCTTCTATTGGCACTTCGAAGACATCGAGAAATATCGGGCCGCGCTGGTGGAATCCTGGAACCAGTTCCTCGAACGCGACCGCAAGGCGCTGTCCGAGCTCGATGCACTGCCGCCCCGAGAACGCCTGTCGGCCCTGACGCTCACGATCGTCAGCCCCCAGTACTGGATGCTAGAGCGCGCGATGCGCGAATGGGCTCGCTTGGATCCGGTGGCGGCGGACAACATTCGCGCGGCCGACCGGCTGCTGCTTCGCACCGTCATCAAGGCCTACCGCGACTACGGGTTCAGTCCCGAGGACGCCAAGCTACGCGCCGAATTGACCTTCGCCGCAGGCATCGGGCTGCTGCATCTCACCAGCTCGGCCGAGCAGGCTCAGTCGGTGGCCCAACGGGAACGATTCCTGGCACTTATGCTGTCCGAGGCCGGTACGACGACCAACTCAAACCATGGCGATGGGTGAAATCTTCGCACCAATCCCCAACGCTCCGGCCAACTCTCGACTCGTGTCGTAATCGAACACGACATGCCCCGCAGCGATGTCCACATCGCGCTTGGCGCGCTGCATAGGGCTGGACAAGAAGTGGACGCTGGCACCGCTGGCCTCCATGAGATCGGCGATGATCGCCCGACTTTCGTGTACCGCGCGTGCGGCCGCCAACCGCGCATCGGCCCGCACCGATCGGCTCACCCGTTCGCCACTCACCACGATCGTCTCGATGTCGTCGGCGGTCTTGGCGATCAGCGCCCCCAGTGAGCTCAGCCGTACCCGGGCGTCACCCAGCCTGATCTGCGCGGCGGGCTGATCTTTCTGCGCCACTGCGCTGTAGGCCAACACTCGGCCGCTGAGGCGCTCGGCGAAGAGCTCGGTCACCCGTTCCGCGGTCCCGAGCACCGGCATCGCCGCCGTCAGCGCCAGCGCCGGAACCATCGGCCACCGGTACGTCGGCACGCCGTGCTCACGCGCGCCCGGTGCCGTTCCTCCGTAGATGTCGGCCACCGCAACCAGTCGATGCTCCGGCACGAAGGCGTCGTTGATGACGAGACCATGAGAACCGGTGCCGCGCATGCCGGCTGTGTCCCAGGTGTCGACAACCTCGACCTGGTCGGCGGGCACCACGACGAGGGCGGGATCGATCCGATCCGGGCGCTCGATGAGCGCGCCGACGATCATCCAATCCGCGTCCATCGCGCCCGTCGCCCACGACCACCTGCCGGTCACCCGCACGCCGCCGTCCGCCGGTACGCCGCGCCCGGTGGGGGCCAGCGGGGCCGGCGCCAGCACGGGTCCGGACGCGAAGACTTCCTCCTGAAGGCGGGGATCGAACAGCGACAGCATCCAGTTGTGCAGCGCGTAGAACCCCAGCGTCCAGGCGCTCGATGCGCAGCCATGCGCCATCCGCCGAACCGGTTGCAGCAGTTCAGGAAACGAGGCTTGGATGCCGCCGTACCGAGCCGGCAGTAGCAGCCGGAACAGGTCGGTCTGCTTGAAGTCGCTGATTGTCGCCGCGGGCAGCCGCCGCAATCGCTCGGCTTCCTCAGCGCGATCGGCCAGCTGCGCGACGAATTCATCGGTGACACCGTGCAGCGGCTGGCTTCCAAGCACGGACATGGCCACGACCGTAACATACTTTTTAGTATGCAAACGCCTGCCCCCCTCGCGAATGTGGCGCCGATTGCTACCATCGCGCGGTGAGTGATCGCCCTGGTGGGCTGCGATCCGTTGCGCGCCGTGATGTCCTGAAGATCGCCGGTGTCATGCCGGTGGTCTTCGCCGCCGGCGCGGCACTGACCGCCCCGCGCGCGGCGGCCGGTGTGGCCGGAATGTCGGTCTTCCTCGACCCGGGCCACAACGCCGTGAACGACGCCTCGATCAACCAGCAGGTCACCAACGGCCGCGGCGGCACCAAGCCGTGTCAGACCTCGGGAGCGGTTGCCGACGACGGCTATCCCGAGCACGCGTTCACCTGGGCGGTGGTGGGGTTGATCAATGACTCGCTGAACCAGATGGGCGTTCACACCCAGTTGTCCCGCGACAGCGACAGCGGGGTGGGCCCTTGCATCGATCAGCGCGCGGCGGCGGCCAACGCCATGCGCCCAGACGCGATCGTGAGCATCCATGCTGACGGAGGGCCGCCGTCCGGCAGCGGATTCCACGTCAACTACTCCAGCCCGCCGCTCAACGACGCCCAATCCGGACCCGCCGTACAGTTGGCGCATGCGATGCGGGATGCCTTGGCCCAGTCCGGTTTACAGCCGGCTTCCTACATCGGTTCAAACGGCTTGTACGCCCGCGACGACCTCGCCGGGCTGAACCTTGCGCAGTATCCGGCGGTGCTGGTGGAACTCGGCAACATGAAAAACGCAGGTGACGTCGCCCGAATGGAAAGCCCGGACGGTCGGGCGAAATATGCTGCCGCGGTTACCCAGGGGATAGTCGCCTTTCTGAGCTCCAAAACCACCGGCTAGCCGAGCGGCTATTCAGTTGCCGAAGCCTCCGTGCGGCGACGCGACTGATGTTGCACCGGGCCCGGGTGCGGCCAGGTGGCTGGAGGCGAATGCGACGCCTTTGTCGATCATCGAGCTGTCGTCGGCGTAGG
>NZ_LZKU01000019.1 GCF_001672975.1 Mycobacterium sp. 1465703.0
GGCTTAACGATCCGGCGGGCAAACCGCTCGGCGGCGGCTTCCCCGACCCGAACCTGCGGCCACAGATCGTCGGGGTGTTCACCGACCTGAGCGGGCCGGTCCCAGCGGATCTGAGGCTGTCCGCGACCATCGACACCCGGTTCTCCACCACCCCGACGATCTGTGGCCGCAGGTTCGGGTCGGGGAAGCCGCCGCCGAGCGGTTTGCCCGCCGGATCGTTAAGCCCGACGAAGGAAGCGAAGGCGCCCGCTTTGGTCGAGGTGATCTCGATGCGCTGACATTGTGGCGAGTCCACCTGATCCCGTGCCGCGCTGGCGATTACCACGTTGCGGTCGGTGACGTCGACGCGCTTGCCGTTGACGACCACGAACAATGCGTTGAGCGCGGCGTCCTTGCCCTTCTTAGGCGCCGTGCTGAGTATGACCCCACCCTCCGGCGGCAGGGCGCGCGCCACCGAGCACGGCACG
Source organism: Mycobacterium sp. 1465703.0 (assembly GCF_001672975.1). Lineage (GTDB taxonomy): Bacteria > Actinomycetota > Actinomycetes > Mycobacteriales > Mycobacteriaceae > Mycobacterium. The sequence goes on from NZ_LZKU01000019.1 coordinate 468, forward strand.
GTTACCTTCACATCGACCGGCGTCAGCGAAATCAGCGGTGCGGTAACGCTGTTCAGCTGGCCGTTCTGCGGCCAGTTCAGCATCGCGGTGGTCTGCACGACGGGCAGCAGCGGCGTCGCGATCGACAGGACGAAACCGATCAGCCCAGCGATGGTCGCGACCCAGCGCGTCACGCGCACGTCTTGGCGGGGCGCCGTTTTGCCCTCGCGGTTGTCGACCGTCGTGACGCTCATGGGAGTGCCCGAATCGGTCCCTGGCGGCTCCAGCCGTGCACTGTCATCACACCCTGTTCGATTGCGGCGTCCGGCGCTTGATCAGCCGGCACCAACCGGAAGTACTGCTCCACGGATCCCCAGTCGCGATGCCAGTCGCCCCGCAGGTACGTCGCGATCGTCGAGGTGCGCAGCATCGCCTGGGTGAACAGGAACGGACCCCCGTCCTCGCTGGCCTGCCACCCGTTCGACGACGCCGCCGTTTGTTTGTGATCGGGCAGGATGCGGTACTGCGGAAGTTCGGCAACGCCGAGGTGTTCGGAGAACGGCCGCTGGCACGGGAAGTTCGCGGCGGTCGCGATGTCCATCAGCACCGGTGTGTGCGATCCCATCGTCTGCTGCAGGGTCTGCAGCACCGGCACCCGTGGCGGCGTGAACGCGAACCACTGTTCCGAACTCAGGTTCGGGTCGTAGGCGACGATGCGGGCCACGTTCGCCTCCGGCGGCGCCCAAGTCAGCGGGAACCGCAGGTTGCGCCACGCCGGCTCCGGCCCGATGTCGATCGGATACACCTCTGCCAGCGGCTGGGTGGTGCTGTCGGGACGGGCCAAATCGCGGTGGCCCCACTGCAGTTTCAGTTGCTGCCCGTAGGTGAAGGTGCCGTCTTCTTTGTACGACCAGATGGCGCCGGCCGCTGTCACCGCGACGATCGGCCGGTCCGGGCTACGCGGGGGCAGCTGGTACCACGCCGAGGTCGCGGTGGCGGCCAGCGAATTCTCGCCGTAGCTGCCCATCACCGGGGTGCGGGCCGGGTCCAGTCCGAACGGCAGCGCGGCATGCGACCCGTTCACCCCGACCGGGCCTTTCCCGCCGGCCGTCCCCGCGGAGTCGCTCATGGTGGCATTGGGTTTGTTGGGTGACCCGGTGGAGTTCACCACGCCCGGTTTGGTGACCACTGGGTACGACCTCAGGTCATCGCCAACGCCGTCGGGCTTGAACCCGACCGGGTTGCTGCCGCCGAGCGGGCCGTCCGGGCCAAAGGTCTGCCCGGGAGCCGGCTGCAGCATGCCTGCATTGGGGTCGGGCTCGGTAAGCACGTCCTCAGCCATTGCGCAGCTGGCCGGCGAAAGCCCCGAACTGATTGCGGCGACGTCAGCCTTGGCCGTGGTGTAGAGCGGATAACGGAACACCGCGCCCTTGGCCAGCGACGCGACTTCGCCGACGACCATGATGGTCGCGACCACCAGCAGCGGGGTCGACGCCAGCACCCGGTTGCGCCGGTTGTCCTTGACCTCGGTGTGCCCGGTGTAGTCCATCCGGAAGTGCTGCCAGGCGGCCAGCAGGCCGGTGATGATCGACAACGTCAAGAACATCGAGGTCACCGGATGGCTGGCGATGACCGGCTGGATGTCGTACCACGGCACCCCGTAGTTGCCGACGTAGAACCAGCCGTTGACGCCGGAGGTCGCCACCGCGAGCACGAACAGCAGCGCCGTCACGTACAGAGTCAGGTTGCGGCGGTTGTGCAGGCCGATCCGGGCCAGGGCGAACGCGGTGACCGCACCCAGCGCCCCGGTAAGTCCGGCGAACGCACCGAACTGGATTGCCCATTTGGTCGGCGTGAACGTCAACAGCAGCAGGCCGACCGCCGCGGTGCCGATCAACCGCCAGGCCGGGCCGCTGGCCACGCCCGGAATCCGGCCCCGGCGCAGCAGGGTGACGAGCATGCCGAACATACACAGCAGCAACACCAACACGGCGAATCGGCGCGCCATCGATCCGTCGGGGTTGGATTCCACCGTGAGGAAGTAGTAGCGCAGCCAATCCTGGTACCAGGCGATGGTCGGGCCGACCTTGTACTTGATGCGCGCCGATTCCAGCGTGGTGGCCAACGTCTGGCTGCGGAACACCACCACCAGCACCAGCGACGCCGAGGCCGCCAGCACCGCCAGCGGCGGCAACAGCCCGTCTGTTGCCCGGCGGCGCCGGATGGTCTGGGCGACGGCCCGTGCCCCTGTCAGCAGCGCGGCGACGGCCATCAGGCCCTGCGGCGCCAGGGCCACGGAAAGTAGCGCCACGATGATGGCCACCGCGGCCGGGGCCAGCCGGCGCAGCGCGATGGCACGCTCCATCAGCATCCAGGTGACCAGCACACCCAGGGCGATCAGCGGTTCGGGCCGCAGTCCGTTGTTGAACGGCAGCCACGCCGCCACGAACACCGCCCCCGCGGTGAAGACCGCCACCCGGTTGGCGGCCAGGCCGCCGCGACCGGGGCCCAGCCGGCGCAACACCCAGTGGCTGATGATCAGCCAGCACGCGATCGCGGCCAGCGTGGCGGGCAGCCGCATCCATATCCCGGCGGTGCTGACCGAGGCCAGCTTGGCCAGCACGCCGTGGTACCAGTCGAAGGGGGCGTCCGTGGTGCCGAAGTAGCGGTAGTAGTCGGCGATGTAGCCGGCGCCGGGAGCGTTGCGGGCGATGGTCAGGTTGTAGCCGTCGTCGGACGAAGTGGCGCCGATGACGTGCCACAACAACAGCGTTGCGATCACTGCGGCGTCGGCGATCCACGTCGCGATTCCGACCCGCCGCCAGTTGCCCAAGTGCGTGCCGGGGCGGTACCTGGACAGCCAAGCGATCGGCGAGCGCCAGTTGAGCAGTGTGCTGCCGCCTCGGCTTCGGCGGTCCAGCACAGCGAGCGCGAGGATGGCCGCCAGCACGGCCAGGGCACCCAGCGCCATCACGATTTCCTTGATGACGGTGGGCGAGGTGATGAAACGGGTGTCGATGTCGATGCGGGCCGACAGTCCGGGGCCGGCGGGCACCTTCAAGTCGGTGAAAATCCCGCCGACCTGTGGTTTCTTCTCGGCCGGCAGCACGCCGGAGGCGCCGGGTATGCCGACGAATTCGGCACCGGTCGCACCGGAGTTGGCCCAGGCGTGCAGCACACTGCAGGCGCCGGCGGCGACCGCCGACCGTTGTGCCACCGCGGCTACCGTGTCGCGGAACGCGACGACGACCACGTCGTTGTTGGCCCGCACGAACAGCCCGTTCTTCCCGACGTCGATGCCGCCGGGCGGCAAGGTCGAGACCACCAGGCCGCCGCCGGCGGGCAGGGTGGCGATGGCCGGGCAGGGAATGGAGATGTCCAGCGCGCGGGGCGCCCCCGACACCAGCGGCGCGGTGATCTGGCTGACGTGCCCGGCGGTGCTGCCCTGGGGCCACAGGATGGTGGCCGTGGTCTGTTTCACCGGAAGCAACGGGACGGACAGGCACAGCAGCAGACCCGCGATCCCCGCGATGGCAGCCACCGACCGGGCTATCCGCTGCGCTCGCTCATTACCGTCGTGGGGCACGAGGCTCGATCGTAAGCGACGCGGCTTAGTCCGATGAGGACGCGGGGCCGGGCAGCATGCCCAGCGCTATCCGCGGACCCGGCCCGCCAGCGTGGTAAGCCCCGGGCCGTCGAGGTCGGCCAGGGCGGCCGGACGCCCGGTCATCGCCAGCAGCAGCGCCTCGCCGGGACCGCTCACCTCGGGCCCCTCGCCGTGTGTCCAGTCGACGTCGGTGGCGCGCAGTCGCAAACCCCTGATCCGACGTCCCGCACCGAGCCGTGGATTGCCGGGCACCAGGGGCAGGATCCGCGCGAGTCGATCGGCGGGCACCTCGCGGGGCCGCTTAAGGGAACGGCGGATGTCCTGGTGATGGATGGTGCCGTCGACCAGTGCGATCATTCCGCCGAAGCCTGCCGTCAGCCCGCGTGGCTGCAGATGGCTGCGCAGGAAGTCCAGTAGCTGCTGTGGGGTCAGGGCGGCGAAGTCGTCGACGCCCACTTGGTTGGCGCGCACCACCCAGCCCCTGGCGAACCGCTTCAATAGCCCCAGCGGGCCGAGCTCCTCGTAGCTGACCACATGCGCGACAACGTCTTTGACGTTCCACCGGGTGCAGAGCGTGGGAGCTTCCCATTCTTGCGGTGTCAGGGTGGCCAGAAATTCCGCAAGGTCGGTCCGCTCGGCGCGGGCCATGGCCATCAGGTCGGACGTCATCGCGGGTCACCGTCGCTCAGCAGCTCCACATAAGCAGCCACGACGGTGAATTTAGACCTATCGATATCCGGCCTCAAGGTTGCGAAGCAGGTTCGTTGTGCCCCTAGGTTTTCCGCAGCGGCGCCGGATTCCACAGCCCGCTGCGAGTCGCGCGCCCTAATTGCAGATCAGCAGGCACGGCGTCGGGGTAGTAGGGCGTCAACCGCTGCAGCGAACCCCAATCGCGAGACCAATCGTCCTTGAGGTAGGTGGCCACGGTGGTCGCCTTCACCAACAGCTCGGTGACTCCCAGCGGGCCACCGCCGTTGTTGTCCATCACCGGCGAGTTGGCCTCGGCGCCGAACCGGTCCGGCAGGATGCGCCATCGCGGAGTCTCGTCGACGCCGTTCTGATGACCGAACGGTCGCTGACACGGGAAGGCCAGCCCGACGAGCCAGTCCAGGAATACCGGGTCGGCCGATCCCACCACGTCTTGCAGCGTGCGTAACTGCGGGATCCTCGGCGGCGTCAGCGCGATCCAGTGCTGCGGAGCCAGGTCTTCGTCGTCGGCGACCAGCCGAATCTGGGTGGCGCCGTTGGGAATCGACTCCATCGGCAACCGGAGGTTACGCCAGGCCGGCGACGCCCCCACGTCGGCGAATTGGAACGAGCCGCCGGGATGTCCGCTGGCCGCTTGGTCGTCGGTGGCCCACTGCACCTGCACCTCGCGGGGGTCGAAGCGCCCGGAGGCGCTCACCACCAGCAGCGGCCCCGCGGTATCGCGGGCGGGCAGCCGATACCAGCTGGACCGCAGGTGCGCGGGAACCTGGATGCCCGAGCGCCAGCTACCGAGCACCGGTGTGCGCGCGGGGTCGAGGTTGAAGGGCAGCTGGGCCGACGAATTGTTGATCCCCGGTGCCGGGGTGGTGCCGCCCTCGGTGCCGGCCTGGTTGCTTCCGGTCGTCTTCTCCTCGTCGTTGACAAAGCTACGGTCACCAGGACGCTCCATCACCGGGTCGGCGCGGACGTCGGCGGGAATTCCGTTGGGCGTGAACGCTTCCGACAAGCCCGCCCCCAGGGCGTCAGCCACCGAGGTGTTCACCGGGGTCAGCATTCCGGCGTTGGGGTCCTGCTCCACCAGCACGTCATCGGCCAGTCCGCACGACTTCCCGGCCACCGCCTGCAGGTTGGACCGACCGACCGACCACGCCGGGTACTGCGCCGTCATCGCCAGGGTCAGCGATGCCACCTCGAACACCACCAGCACCCACGTCGCAATCGCCAAGGGGGACTGGACAATTCCGGCGGCCCGGATACCCAGCCGGGTCTTGGGCGGTCCGTTGTCCGGGTCGACGAAGTGGAACCACGCCGCCAGCAGCAGCACCACCACGGTCAACCCGAGCAGTGCGGTCGCAAAGGCGTAGTGCCAGGCCGGGAACTCATTCGACCACGGCACACCGAAATTCGACACGTACCACCAGCCGTTGACGCTGGCGAACGACAACGCCACCAAGAACAGCACCACGGCGGCGTACATGGTGCGATTGCGCCGGGACCGCATTGCCACCGATGTCACCGCGACCGCGGCCAGCGCACCCAGCGGCCCGGCCAGTCCGGCGAACACCCCGAAGTGGTGGGTCCATTTGGTGGGCGTGAACATCATCGCGACGAAGGAGATGATGGTGATCCCGACGATGCGGCGGCTCGGCCCGGTGGCCGTGCCCGGGATCCGGCCCTTGCGCAACGACATCGCGACCGTGACGGCGAGCGCGAGAACCAGCGCCAGCACCGCGAAGCGGCGGGCAACCGATCCGTCCGGGCTGGCCATGAACAGCCGCTCATAGCGGATGTGTTCGTCGAACCAGCTCAGGCTGGGCCCGACGGCACGCTTGAGCATCGTGGCATGGATCTCACCGGCCAGCGTCTGGTCGCGGAAGATCAGGATGGCCGTGACGGTGACCGCGGCCAGCAGCGGCGCGATCAGCGGTAGCGCGCCGAAACGGGTGGAGCGGCGGTGCAGGATGGTCCGCAGCGGCCCGATCGCGACCAGCAGCGCACCGATCGAGGCGATTCCGGTCGGTCCGGAGAACAGCGTCAGCGCACCGATGATGCAGGCGATCGCCACCGGCAGCAGCCGGCTGGTGGCCACCGCGCGTTCCACCGAGCACCAGGTCAGCAGGATGCCCAGCGCGATAATCGGCTCGGGACGCAGGCCGTTGTCCAGCGGCAGCCAGACGGCCAGGAACATGCCCGCCGCGGTCCAGGCCGCGGCCCGGTTCTGTTTGACGGCATGACCCAGCCGGGGCATCACCTCACGGCTGATCACCCACCAGCACGTCAGCGCCATCACCAGGGTGGGCAACCGCATCCAGACACTGGTGGTGCTGACATGGGCCCATAGCGCCAGCAGGTCGTAGTACCAGCCGAACGGCGCCTCCGGGGTGCCGAACCAGCGGTAGAAGTTGGCCATGTAGCCGGCGTGCTCGGACACCCGGGCCATGGTCAGGATGTAGCCGTCGTCGGAGGTGTTGGCGCCGACGAAATGCCACCACACCAACACCGCGATGACCAGGGCGTCCAGGCCGCCGATCGACCACCAGCGGGCGGGCAGAAAGCGGCGGTGCCGGGTTCCGTCGGCGGTGTCGAGGATGTGCAGCGCGATCAGCGAGGCGGCGGTCAGCACCAGCCCGAGGATCATCGCGGCCATCTTCAGCGGGGTGGGGCTGCTGCTGTAGCGGGTGTCGATGGTCGCCGAGAAGCTCAGGCCCGCCGGAGCCGGTCCACTCAGATCGGTGAAGACGCCGACGATCTGCGGCCGGAAGTCATAGCCGCTTTTCTCACCGCGCAGCGGCGCGCCGGGATGCTCGGAGTTGGGGCCCTGGGTCAGCCCGACGAACTCGGCGGTGACCCGATCGGCGTGCGCGGTGAAGGTCAACCGCTGACAGGCCGGACTGAGCACCTGGTTCAACGGCGCGGTCACCACCGGGACATTGCGCACCACCAGCACCAGGTCGTTGTTGGCCCGCACGATCAGCAATCCCCGGTCGACGGCCTTCGGTGCCTGCTTGGGCACGGTCGACAGCAACACCGTCTTGCCGGCGTTGCCCGGGCCGGCCAGACCGGCGGCCGCCTGGCACGGGACGGTGATCGTCAAGTCGGTGGCGACGTAGCCGATCAGCGGTGCGTCGACGCTGCCGAACGTGCCGTGCTGCGGCCAGTTCAGACGGGCGGTGGTCTGGTCGACCGGAAGCAGCGGCGTGGCGATCGCCAGCAGCACGCCGAGCAGTCCTGCGACAGAGGCAACGAGCCGGGCGATCCGGTGATTCGTGTCCCTGTCTTGCACGGAGCTAGATGCTAGTTCTTTGGCGGTATGGGGCCCCGTTTGAGGCGTGGTGTCAGTGCTCATCAGCGGTTACATTCCCGGCTTGCGGATGGCCAGCACAAATGGGCCGACGCTTTGGACGGCGAAACGCGGGCTGTCGAATAAGGCTCCGCGCAGATCGACGGTATAGCGCCGCACGTTGGGCTGGTTAGGGTAGACGTCCTCGGCCAGCCGCAGCGTGTAGTTGCCGTTGGCGCCGCGGCGCATCAGGAACACCGTCGGCGGCGGCCAGGGGCAAGTATCCAGGGCATGGATCAGCTCGTCGGCGGTCTTGAGGTTGGACCACTTGTTGATCTGCGCGGCCCGCAGATCGAACTGTGCGAGCGGGTTGGCGTAGTGCGAGGTGAGCCCCTGGAATCCCCAGTAGGGATAGAAGGACAAGAAGCTGTAGTCGGCGGTCATCACCACGGTCTGATCGCGGGGCTTGCCGGTCACCTGGGTGATGGCGTGATCGATGGTGGGGTAGAACTTTTCCGCACTGGGTGGCCGCCGGTCGCCGCGCTGCCCGTGACCGTCGGTGTCGGTGTAGGCGATGGTGAGGTCGGGTCGCAGCACGTCAGGGATGTCCTGGCTGAACGCGATGGTGGCGGCCAGGCCGATGGCGCCGGCCACCGGGAGGACCGCGCGGCCCCAGTTTCGTTCGCGGCCCGCGGCGGCGAGCGCCTGCGTGAGTTCGAGGAAGCCGAACGCCCCGGCGGCGACCAGCAACACGCTCAGGGTGGGCTGAAGGCGGAACGACAACAACGTGGTGCGCGCCAGCGTGGTGAGCATCGACAGCAGCGACCACAGATAGACGGCCAGCACGCCGATGGCCAGGGCGCCCGCGCGCACCGAGTGGCGGGCCCGGACCACCAGCCACAGGGTGCCGATCAGGCAGACGACGCCGAGCAGCGTGAACTGCAGCATCGGGAAGGTCAACTCGGCGCCGTCGGCCGGCAGGTAGTGCTGGGCGCTGCCGGTGTTGCTGATCGGGCTGTGCATCGCTCGCAGCAGGAATGGCAGCCAGGTCGTGCACGCGATCACCACGGCGATGCCGGCGATGACGGCCAGGCGGCGCAGTGGGTCGAGGGCCGCTCTGAGGTCGCCCTCCTTCCGGTTCCGATGCCAGCGCACGGCGGCCAGCCACAGCGCCATCAGCCCGACCGTGAATGCGCTGAACCCGAACAACAGCGTGTACCAGGTCGCCGCCCAGCCCAGGAACAATCCGGCGGCGACCACCGCGCCCCAGCCCGCGCCGGCCGGCGCGTTCGGTCGGTCGCCGGCCCGCAGACCCGACCAGGTCAGCACCAGCATCGGCGGCAACAACACGGTGATCATCGCGGAATAGGGCTCGGGCGAGCCGTAGGCCAGCGTCACCGCGGCGGTCGCGGTGGTGACGATCAGCGCGTATTCGAACCGGACCATCCGCCACCACAGCACCAGCGCGACCGCGACGGCGATGGTGATGGACGTGATGGCCCACGGCTTGAAGATCTCCCAGGCCGGCGCCCCGCTGAGCGCGGCGGCGCGCCCGCCGATCCAGAACCAGCCCGGTGGGTAGTAAGGCGGCAGCCCGATGTAGGTCATGTCGCGCAGGGCGGGGCTGTCGGCGAGCCGGGTCAGGTATTCGGTGCGGAACTGCTGGTCGACGGAGATCCCGAACAGATACAGCTTGGTCGCGCCCAGCGGCATGCCCAGCGTCACGACGGTGAAGGCGGACACGAAGACCACGCCCGCCAATTGGGTGAACAGCCGGCTGCGCGGACGGGTGCAACGTCGCCACACCCAGCCGACGGCGACCAGACCGGCCAGGCAGGCGACCTGGCCGACGGTGGTGAGTGCGTGCAGTTGATTGGAGGACGGAAAAGCCGGCCATTGCACCCCGGAGATGGCGACCAGCGATATCACCGCGACGGCAACCGCGACCAGCGCCGCCCATCCCATCTGGCCGAGAGTGGCCAGCGCGTTACGCATCCTCAGATGGGAAGCTTGCGGAAGATGGGACGCGGGACGTGTCGCAACACCATCATCACGTAACGGAATGCTGCTGGTGCCCAAACCAATTCCTTACCTTTGGCGGCCGCAGTCACCGCGAGGTTGGCGACGTACTCCTTATCGACGGTCAGCGGGGCTTCCTTGACGTGCGCGCTCATCCGGGTACGTACCTGGCCGGGCCGGATCACCAGGACGCGAACCCCGTACTCGCGCAGAGCTTCTCCTAAGCCCAGGTAGAAGCCGTCCAATCCTGCTTTGGTGGAGCCGTAGACGAAGTTGGAGCGTCGCACCCGTTCGCCGGCGGCCGAGCTCATCGCGATGATCTGGCCGAAGCCCTGGGTGCGCATCTTCTCGCCCAGCAGCACCCCCACTGAAACCGCTGCGGTGTAGTTGATTTCGGCGGCCAGCACCGCCTTGTGCTGGTTCTGCCACAGTTCCTCGGCATCACCGAGGATCCCGAAGGCGACGATGGCCACGTCGACGTCACCGTCGGCGAAAGCCGCCTCGATCGTCTTCGGATGGGTCTCGGGTTCGGTGGCCTCGAAATCGATCAGCTCGACCGAGCGCGCACCCGCGGCCTGCATCTGAGCCACCGCGGCATCCCGGCCCGGGTCATTCGGCATGGCGGCCAACACAATCCGCGCGTGCGCGTTCTGCAGATAGCGTTCGCAGATGGCCAAGCCGATCTCGGAGGTGCCGCCGAGCAGCAAGATGGTCTGCGGGTTACCTACGGCGTCGAGCACCATTTAGAGCAGCTCCAAACGTCGGGCCATGTCGGAGGCGAATACCCGCAAGGGGTCGGCCTTGCGGCGCACCGCGATCCATTCGTCGATGCGCGGATACATGGCGTGGAAGGTTTCGGCACTCACGCGGGAATCCTTGGCGGTGTAGACCCGCCCGCCGAATTCCAGCACGCGCCTGTCGAGTTCGTTGAGGAACTCGTTGATCCCCGGCTTGTTGGGAAAGTCCATCGCGACGTTCCAGCCGGCCATCGGGAAACTCAGCGGCGCGCGGTTGCCCGGGCCGAAAAGCTTGAACACATTCAGCGCCGAGTAATGGCCGCTGGTCTGGATCCAGCGGATGATGGCCTTGAATTCGTCCATCGCATCCGGCGGCACCAGGAACTGGTGCTGAGCGAAACCCCTTGGGCCGTAAGCATTGTTCCAGCCGCTGACCAGATCGAGCATGTGGTAGAACTGGGACAGGTTCTGGATCTTGCCGCTGTAGGTTCCGCCCAGCCGGTAGTACACCTCGCCGATCGCCATGAACGACAGCTTGTTCATCGCGCTGACCGGAAAGACGTCGGGAACCGTCAACAGCTGTGGCGCATCGAATTTCAGCGGATGCTTGGCCAGCTTCTTCGGCAGCTGGTCCAGCTTCGCCAGGCTGCCCCGGCTGACCGCGGCCCGGCCGAGCTTGGGCGGCGGGCTGATCAGGTCGAACCAGGCGCTGGAGTAGGTGTAGTTGGCCTCGCTGCCGTCGAGGTGAATGGCGACCGTTTCGTCGAGGTCCTTGGTGGCGACACCGTCGGCGATGAAGTACGCCGTCTCGGTAGGCGTCATGGCGATGGTGGCGCGCAGCACGATCCCGGTCAGCCCGTTGCCGCCGACCGTCGCCCAGAACAGCTCGGCATCGTCGCCGTCGGGAGTGATGGTGCGGACGGTGCCGTCGGCCATCAGCAGATCCATCGACCGGACGTGGTTACCGAAGCTGCCCGCGCTGTGATGGTTCTTCCCGTGGATGTCGCAGGCGATTGCGCCGCCGACGGTCACCTGGCGGGTTCCCGGCAGCACCGGTACCCACAGGCCGAACGGCAGTGCCGCCTTCATCAACTGGTCCAGGCTGACGCCGGCGTCGACGTCGACCAGTTGGCTGTCGGCGCTGATCGAGTGAATGCGGTTGAGGGCGGTCATGTCGATCACCAGGCCGCCGCCGTTTTGGGCGTTGTCGCCGTAGGACCGGCCCAACCCACGGGCGATCACCCCCCGGCTTTTGGGACTGCCGGACTCGGCGACCCGAGCCACCGCCTTGGCGATCACCTCGGGATCGCGGGTGGAGAGCACCTGAGCCACCGACGGCGCGGTGCGCCCGAAGCCCATCAGCCGGGCGGGCGTGGTCAGGGGATCGGTGCTCGACATCGTCAAAGAGGGTACCGCTTGTCGGGGGCGGGTCAGCGGATGCGGAAGATTACGGCCCGCTGGACCACGAAGTTGATCACGGTCGCGGTGCCCTGCGCGATGACGAACGCGACCAGGGGAGCCCACCCCCGGTAGTGCAGAAGCGCCAGGCACAGATGGTTGAGGCCGACCTGGACGGCGAACGTGATGGCGTAGAGGACCATGACCGCGACAAACCGGGCGGTGCTGGGGGTCGCCTGGAAGGTCCAGCGGCGGTTGATCAAATAGGCGGTAATGGTGCCGACGATGAAGCTGGTGGCCTTGGACAGGTCTACCTGTACGCCGACGACCTTCCACAGCAGCAGGTAGAGGCCGAAGTCGACGATCCCGGCCAGGCCACCGGTGACGACGAAACGGGTGACCTGTGTCGTCAGGTTCAGGTGCGGGCGCGCGCTCTCAGACGCGGATTCGGGCAGCGGGGCGACCATCGAGGGGGAGTCTAATGGGGCCGCCGGGCGCTTCCGGGAAGCGTTAGCGGGGCAGCTTCACCGCGATCAACTCGACCTGGTTCTCGCCCTGCGGCGTCGCGTAGGTCACCGTGTCGCCGGGTTTGCGCCCGGCCAGCGCCTGGGCCAGGGGACTACGGGCGGTCAACGTCTCGGCTTCCCGGCCGACGGGCGTCTCCTCGACGATGGAGATGACGTGCATCGTGACGACTTCACCATCGGCGAACCGCAGGGTCACCTCGGTGCCACCGGGCAGCATCTCCGGCGCGTCGGTGTCCGGTGACGGCCCGGTGCGCAGCCGCCGGTCCAGCTCGTTGATCCGGTCGGTGAGGACGACCAGTTCGTCAGCGCGCTGGATCGCCTCAGCCGCGTCACCGTGATCACCCACCATCCCGCGGTCGTTCTTGACTTCGGCCTCGAGACGATCACGCCGTTGCCGTAGCCGGTCGAGCTCCGCTTCGAGGTTGTTCCGCGCGGCGTCCGCTGCTGATTGGACTTTCTTGCTCACGTCCGTGCACCTTTCGCCGGGGTTGCTGAGATGGCGTTTCAGTGTGACACCAGGACACGGCACCTCGCCAGCGTTTAGAAAGGTGGCGGATCATTGTTGTGCGGCGCCGACCGCCCGGCGTGGCGTGCGGCCTCGGCAGCGATGCGCGCTTCGTTGATGCCGCGCTCTCGGCGCACCCGGGCGGCGTGATCCTCGGCCCGGGTCCGTCGCCGGACCGGCATCATGACTGCGCGATCTCCGGCGGCTGGTGGCTGTTCGGCGGGTAGCGCAAGTACTCCGGTAGGGATGGACAGGGCCGGAAAGTACATGCTGCCAAGGGCTTTGGTGACATAGCTCCGTCCGGAAGGTGACGTCCACTCCACAGTGCCGTCCGGCAACTGTTTGTCGCGCCATTCTGTCCAGAATGTTTTCAACAGATGGTGGTGCCGGCAGAGCAGCTTGAGGTTGGACGGATGCGTCGGACCGAGCGGAAAAGGCACCGTGTGGTCGACGTCGCAGACGTCGGCCGGAGCATCGCAGCCGGGGAATCGGCATGTCAGATCCCGAAAGCGAATGAATGCAGCCAGCGCCGTCGAAGGTCGATAGCCGGCTTCCGCACGGTCGGGCGGTAGCGACACGGGTTTACTTTTGGCGACACCGGCCAGGTCGCGCAGCAGCGCCGCCGGCAGCGGTCCGAACCCCGCCAGGTATCCGGGAGCCTGCGATTCGCCGTTGATCGCGGACTGTTCGGCCAGTACGTGAACCACCATGTTGGTGTTCGACGGTCGTTGTGCCGCTGGGCAATCCGGCACACCGCACAGGCAGCGCAGCAGGTCCGAGCCGGCGGCCAGCGCTCCCAAAGCATCGGCGCGGCGCTGGGCCCTGGTGCGGGGGTCATCGCGGCACACCGTCGCGGCCACAGCATCGAGTTTGCGATCCAACGCCGCCCCGTCGGTGGCCTGCAGTTGCGCCCAGACCGCTGCCAGTCCCGGACTGGTGGCGTCGATCTCGACATAACGATCCTGGGTGCGCTGGCCCGGCACGCGCAGCCCGCCGGGGTCGATCCGGGCCACCCACATATCGATGCGCTCGATGAGTTTCGGGCCCGAGAGCCGCATCCATCCGCGCGCGTGCCGAGCAACCGCGGCGTCAAGCCGAGCGATCAACCCGGCATCTTCGATCAGCTCGCTGCGAAACACCAGCGCCGCCATCACCCGGAAGTCGATGTCGCCGCGTGCGAAGACCTCAGCCACCCGCGGCAAGCGCTCGCGCAGCGCGATCGCGTACCGCAACCGCCCCGCGGCCCGCCCGCGACTGATCCGCAACCCCGCGGCCACCTCGGCGACCACATTCTCGTGTCCGTCGACGGCCCAGTTGAAACGGTCGACATCATCGGCCGGCGCTCGTCGCGCATATAACTCGCCGATGGCCGCCAGCTCCCGCGCGCATTGCGCATTCTGCGCCCGCGCGGCAGCCGACATGGCATCGACCACATCGGCATCGGGAAGTGTATCGAACATACGTTCGACTGTAGACGACGCCACCGACCGCGTCTCCGCCAACCCCCGGGCTGTGGATAACCCGGGCTACACCCAGTAGGGCACCCGGGCGCGATACTGACGCATCGCCAATGCGGCCAGGATCCAGCCCACGGCCGTCAGCACCAGCACCACCGCCCAGTGCCGCAGTCCCTGATGCGCCCCCAGCAGCGGAGCGCGAACGATATCGAGATAGTGCAGCAGCGGGTTGAGCTCGACGATGCTCGACCAGCGTCCGGCGCCCTGCTGCCGCAGAGTGTCGTCATTCCAGATGATCGGCGTCATGAAGAACAGCAGCTGCACGATCGAGAACAGCAGCGGCCCGATGTCGCGGTACCGGGTCGCCAAGATCCCGAAGCACAATGACACCCAGATGCAGTTGAGCACGATCAGCGCCAGGGCCGGAATGACGGAAAGATCCGCCCACGACCACGGCTTGGGATAGATCATCGCGATGACGACGTAGATGACGATGTTGTGCGCGAACAAGATCATCTGTCGCCACACCAGCCGGTAGACATGCACGCTCAGCGGCGTCGGCAACTGCTTGATCAGTCCCTCATTGGCGACGAAGACGTCGGCGCCCTCGAGGATGGCGGCGTTGATCAGGTTCCAAATGATCAGCCCCAGCGTCACATACGGCAGATGCACCGACAGCTCGAGATGAAACAGCTTGGAGTACAGGCCGCCCATCGCGACCGCCGTGGTTCCGGTCGCGATGGTGATCCAGAACGGTCCCAGCACCGAGCGGCGGTAGCGCTGCTTGATGTCCTGCCAGCCCAGGTGCAGCCAGAGCTCGTGACGGCGGAAACCGTCGACCAGATCGCTTCGGGCGCGGGTGAATGTCCGCGACTGCGCCGCGGCGTCCAGGAACGTCATCGGGACCCTCCCGCATCGTGCTTGCTGAATTGTTCCCGACGTCCCAAGCGCCGCAACCGGATCCATTCCAACAGACCGCGGGGGTCGCGACGGGTCACCAGGAAGAACCAGCCGAACCGGACCCACTCCTGTACCAGCAGCTTGCGCAGGCCCGGCTGCGACAACAGATAGCCACGGTTGCGGTAGGTGTAGAACCGCTTGGTGGCGTTGTCGGGGTACTGGGTGTGCATGCGGCCGCCCAGAATCGGCCGGAACTCATCGGATCCGCACGGATGCAGGTAGATCGCGTCCAGGCAGGTTCCGAATGGCAGGCCGGAGCGCACCAGCCGGCGGTGCAATTCCACTTCGTCGCCGCGGATGAACAGCCGCAGGTCCGGCACACCGACCGCGTCCAGCGTGGACGCCCGAAACAGCGCGCCGTTGAACAGCGACGCAATGCCGGGCAGCAGATCCTGTGCCGCCCCGGTGCGCAAATCGCTTGCGCGCCTTCGCCATACCAGGCCACGCCGCAACGGGAACGCCAGGCGTTCCGGGTCGTCGGAGTTGCAGACCATCGGCGATACTTCGGCCAGGTCGTGCTTTTCGGCGCAGGCTAGCAGGGTGGCCAGTACGCGCGAGTCCTGTGGGCGACCGTCGTCGTCGGCCAGCCACACCCAGTCGGCGCCCCGACGAGCTGGCCAAGTCACTCGATGCGCTGAGCACCCAGAGCCGACAGCCCGATCACCTGATCGTGGTGGATAACGACGGTCCAGGCTCCGGCCGGGTGCGCGACCTGGTGGCCGGTCAACCGATTCCGACCACTTACCTCCCATCACACCGAAACCTCGGCGGCGCAGGCGGTTTCGCGCTAGGCATGCTGCACGCGCTGGCCCAGGGCGCCGACTGGGTGTGGCTGGCCGACGACGACGGTCGCCCACAGGACTCGCGCGTACTGGCCACCCTGCTAGCTT
>NZ_LZKU01000020.1 GCF_001672975.1 Mycobacterium sp. 1465703.0
CCCAGCGCAGATTCGACACCGACATGTTCCAGCCCAGCAGCGCCAGTGATTCGCCGAGCCGCGCGCCCTGGGCGCCGACCCGGTGGCCACCGCCGTCATGCACGCATCGGGCCGCCCGATCGACGCCTTCGTCGTCCGCAAGTCAGCGAAAACGCATGGGCTGCAACGCCTTATCGAAGGCTCCGAGGTTTCCGGAAAGCGGGTGCTGGTGGTCGAGGACACCAGCACCACCGGCAACTCGGCGCTGACCGCGGTGCGCGCCGTCCAGGAGGCCGGCGGCGAAGTGGTCGGGGTGGCCACCGTGGTGGACCGGGCCACCGGCGCCGCCGAAGCAATCCAGGCCGAGGGGCTGCCCTACCGAAGCGTGCTCGGCCTCGCCGACCTGGGGCTGAGCTAGTTGCAGGTGGACCTTCGTAGGTATCAGTTGTCACAATTGCCGCAGGCATCCCTGGCGCGGGCGACGTTCGTTGTGCCCACCTCACAGCGACAACAACGTCGTAGTGCACGGCCGCCCGAGTTGTCGCTCAGAGGTGGGCAATTCGTTCATTCCTTCCGGCGGGGAGTGCTGTGCCACGTTGGGCGGACGTGGCACAGGTGCCTCGGCTTGACCTCGAGCCGCTGAATCATGCGCAACCTTTTCCTTGCGATAGCGGCCTGCTTGGCGCTGTGTCTGGCCGGCTGCTCGTCCTCCAGCCAACCGGTGCGCCCGTACGGCGCCCAGGG
>NZ_LZKU01000021.1 GCF_001672975.1 Mycobacterium sp. 1465703.0
TCGGTCGATTCGTACTGCCCGCAGCACAAGGGCTTGGTCGACCAGTTCGGCCACGGCACCGCGCCGGCCGCCGCCAACGGCATCGTTCAGGGGCTGGTCGTATGAGCGCGCAACGAACCCCGCGCGACCGCATCGCCGCCGCCGGCGTCGTGGCTGCATTTCTGCTAACCGGCGGGTGCGCAGCGATGAACCACCAAACGCACCACGATTGCAAAGTCACCGGCAAGGACATGCTGTACGACACGTCGGGCGACAAGCACGGCACGTCGACCAAGCGCACGAAGCGGCTATCGACGACGTGCGGCGTCTTCAACGTGTCCGACAACGTGGTCGGCGGCTTCAACAGCTTCGACACGTGGTCACAGCTTGAAGTCGGCCACGTCTACGACATCGAAACCGGCGGCTACCGCATCGGCTTTTTCGGCGAGTTCCCGACCGTCACGAAGGTCACGCCGAAATGACCAACCAGCTCGCACCCGAAGATCAGGCGCGCCGCGACAAGCGCATCGCCGAGCTGACCGCCCAAGAGTTGTCGGCCAGCACAATCGCCAAGCTGGTCGGTGTCAGCACGCGCACCGTCGTGCGGGCCCGGGGCCGCGCCGGCGTCGCCAAGCCGTTCTCGGGTGCGAACCGCATGACGGCCGACGAACAGCGTCGGGCGGCCGCGCTGCTCGACGACGGCGCCAGCTACGGCGAAGTCGCACGCACCCTTGGCCGTTCGCCCGACACGATCATGAAGCACTTTCCCGGCCGTAGCGTGTGGCGGCCGGGCAGC
>NZ_LZKU01000022.1 GCF_001672975.1 Mycobacterium sp. 1465703.0
TCGAGCCGATAAAGAAAAGCCCGAAGTGATCGGCGGGGCCGTTATTGGTATATGTCGCGGTTGCCGGAGCGCCACCAAGGTCCAGGGTCAATCGAGACGGGATGAAATTGATACCTACCCTGTTCGCTGCTTGTCTCAGGTTGAGGAAGCCGCCTTCGTCGTGGTGGTGCACCGGAAACCGCTGATGCTTCAGCAATTCCCGTATCTGTGCGTCCACATGCTGACAGAAATCGGCGACCGTCGTCTCCGGTGACGTCTGCAAGACCAGAGGCACAACTCCGGCGAGCATCCCCGGAAGTGTCTTCGACTCCGGACGCACCCGCCGGCTGACCGGGAAATCCAGCGCCACCTCCGAACCGCTTCCCGACCATGCATGCACCAAGAGAGCGCATGCCGCTGTGGTGACCGAATAGCGACGGATCCGCAGCTTTTTGGACAGTTCCTGCATGCGGCTGACAGCGAAAGCATCCAACTGAACTGACGCCGACTGCCTACCGGGGTCCCGTTCGACTGTGGTGTGGGACGGCTGATAATCCTGTCCGCCTTCCGGCGGAAGGTTCTTGCTCCAGTACGCTTCGTCTTCCAGATAATCGGTGGACGCTTCGTATCCCGACTCGAGATCAACCAGGTCCTGCAGGGAGCCGAAATAGGCGTCAGGGACAGGCGATCCAGCGACCATTGCCGAATAGATGGTTGCAACGCGACGGCACATCAGCGCCATGCTCAATCCGTCTAAGACGATGTGGTGGCAGCAGCCGAACAAATAAAATTCCTCGGCCTGCGTCTGGAACAGAGCGAATTTGAGTAACTGGCCGTTCAACGCCATCGGGGTGCGCTGGATGGACGAGGCCCGCCGGCAGGCTTCCTGCGCGGGATCGGGCGTGCCGACCAGGTCATGAAACTTGAGCTCGACATGCGGGTCATCGATCGGCCGTTGGACCACTTGGCCATCGACCTCGAAGAACGCAACCCTGCTCGGTTCGGCCTCCGCCACGGTTTGGCGGATCGCCTGCTCGAGGACATCACGCTGTATCGCGCCCTCGATCTTTATCAACAGGCCGAGCTGCCACTCCGTACCGGCATGGCTCGATTCCTGCGAGAGCCAGATGTCTAGTTGTCCGCGTGTCAGCGGCAGCGCCAGATCGTCACGGTTCATCGGCTCCCCCAAAGCTTTACCCGCTCATCCCACACCCCGGGGGTGTGGTTACTGATCGAAATCCTGCCCCGTAGTCAGCCGGTGGCGCAGAGATTTCGGCCTAATGTCCGCCACTTCTGCGCGACGTGATCCAGGCAGCCGGCGGGGCCGGCTTCCCCCGTAGGCCACCCGCCACCCCGCTGACACATCGGCGCACGTCCGTCACAGACTGTGTTGCTCTTCATCTTTCGCCAAGGCAAGCACTGCCGCATCGGGCACAGTGTGCGTGTGGATTCCCGCGAGCGTCGGCGGGTCAGCATCGCGTGGGGAGATGATCGAAGTGCTGATTTGCCCGCGCGTGTCACCCCCAGCCGGCCCCGCACCGGGTGAGAACCAGGCGCGGCGCTGATCAAGCCTGGACGGCCGCTTCGACCACCACCATGGCGACCTGCCCGAGTGCCGCTCGATCAGATCGACACTTTGTTTGTGCAAATCGGCAACCTTCCCGCCCACATTAGGGTTAAACTCGTTTTCGGTTTGGAGGGGATTCACTGCCAGCCATGTGGCTGATCTCGGGCGATCAACGCATGCGACGGTAGGACGCGAGTGTCGAGTTTTGCCGTTGGGGGGGCAATGGACCGACGACCGGCCTATGTATTCACTGAACTCAGCCATCACACGGACGACTGTGTACCGGTAATACAGCAGTATCTTGATTTTCTTGTCCAGGGCGATGGCCACAAAGCTCATTGCCCCTTTACCAGAGCGATGCTGGAAAGGCGCCAGTTTTACTACGACACAAGCGATTCGCTCCTGGATGAGGACGAATTTTTTCGGACTATAGCCGAATTGCGTGACTTTCACGCTGGATATTCTGACCGTTATTTGGTTGTCGGGGTCGCGTATCAGAATGCAGAGAATTTCGTAGAAGCGGTCGCTGTCCAAGGCGAAGTGTGGCGACAGAAATTGAGACTTGAGCTTATAGCCGCGGGCCTGACGATTGCTTGGACCCATCCCAGAAATCCAATCGGCACCCACACGGATCGTGATAAACCTGCCGAACCTTTATGGGTAAGCGATATTCCGCTTCTTATGCTTCGAATTCTCGACAAGGGTGACGAGCCGTTCATGCTGAGCGCCGATTCTAGGAGAGCGTTCGTGCTGGGCATGAGGTATCACGAGACGATACCTGTCGCCATACGTCCTACGGCGGTAAGTCCGCAGGTAGAAGCACTTGACAAGCTGACCACCCTAGTGACTCTCATGGATCATGTTCGGCTCTCCTCCGTCCGATCGGTATCGGCCGATTTGGCCGGGAACCTTTTGACGGTATTGAAAAGCGGAAAAACCTGCGAGTTACATGGAGTCCCGAACTTGCGGTTTAGGGGGTAGGGCAAGATGCCTGACATTTTCGAGCCCTGGACTGTCAACTGGCGAGAACGCGGAGTTTGTGCGAAGCGACTATCTTTCGGGCAGGGAAAGGCTCAAACAAATCGAAACTTGGGCCGCACCGGTGAGCAACGATGTGAAAATCAGCAGTGCACGCCGCATTCCATCGAGTTACAACGCTGCTTTCCGGCGAGTAGATTATCGAGGTCTACCCTGGTGAAGATCCTGGTTCAATCCAGGCGACTCACGGGGCGAGCGTAGAGGGGGGACTCGGCTTAGTTCGCGCTGCCAGCAGATTTAAGAGCGTCCCACGGGAGACCCGTTTGCGATCACCTTCAGTGGTCGAAGCGCCCGGACCGGAAACTGATCGATGACGAGGTCGGATCAGCCGTTTATCGGACAGCCCCGACCCATGCTTAGCTGCATGAATTCACGCGCATGGGCGCGCATACCCGTCTTTATCGTGTGCACCTACACGACGAGACGGCAAATGTTTATGACGCAAAAAGTATTACGAGCAAAGCCGAAACAGGGTGGTGCCACATGGATTTCCACGCAGTGCGTCAGCGCCGTGCTCCTCGCTGGGAGTCGTGGTGACTAGCGTCGACATTGCTGCCCCCACCGAGCCAAGGTCACGGCGCGTTGCCGAGGTGGCCGCAGTCCCGCGAGGCTTCCCAGCTCCCCGGTTCGCGCGGCCGACCATTGCGGTGCCGACCGTGCTCGTCTGGCTTGGATCGCTCGTTGCGTGGTGTGCGGCAACGGCAGCGGTTCTCTGCGGAGTGAGTCGTTGGTGGTTGGTGGTCACCATCGTCGTTCAAGGTTTCGTGACGGTTTCTATGTTCATCGTGGCGCACGAATCGATTCACCACACCGTCGGCCGACCCAACTGGATTAACCACGTCTTCGGCCGCCTGTCGATGCCGTTCGTCTCGTTGTTCGGAACATTTCCAATGCTCGCGTACACGCATCTCGCGCACCACCGCAACACCAACGAAAATATCCACGACGATCCGGACGCGTGGAGTATCACCGGCCCGCGTTGGCAGCTTCCGTTGCGCTGGTTGACAATCGATGCCTGGTATTGCCGCTTTTACCTAGCGCGGCTGCGCCGGCGCCCGCGCAAGGAAGCCCTGGGATTTGCCGTATACCTCACCCTGGCCCTTGCCTTCGTAACCGCCATCCTGATTCTCGGCTATGGGCGAGAGCTGGTGCTCATCTATTTCATCCCACAGCGGATCGGCGTGGGCGTCCTCGCGTGGTGGTTTGACTGGCTGCCTCATCACGGCCTGGCCACGGTACGGAGCGACCGATTCCGGGTCGCCCGGGTTCGGGTTGGCTGGGAGCGCGTTTTGTGTCCCTTGTTGATGTATCAGAACTATCACCTAGTTCATCACATCCATACCGCGATCCCGTTTTACCTGTACGTCAAGGCATGGCGGACCGCCGAAGCCGACTATCTGGACCGAAACGTGCCGATCACCACGGCGTGGGCGCAGGAAATGACGCCTTGGGAGTACCGCAGATGGCGGGAGGGTCAGTCGCCGTATCGTCGAAGCGGATCGCGGGAATCGCAGCTGAGAGATCGGTGGGTAGTGATTCGGCAGTGGTCAGGGCTTGGTTGCCGGCCTTTAGTCTTGAAGGTGCGGTGTCGGTGGCGGTTCACACGAATTTCGTAATGCTCCAAGCGGTCTGGGTCTCGAGGTAGTGGCTGGCGGCCACCTCCGCGACGAATCCGCGACATTGAGTCGTTGTGCGGTGAAACCGTGGTGGCCGCCTCAATCGCGGTGATTGAGACGGCCACCTACGGACGCGGCTAGCGCACAGCCGGTATCAGAACCCCGGCGGCGGTGGCGCCGGGTGGAACGGTCCGCCCGGGGGCGGCGGCCCGAGTGGTCCACCTGGCGGTCCCACCGGCCCACCCGGCCCACCCGGGCCCGGTCCCCAGGGTTGCCCCGGTCCCGGCGGTGGTGGCGGCGGATCCGCGCTGGCCACCGCGGCACCGATCCCGGCCGCGGCCACCCCAAGGGCGCCCGCGAGCAACGAACCAGCGATGAGTTCTTTGATCTTCACTGGGTCCATCCATCCTCTCTGTCGACGGCTCCTTCACCCGGTCGGCGCGAAATCGTGCTGCTCGCACCGCATTTACCGGTCACCGCGTCCTAGGCGTCGCCGCGTCGGAGGCGATGCCGCGACGGTAGGGAGTGAGCCTGAAGCCGACCTGAAGATGGCAGGAGCCGCTTAGAGACCCGTCAGCGCGGCGAAGACGGTGCGGTCACGGCCGTCAGCCGCCACTTGTCCAACCAGGGCCGCACCAACTCTGCGACGGAGAATTTGGCGCGGGCCGCGCACCCGGCTTTGCGGGTGTAGGGGTCGCCGCCGCGGATGAGGATGCCGACGGCGCTGACAGTGCCGTCCCGTTCATACAGATACACCGGGCCGCCCGAATCGCCGCACTGACCGCCCGCCAGGAACACCACCTTGCTGTCGGTGATCTGGACGATCTGTCCGCAGGCGTCCGCACCGGAGCCCATGCCGAACTTGCACAACTGCTGGCCGATCTGCAGGTTGGTGGCTACTGCGGTGACCGGCAACGACGAGACGACCGCCGAGGACTGGGGAACGTGATCGCCGTCCAGCGTGACCAGGCCGATGTCGTGCTGTTCGCCGTGGACTCCCTCATTGATCGTCTGGCGGAAGGTCCCCAGCGTCGCGTAGGGAAGGACGCCGCCCAGGTTGATCCTCACCTTGCTTGGCTCGCCCGCACGATTGCAATGCCCGGCGGTGAGAATCGCGGGTGCGCCGGCGTTGGTGCGCACCAAAAACCCTGCCGTGCAACCCATTCCGCCCGAGCCGTCGGTGTAATCTACGTAGATTCCGGCACCTGGGCCGGCGGCGCTGGCCGCGGGCAGGTCGATTGGCGCCACGATGGGCGGCGGCGCCGGCTGCTGGGCTGGTGTGGCGCCCCTGGGGAACATACAGATGGCCGCCACCAGGGCGGCGATGCTGAACACCGCCGCGAGGGTGAGCAAAGTGGTGTGCATCTTGGCGCGCTGTGGCGACACGTCTGTTCCGGCGAACGCCTTAGCCGTACGACGACGCCGCTCGTCGCCGACGGGCAGGAAACCGAATAGGGCGATCGCCGCTAACACCAGCGCGCTGAGGGGTAGCGCCATGGCGGGAGCCGGCGAGTATGGCGTCCCCAAGCTGGCGTACTCCACCGCGTACACCCTCACCATTAGATCGATATTTGCCGCATTGCGCGGCGGTCTCAACGAAGTTGGTTGATCAACTGATGGTGGCCGGCTCGGGGGAGGCCTCGTCCGTGGCGGTTGACCGGAGCAGCGACCGGTGACTCCCCGGGTAAGGCGGCGACCGATCGGTACGGCCAATACGTGTGCATCGGGCGGGCCATCCACCATTTGCGAGGCATGTTTGAGAGGGGCGGCGTGGCTGCATCCCGCGACGGAACTAGCACCGCCGCTGCACCATCGGCACTTCTTCAACCAACGTCGGCAGGTTCAGCGGCGTGCGGGAGCCGACAAAGACCGCACGTGAAAGGGCCGATGAATCCCCGGCCGGTTGGGCTCTCCAATCCAACGGAAATTGCTCGTGCCACGGCTGCGTAGCGGAAACGTATACGTGCGGCATGGTTTCTTTCATGCGGTTCATCACCCACACGCGCGAAGGCCGGCAGCCAGTACCAGTTATCGCTTGGCTTTGAATGAAGCTTTTCTCATCGACTGGAAAGTGCTCGTCTTCGTCGGAAAAACTCACGCAAGTTTCTAGCAGGAGGAGGCCCGCTGCACGTTCGCAGAGCCATCTCAACGCCTCAGCGGGGCGGGAGAGATGGTAGAGCACGCCGTAGCAGTAAACGACGTCATGACTGGGCGCGTCTGTGGGGAGAGTGCCGTCGAGGTCCAATTGCTCGACCGTCACATGAGGTTCGCACTTGAAACGGTTGCGGATTATCTTGAGGTTGTCTTCCCGGGGTTCAGTGCAATGCACCTTGCAGCCGCGGTCGAGGAAGAAACTCGTGTGATCGCCGATCCCCGCGCCCACTTCTAGCACGCTCTTATCCGCGAGGTCCAACCCGAGAGTGGCAAGGTGTTCTTGACGGCGAGCGTTGTGGCGGAGATAGGCGCCGTCGTGGAAGACCTGCTCGGCAGACTGACCGAAGAAGCGCATTCGGCGAGGGTATCGCACCCCGAAGCGGGGAAGCGGGAAGCAATGATCACCAATATCTTTCACTCTCCGGTGACGACAAGCGCCGATATGGCTGCACAATCCGTCGTTGAAGCGGTTGAGGCTGTGAGGCCTATCCTCGGATGCGCGGCCGCGCTACGGCCGGCTCCCGCGCGATGGGCTCGCGAGCCTGAAGGTCCCTGCGGAAGGCGAAATTTTCAGCCGACCGGGGATCCCGCGGTCACGGTGGTCAGCCGCCACATGCAGCTTGCCAGCTTCGGCGCACCAGCCGTGGCGATTAGCCAGATCGGATCAACTGATGGTGGCCGGCTCGGGGGAGGCCTCGTCCGTGGCGGGGTGCTGCGCACGGCGGTGGTCACGACGGAAGTGGCGAATCTCGATGATCAGCCCCGTCAGTCCCAGCGCACTCGTGACCGCTGACACCAGATACAGCAGCGCGCTGATATGACCGGCGAGCGCATCGCCGAGCACCACCACGGCGGTGGTGCCGGGAAGCAGTCCGGCGAAAGTGGCCACCGCGTAGGGCAGCACCCGCACGCTCGACGCGCCCGCGGCGTAGTTCAGCGCCGAGAACGGGACGGCGGGAATCAACCGCAACGACAAGATGGCCAGCCAGCCCCGTTGGCGCAGGCGCTCTTCCACCGTGCGGATCGATCGGTGACGCTCCAGGCGGTTCAGTCGCCACCCGGCCGCCCGGACCAGCAGCATGGCGATCATCGCGCTCGCGGTGCTGGCGACCACCGCGATGGCGACACCCAGCAGCGGGCCGAACAGCAGTCCGGCCGCCAGGGTGAACGCGGTGCGCGGAATGGGCACCACCGTCACCAGGAGGTGGGCGAAGAAGAACGCCAGCGGGAACCACGGCCCGACGGTCTGCGCCCACTCGCGCATCTGTACCGGCGTAGGCAACGGAAGCAACGACGCCAGCACTACCAGCGCTGTGATGCCCACCACTGTCCAGAGGGTCCGCGACCGGGGCACGCTTCGCGCGGCGACGCCGATTGCGCAGCCAAGATCGCGAAGTGTTTCGGTGATTTTGCTGGTGGCGGAACCCGTCACGCCTCCCTAGGTTACGGGGCGCAGATGAATTAGACGTTGCCTGCCTCTGGCGTTTCATCAGGAAACCGGGACCGGCGGTTTTTAGCGACAAGCGGTCATCAATTAGCCTCGGTAGCTAAGTGGTATCCCCAAAGCTGTAGCCCAAATGCAGGGAAAAGGGAGCAATCGGTGTCCATTGATGTACCCGAGCTCGACGAACTGGAACAGGTTCGCGGGCGTTGGCGCAGTGCGGTCGCCGGTGTGCTGGCTAAAAGCACCCGGAAGGACCCCGAGCAGTTGGGTGACGCGCCCGAGCGGCTGCTGGAAACCCCGACGTATGACGGGATTGCAATCCGCGCGCTCTACACCGCCCTCGACGAACTGCCCGAACCGCCGCTGCCCGGCGAGTGGCCCTACGTCCGCGGCGGCGACGCGCTGCGCGACGTCAAATCCGGCTGGAAGGTCGCCGAGGCCTTCCCGGCCACCCCGGTGCCCGGCGTCGCGGCCAAGGAGATGAACGCCGCGGTGCTGGACGCGCTCGGCAACGGGGCCAGTGCCCTAGTGCTGCGGATCGGGGAGTCCGGCGTGGCGCCCGATCAGCTGGCGGAGACGCTCGACGGCGTCTACCTGAGCATGGCGCCGCTGATCCTCGAAGCCGGCGCCGACTACTCGGCGGCCAGCGATGTGGTGTTGGGGCTGGCCGACGCCGTTGAGCCCGACCAGCGCAGTCTGCTGTCGATCGACCTCGGCGGCGACCCGCTGACCGCAGCGTTGAGCGAGCGTCCCGCCCCGAAGACCGATGACGTCGTCGCGGTGGCCAAGCGGGCCGCCGGTCACACCGGCGTACGCGCGATCACCGTCGACGGGCCCGCCTTCCACAACCTCGGCGCCAATGCCACCTGGGAGCTGGCCGCCAGTGTCGCGGCAGCGGTGAGTTACCTGCGGTTGCTCACCGAATCGGGTTTGTCGATCGGCCAGGCGTTGCGGCAGATCAGCTTCCGGTTCGCCGCCGATGACGACCAGTTCATGACGATCGCGAAGTTCCGCGCGGCGCGCAACCTGTGGGCGCGGGTCGCCGAGGTTGTCGGTGAGCCGGAGGCCGGCGCGGCCGTCGTCCACGCCGAGACGTCGCTGCCGATGATGACGCAGCGCGATCCGTGGGTGAACATGCTGCGCTGCACCGTGGCCGCCTTCGGCGCCGGTGTCGGCGGAGCCGACTCCCTGCTGGTGTTCCCGTTCGACGTGGCGATCGACGGCGGGTTCCCAGGCATCGCAACAAGTTTCGCTCGCCGCATCGCGCGCAACACGCAGCTGCTGCTTCTCGAGGAGTCGCATGTGGGCCGCGTGCTGGACCCGGCCGGTGGTTCGTGGTTCGTGGAGGACCTCACCGGCCGCCTGGCCGAGCAGGCCTGGCAGCATTTCCAGGCCATCGAGTCGCACGGTGGATTCACCCAAGCCGGCGACTTCATCGCGGGCCAGATCGCCGAGATCGCCGCCCGCCGCAACGACGACATCGCGCACCGCCGGACCGCGATCACCGGTGTCAACGAGTTCCCGGACCTCACCGAGGCGCCTCTGCCGCAAAGCGACTCGTCATATTCGCCGCTCGCCGCCGGAAACCTGGTGCGTTACGCCGCGGAGTTCGAAGCGCTGCGGGACCGGTCCGACGCCTACCTGGCCCGCACCGGGTCGCGACCGCAGGTGCTGTTGCTTCCGCTTGGCCCGTTGGCCGAGAACAACATTCGCGCCACGTTTGCCTCAAACCTGTTGGCCTCCGGCGGTATCGAGGCCATCAACCCCGGAACGGTCGATGCCGACGGTGTCGCGGCGGCGGTGGCCGACGCGGGGTCGTCGACGGCGGCGGTCATCTGCGGCACGGACAAGCGCTACCAGACTGAGGCGTCGGCGGTCGTGCAGGCCGCCAAACAAGCCGGCATTGAGCGGGTCTATCTGGCCGGGCCCGACAAAGCCGTGGCCGACGCCGAACACCAACCGGACCAATTCCTGACCGCGAAAATCAATGCGGTCGAAGCTCTGTCGGATCTGCTCACGAGGCTGGGGGCGTAGTTACCATGACGACCACTGCACCTGCTGTTGGCAGCTTCGCCGACGTGCCGCTGCACAGCGAGCGGACTATTGCGCCGGCGACCGAAGCCGCCGTCGAAGAACACGTGGCCGCTGCCGCGGCCGCGTACCAGTACACACCCGACCAACTGCAATGGCAGACACCGGAAGACATCAACGTCAAACCGGTCTACATCGCCGCTGACCGTGCCGCGGTGGAAGCCGACGGGTATCCGCTGCACAGCTTCCCGGGTGAACCACCGTTCCTGCGCGGGCCCTACCCGACCATGTATGTCAACCAGCCGTGGACGATTCGGCAGTACGCCGGATTCTCCACCGCCGCGGAGTCCAACGCCTTCTACCGGCGCAACCTGGCGGCAGGCCAGAAGGGTCTGTCGGTCGCCTTCGACCTGGCCACCCACCGGGGGTATGACTCCGACCACCCCCGCGTACAGGGCGACGTCGGAATGGCCGGTGTGGCAATCGATTCCATCCTCGACATGCGTCAGCTGTTCGATGGTATCGACCTGTCCACCGTGTCGGTGTCGATGACGATGAACGGCGCGGTGCTGCCCATCCTGGCGCTGTACGTGGTGGCCGCCGAGGAGCAGGGCGTCCCGCCGGAGAAGCTGGCCGGCACCATTCAGAACGACATCCTCAAAGAGTTCATGGTGCGCAACACCTACATCTATCCGCCCAAGCCGTCGATGCGCATCATCTCCGACATCTTCGCCTACACCAGCGCCAAGATGCCGAAGTTCAACTCCATCTCGATCTCCGGCTACCACATCCAGGAGGCCGGTGCCACAGCCGATTTGGAGCTGGCCTACACGCTGGCCGACGGCGTCGACTACATCAAGGCCGGCCTGGACGCCGAGCTGGACATCGACAAGTTCGCGCCCCGGCTGTCCTTCTTCTGGGGCATCGGGATGAACTTCTTCATGGAGGTCGCCAAACTGCGTGCGGGCCGGCTGTTGTGGAGCGAACTGGTTTCCCAGTTCAATCCGAAGAACGCCAAATCGCTTTCGCTGCGCACACATTCGCAGACCTCCGGCTGGTCGCTGACCGCGCAGGACGCCTTCAACAACGTCGCCCGGACCTGTATCGAGGCAATGGCCGCCACCCAGGGACACACGCAGTCCCTGCACACCAACGCGCTCGATGAGGCGTTGGCGTTGCCGACGGACTTCTCGGCTCGCATCGCCCGCAACACCCAGTTGGTGTTGCAGCAGGAGTCGGGCACCACGCGGCCGATCGACCCGTGGGCGGGCTCGTACTACGTCGAATGGCTGACCCACCAGCTTGCGCAGCGCGCCCGCGCCCACATCGCCGAGGTCGCCGAGCACGGCGGCATGGCGCAGGCCATCAGCGACGGCATTCCCAAGCTGCGCATCGAAGAGGCGGCCGCACGCACCCAAGCCCGCATCGACTCCGGGATCCAGCCGGTGATCGGGATCAACAAGTACCAGGTGGAAGAGGACCAAGAGGTCGAGGTCCTCAAGGTCGAAAACAGCCGGGTGCGCGCCGAGCAGCTGGCCAAGCTCAAGGAGCTGCGGGAAAGCCGTGACCAGTCGGCAGTGGATGCGGCGCTGGCGGAACTGTCCCGCGCCGCGGCTGCCCAAGGCCGGGCAGGTGCGGACGGGCTGGGCAACAACCTGCTGGCGCTGGCCATCGACGCGGCCCGGCACAAGGCGACCGTCGGCGAGATCTCCGACGCGCTGGAGAAGGTGTATGGCCGTCACCAGGCGGAGATCCGTACTATCGCCGGGGTCTACCGCGACGAAGCTGGAAAGGCCGGAAACATGGCAACGGCGACCGAACTCGTCGAGAAGTTCGCGGAAGCCGACGGTCGCCGCCCCAGGATTCTGGTCGCCAAGATGGGCCAGGACGGCCACGACCGCGGCCAGAAGGTGATCGCGACGGCCTTCGCGGACATCGGATTCGACGTCGACGTGGGTTCGCTGTTCTCCACGCCCGAAGAGGTCGCACGTCAGGCCGCCGACAACGACGTGCACGTGGTCGGGGTGTCCTCGCTGGCGGCCGGGCATCTGACCCTGGTGCCCGCGCTGCGCGAGGCGATGGCCGAAGTTGGGCGGCCCGACATCATGATCGTGGTCGGTGGCGTCATCCCGCCCGGCGACTTCGACGAGCTGTATGAGGCCGGGGCTGCCGCCATCTTCCCGCCCGGGACGGTGATCGCCGACGCCGCAATCGGCTTGCTGCACAAGCTCGCCGAGCGGCTGGGCTACACGCTCGACTAAATGGCTTCGCAACGGAACGACTCCGTCGAGGATTTGGCCGAGGCGGTTCGCAACGGCGACCGTGCGGCATTGCCGCGAGCCATCACGCTGCTGGAGTCCACCCGCGCCGACCATCGGGAAAAGGCGCAGCGGCTGTTGTTGGAGTTAACGCCGTACTCGGGCAACGCCTATCGCGTCGGCATCACCGGGATTCCCGGGGTGGGGAAGTCCACCAGCATCGAGGCGCTCGGCATGCATTTGATCGAGCTGGGCCATCGAGTGGCGGTCTTGGCCGTCGACCCGTCGTCGACGCGCACCGGGGGCTCCATCCTCGGTGACAAGACCCGGATGGCGCGCCTGGCAGTGCATCCGGATGCATACATCCGCCCGTCGCCCACGTCCGGCACGCTGGGCGGGGTAGCCAAGGCCACCCGCGAAACGGCGGTACTGCTGGCCGCCGCCGGTTTCGACGTCATTCTGATCGAGACCGTCGGGGTCGGTCAGTCCGAGGTGACGGTGTCCAACATGGTCGACACCTTCGTGTTGCTGACCCTGGCCCGCGGTGGAGATCAACTGCAGGGCATCAAAAAGGGTGTGCTGGAGCTGGCCGACATCGTCGTGGTGAACAAGGCCGACGGGGATCACCTGCCCGAGGCTCGGTCGGCCGCCCGCGAGCTGTCCGGGGCGATCAGGCTGATTCACCCGCGCGAAACGCTCTGGCGCCCGCCCGTTCTCACGATGAGTGCGGCCGAGGGAAGCGGCCTCAAAGAATTGTGGGACACGATCGAACGCCATCGGCAGCTGCTCAGCGAGGCCGGGGAGTTTGAAGCGCGCCGGCGGGCGCAGCTGGTCGACTGGACCTGGCAGATGGTGCGTGACACGGTGTTGGACCGGCTGATGTCCAACCCGGCAGTGCGCAACATCCGCGCCGAGGTAGAGCGAAAGGTCAAATCGGGGGAGCTAACTCCCGCGCTGGCGGCTCAGCAAATATTGACGGCCGCGTCGGACTAACGGATAAGTAAATATCTAAAATTTCGCACCTGCTCGGTGTGAAATCCAAGTAAATTCAAAGTGTGACGGTGAATACGCGAGTCGATCGTCGCGCGGTCCGTGTCCACGATGACCTTGACGCAGGTCATCGTGTGTCCGGCGCGGCGGACTCACACTTCGGTTGCGTCGTTCGTAGTTTCGCCAGCATGTTCCCCGCTCGCCGATTCGGTGGCGGGGCGCTTGCCGTCTATGTCGACGGCCAGCCCGTCGTGGACGTGTGGACGGGATGGGCCGACCGGGCCGGGCAGCGGCCGTGGACCGAGAACACCGCCCCGATGGTCTTTTCGGCGACCAAAGGGATGGCGTCCACCGTCATCCACCGGCTTGCCGACCGTGGCCTGATCGACTACGAGGCTCCGGTCGCCGAGTACTGGCCCGCGTTCGCAGCCAACGGCAAGGCCGACATGACCGTGCGGCAGGTGATGCGACACCAGGCCGGCTTGTCGGGACTGCGCGGCGCCACCAAGGAAGACCTGCTCGACCACGTCGTCATGGAGGAGAAGCTGGCCGCGGCGGCTCCCGGACGGCTGCTGGGCAAATCGGCCTATCACGCGCTGACCTTCGGCTGGCTAATGTCGGGCCTCGGCCGGGCCGTGACCGGTAAGGGGATGGGCACCCTGATCCGCGAAGAGCTTGCCGAGCCGTTGGACACCGATGGCCTGCACCTGGGACGGCCGCCGGCTGGGGCGCCGACGCGTGTCGCCGAAATCATCTGCCCGCAAAGCATGATCGGCAATCCCGTCGTCAACTATGTGACTGGCAAGGTCGCCAACCAGATGTCCGGCGCATACCGGTCGATGTACTTCAAGGGCCTGGTCGCGGCCGTTCAGGGTGATATCCCGTTGCTGGACGCGGAGATCCCGGCTGCCAACGGGGTAGCCACCGCGCGTGGGCTGGCACGGATGTACGGGGCCATCGCCAATGGCGGTGAGGTTGACGGCATTCGATTCCTCTCGCGTGATCTGGTCGCGGGACTGACCGGTGAGCGGAGCCTGCGCCCCGACCGAAACCTCTACATGCCCTTGGCTTTCCACCTGGGCTACCACAGCCTGCCGATCGGCGGTGTAATGCCCGGCTTCGGTCATGTCGGGTTGGGCGGTTCGCTCGGGTGGGCCGACCCCGCCTCGGGCGTGGCGTTCTCCTTGGTGCACAACCGACTGCTGACGCCACTGGTGGTGTCCGATCACGCGGCGTTTGTGGGCATCTACGCGCTGATCCGCAGGGCCGCGGAGAAAGCACGCAAACGCGGCTTCCGCTCCGTCACCGAGTTCGGGGCGCCGTTCTACGAGCCGGGGGCCGTCGCCGGCTGAGGCTGAAAGGCGTTGCAAGGCGCTGAACCGGGCCGAAGGCACCCAAACTCACCGCACGGACGGGAGATGTAATCTGTGGCGGATGGTTGCCACTTCCATCCTCGCCACTTCCTACCGCTTGCCCGAGAACGTGCTGTGATCTGCGCTTTTGGTGTCGTGTTGGCAGCACCGGGCGATAGGCAGCCTGGGAGTATGCAAACTCAGTTCGCCAGATCGAACCCGCAGGGACGGTGCAGATGAGCGCAAGCCCGAACGTTTTTGAGCCGAGTGAGATCGTCAACCGTTGGCCAAAGCGGCGTGGGACGGCGTACCCTCGGCTCGCGCAGGTGTTCGATAGCCGAGTCAATGCACTGAACGTTTGGCGGTTGGTGCTGGCGTCGGGCGTTATTTTGGAACACTCTTGGCCGCTTACCGGGCGCAACTTGCAACCTCCGGTTGACCAGCTTCTTACCCAGGTATGGGTCGACGGCTTTTTCGCTATATCCGGCTTTCTCATCACGTCTAGTTGGGTCCGCAACCCTCGGCTTCGCGAGTACTTCGTCGCCCGCACTCTTCGCATCTTTCCGGGGCTGTGGGTCTGCCTGATCGTGGTGGCTTTCGTCATAGCCCCGATCGGTGTGGCGATCCAAGGAGATTCACCTGCCAAGCTGCTGCTGTCTCCGGGACCGATCGAATACGTCCTAAACAACGGCGTATTGAGTGTATTCCACACCAGCATCGATGGAACGCCAAGAAACGTCCCGTTTCCGGGCGTGTGGGACGGGGTTCTATGGACTCTGATATTCGAATTGGGTTGCTACGTTGCCGTTGCCGTTGCCGGCCTAGCCGGGTTGCTCAATCGCCGGTGGCCCGCGCCGGTGGTGTTCGCACTCTTCCTGGCCGCCGCGGCACTGGTCTCTTACCCGGTTCAAGCGGTGCCCACCATCGCCCAGATGATCACGCGTTTCGCCCTCGTGTTCGCGGCGGGAGCGCTCCTGCACGAGTTCCGGGACCTGGTTCCCGCTCGATGGTCGCTTGTGGCCGTGAGCGCGGTCATCGTCGTGGTGGCCGGCTTGCTGGTGCCCAACTACCGGGTACTCGCCGCCCTCCCATTGGCCTATGCAGTCGTCGTTTCAGGTGCGCTGATCCGCAACAAGCGCTTGCGTTTACGCACGGACTTTTCCTACGGCGTCTACATCTATGCGTGGCCCGTGCAGCAGTTGCTGGTCATCTGCGGGCTCGGCTTTTTGCCTCCGCTTGCGTTCACGGTTGTTGCCGCCGGCGCCACGCTCCCGCTGGCCGCACTGAGCTGGTTCCTGGTGGAAAAGCCTGCGCTGTCGCTCAAATCTCGAATCAAACGCAGAGCGCGCCTCGATGCGGCGACGTGAGCCTTGGTACCTGCGAGCCTAGACGCGACGCCTCGCCGCTGGTCGAAAGTTGTTTTCGGAGCGGACTCGCCTCAGCGGGGTTCGCGGCCGTTTGTCGAGATGGTTTGTTAAGGTAACCATACTGCGTTCGCGGGAGTCGAGTGTCGACGCTCGACGGCAGTCGCGAAAGCCTGTGGCTGCGCCTTACTGAACGGGCTGTGGAAGTTCGGGCTGGGTAATCCTGCGGCCCAGCGATGAAGTCGGATCGAACTTCAAACATTAAGTAAGTGAAACGGATTCGTAAAGATAGTCTCCTGATTGTGGGAGTCCAGCTATAGTTTTTGAGCAGGGCGCAACGATCCGATCATTCCAGCCGGGGGGAACAAATGCTGGCGATCACAAGTCAAGCCTGACTCCACATCAGGAGCGCATAGCATCTCCTCTTTGCGAAAAGTGTTGAGAACGTTGAGATTCAGGGACCTGACGTCTCGATATGCGCAACATGCTGACATCGGCGGGTTGCTGTTCGGCCGTTTGCCGCACCCACATCACATCGAAAAAGCATGGATAGCAACCGAACTCCAGAAGTCGGCCTGGCGCGCGGCAAGTGAAAGGTTTGAATTGCGATGACATTGGCCCGGACGACGAAGCCCGCCGAATGCGGTACCAATTCCTCCGGTCTGCAGAAACCCGTCGGTTCCACCACACGCCCCGTTGTTCTTTTTGTGCTGGGCCCGCAACGGTCAGGAACGTCGGCCCTTACCAGGGTTCTGTCGCTGTGCGGCGGCACGCTCCCCGCTGCGATGTTGGGCGCCGACGCGAACAATCCGCTCGGCTACTGGGAACCGCGGGCGGCCATCTCGCTCAACGAAACGATCCTGCGCCGGCTCGGGACCCATTGGTACGACCCGTCATTGCGTTTTCTGGACGACGGCGCGATCGACCCCAACGAGAGCAAGGCCTGCATCGCCAAGATTGCTGCGTATCTGTCCACGCTGCCGGCGGCGCCGCTCGTGGTGATCAAGGAACCCAGGATTACGACACTGTCTGATCTGTGGTTCGAGGCGGCACGTCAGGCCGGTTTCGATGTTGCGTCGGTGATTGCGGTGCGTCATCCGCAGGAAGTTATTTCGTCAATTGGCAAGTCCTGGCGCGTCTCTCAAGCGCTCGCCAGTGCCTTGTGGTTGAAATGCAATGTCCTGGCCGAACGAAATACTCGCGGGGTGCCACGCGTATTCGTCGACTACACGAACCTTCTCGACGACTGGCGTCGCGAAGTGAAACGAATTTCCACGAAGCTGTCGGTCGAACTGCATACTCAGGACCTGGGCGCGGTCGAGGAGTTCCTCAGTCCCGGTCTTCATCGCCAGCGGCACCGCGGCGCGGTGACGGACCTTTTCGGCGCCGGTTGGATTTCGGCGGTCTATGAAGTGCTACGCGAAGCCGCACACGACGATCCTGTCGACATGTCAACGTTGGACGGCGTTTTCGAGTCCTACCGGGCAAGTGAGCGAGATTTCCGTATGGCGTTCGAAGATGTCCATGGCTTATCCAAGAGCGCGCTCTTCCGGCTCTTCCGGCCAGCCATCGCAAGGCCGGTCATGGAACTGCTCGCAATGGCTCATCGGCACAGAGGGACTTGGGCCTAGGCGCCATTCGCGCATTCGGTGCGGACCCGATGCGCCGCCGATCTGCTTCGCGGATCCTCTGATGGCCGCGGGAAGAGCCCGATATGATCGACCAGACCGGGGTCGATTGCCGGTCGCTTAACTCCGTGTACACGAAGGAAAGGCGTCGATTCTTGTCAGCGTCCGTGCTCATCACTGGTGGGGCAGGATTCATCGGGTCGGCGCTCTCACAACGTCTCGTCGAGGCCGGATACGACGTCGCGGTGATGGATGTCCTGCATCCGCAGGTACACGGCGGCGATTCGCCCATCGATCTGTTGCCATCCGTGCGGTTGTTCACCGGAGACGTCACCCATGGACCCGACTTTGACGCGGTGCTGCGGTTGTTTCGTCCTTCCCAAATCGTCCATCTGGCGGCCGAGACCGGAACCGCGCAATCGCTCTCGGAGGCGACGCGGCACGGCTCGGTGAACGTCGTCGGAACCACTCAGCTGCTTGACGCCTTGAGCCGCTCGGGGCACGTGCCCGAACAGCTGGTACTGGCGTCTTCCAGGGCGGTCTACGGCGAGGGCGCATGGCAGTCCGGCGCACATATCTTCTATCCGCGGCCTCGCAGCCATGCCCAGCTCGTGGCCGGTATCTGGGATCCACAAGGACCCGCGGGTGAGCAGGCGATGCCGCTGCCGAGCCGCGCCGACCGTACGGAGCCCCGGCCCACCAACATCTACGCGGCGACCAAGCTCGCCCAGGAGCACCTGTTGGCCGCCTGGACGGCTGCGCACGACACCAACCTGAGCGTGCTGCGCCTGCAGAACGTCTATGGCCCCGGCCAGTCACTGACGAATTCGTACACCGGAATCGTCGCGCTATTCGCACGCTTAGCCCGTCAGGGACTTGCCTTGGAGGTCTACGAGGACGGCCGGATCTTGCGCGATTTCGTCTACATCGACGCTGTCGTCGACGCGCTGTTCGCGGCGGTGGAGCGGCCCGCAGACGGGCCGCGTTGCCTCGACATCGGGTCCGGCAACGCCACAACCATCCATGAGCTTGCCAACAAGATCGCAGCCATGTGTGACGCACCAGAACCGATTGTCGTTCCAAAATTCCGCGACGGCGACGTGCGCGCTGCGAGTTGTGACGTCGAGCCGGCGCAAACCGAGCTGGACTGGCATCCGAAGTCCACGCTGGACGACGGTCTGAGCGCGCTGCTCGAGTGGATCGGCGGGCAATCCGAACCCCGCATCCGGCCGAACGAATCGGGCCGTCCCGACATACAGCACGCCGGTCGCCCCTAAGAAGTGCGGCGCTCGCCCGAACCGAGTAGCTAAGGCACTCCAGGTCGAAGCTTATGATAGTTGTTACTACGTTGTTACTGCTCGGTAGCGCAGAGATGGGTCAGCCGGTAGGTGGCGTGGAAATGTCAAGGAGGCTGGCCAAGCGAGTTTGTCCGGCCTAAGCGAAACGCATCGACGGCCTGACATGGAGGCCGTCACCGCAGTACTTCATTTAGTGAACTAAGGGGCAACCTTGACCGTGACCGATCGTGACATGCGATCTCCGTTCCTCGACACCCGATCTGCATACCTTGACCTGCTCCGGCGCAACCTCACCCGGTACGGCGCTGACGAGTTGGTGCCAGTGGGCTGGCACCGCCTGGGCCGCGCGCTTGTCAACACCCGGAACTTCATGCTCGTACGTAAGCGTCCCTTCAATGAGAAGGCGCGCAAGTTGGGTCTGGATTGGCCGGCGGATGGCTTGACGATGATCGGAATGCAGCGGCTGACCAGTTTGCAGCACTGCGTTGAGACGATTCTGAAAGACGACGTTCCCGGTGATCTGGTCGAATGCGGTGTGTGGCGCGGTGGCGCGTCAATCTTGATGCGCGCCGTGTTGTCGGCCTACGGGGATCAGAAGCGTTGCGTGTGGCTATGCGATTCGTTCGAAGGGGTGCCACCACCGGACGCCGCGCATTACGAGGCGGACAAAGGCATCAAATTGCATCGCGCCGCTGGAGTCCTGGCAGTACCCCAGGCACAGGTCAAGGCGAATTTCGAGCGTTATGGATTGCTCGATGATCAAGTGCGTTTTGTTCCGGGTTGGTTCAAAGACACCCTGCGGGATGCCCCCATCGATCGCATTGCCGTATTGCGGCTAGATGGTGATCTATATGAATCGACGATTCAGGCGCTCGACGCGCTCTACCCGCGGCTGTCGTCCGGGGGTTTCTGCATTATCGACGATTATCACGCCATCGATGCATGCCGGCAGGCAGTGACGGACTACCGTACGCAGCATGGGGTGACTGCAGAGATCGAGGAGATCGACGGCACCGGCGTGCTGTGGCGTAAGCCATGAGGCGCACTCGTCTTCGCTGCAGTCGCGCAAACAGGGTGCGGGGGTCTCGTCGATATTTGAAGTGATGTCGGTGCATCACCACCTCTGATGTCGCAACCGAAGGGCTTGGATTCGCGGTGAAATGTGTGTTGGCCAGTTATGGAACGCGCGGTGATATCGAGCCTTCCGTGGTTGTCGCACGCGAACTGCAACGGCGAGGACATGACATGGTCATGGCCGTCCCGCCGGACTCGGTTAGCTTCACCGAGGCGGCTGGGCTGACGGCCGTCCCTTACGGGCTGGATTCGCAAGCTTGGCTCGATGTGTACCGCAACTTCTGGACGGCATTCTTCCGCGGATTCTGGAAGATCCAGGAGATGCGTGGCATGTGGCGCGAGATGTGGGATCTCAGCGACCAGTGTTGGGCGCAGATGAACACCACGCTGATGTCGCTGGCAGACGGAGCTGATTTGGTGTTCGCCGGGCAGAGTTACCAGGAGCCGGCTGCCAACGTCGCGGAGTATTACGACCTACCGTTGGCCACGCTGCACCACGTTCCGATGCGGCCCAACGGCCAAGTCGTCTCGATCCTGCCGCCGCCCCTGGCCCGCTCGGCGATGACGGCGTTCGACTGGTTCTGTTGGCGCCTGAATAAAAAGGTCGAGGACAGCCAGCGCCGAGAACTGGGGCTGCCGAAGGCGACAGGACCGTCACCGCGGCGAATCGCCGAGCGGAAATCACTGGAAATTCAAGCGTACGACGAGGTTTGCTTCCCCGGCCTTGCAGCCGAGTGGGCGAAATGGGACGGCCAACGGCCCTTTGTCGGCACGCTGACCATGGAGTTGACCACAGAAGCCGACGACGAGGTGGCGTCCTGGATTCGTGGTGGGACACCGCCGATTTGCTTTGGCTTTGGCAGTATGCCCGTCGAATCTCCGGCCGACACCGTCGACATGATCAGCACGGCGTCCGCGCAGCTGGGCGAGCGGGCGTTGATTTGCGCCGGCCGAAGCGATTTCAGTGGGGTTGCCGTCGCCAATCACGTCAAGGTGGTGGGCCCGGTGAATTACGCGACGATCTTTCCCGCCTGCCGTGCGGTAGTGCACCACGGTGGTTCGGGCACTACCGCCGCAAGCCTGCGTGCGGGAGTGCCCACGCTGATCCTGTCGATGGACGCCAATCAGACGATCTGGGGAGCTCAACTCAAACGGCTGAAAGTGGGTACCACCCGGCGGTTTTCGGCAACAGACCGGAAATCGTTAGTGGAGGACCTGCGCCGGATCCTCGCTCCGGATTACGCGCAGCGCGCCCGCGAAATCGCAACTCAGATGACCAAGCCGGCCGATAGCGTCGTCAAAGCGGCCGATGTTGTGGAAAACTTTGTCAACTCGCGCAGCCGGGCTTAATCAGCTACCTGCTTTAAGCCTGCTGTACAGGGAAAATAGCCAAATTCGCTATTGCGTTCGGCATGCCGACCAATCGGGCCGACTTTCTATTTTCTGGGACACCATGTTCAACGTCTGTCAGACTAACTCAAGGGCTGAGCGACGACATTGGGTGCAGCCATACCGCCCATCGGTCGTCATACTTTTGAGTCGGGGGAAAGGTGATCACGTTGGCCGTGTCGAACTCGACGGCACAGGTAGTGTGTGACTATCCAACCTGGCGGAGGAACCAAATCGGTTGCCAAACAACAACAACCAATGCCTCTAACGAAATTCCAGGGCCAATCGCGAGCCGCGAAATATCGAGCGGAAACGCCACCGTTGAAGTTGGCCATGCCGTCGGAGAGTGACTAAGGTAAACCTCGATGAAATTCGCCGTAGCAAGCTATGGAACGCGTGGCGATATCGAGCCTTGCCTTGCCATCGGCCGGGAGCTGGCGCGAAGAGGCCATTCGGTGCGTATGGCTGTTCCGCCCAATCTCGTCGATCTGGCCG
The DNA here is from genome assembly GCF_001672975.1 of Mycobacterium sp. 1465703.0. GTDB lineage: Bacteria > Actinomycetota > Actinomycetes > Mycobacteriales > Mycobacteriaceae > Mycobacterium. Next base: position 21,678 of record NZ_LZKU01000022.1, read on the forward strand.
AGGCGGCCGGGCTCCCGGCAATCGCCTATGGCCCGGATATGCATGAGTTTTGGAGCGACGAGTTCATTCGGAGCTTCTTCAAGAATTTCCTCCGCGGGCCGATCACGCTGATCCGCGAAGCCTGGGAACCGGTTCTGAAGAACTGGCAGGACATGAGCTCGGCCCTGATGTCAGCGGCAGGCGGGGCCGATTTGCTGTTTACCGGCCAGCTGTACCAGGACTTGGCACTTAACGTCGCCGACTACTACGGGATTCCGATGGCGACGCTGCATTACATTCCGATGCGTCCTAACGGCCAGGTTCTGCCGAGGATGCCAGGGCCCATAGTCCGCACCGGCATGACGGTGTACGACTGGATGTGTTGGCGGATGAACAAAAAAGCCGAAGATAAGCAGCGTCGTGAGCTTGGCTTACCGACCTGCACGGTTGCCTCACCGCGACGGATCGCCGAGCGTGGCACGCTGGAAATCCAGGCCTATGACGAAGTTTGCTTTCCCGGATTGGCCGACGAATGGGCGAAATGGGACGGCCAGCGGCCGTTTGTGGGCTCACTGACCATGGAACTGACGACGGACTCCGATGACGACGTCTTGTCGTGGATTGCTCAGGGAACGCCGCCGATCTGCTTCGGTTTCGGAAGCATGCCGGTCGCTGAGTCTCCCGCCGATACTGTGCAAATGATCGGCGCTGCTTGTGCGGAGTTGGGGGAGCGGGCGTTGATCTGCTCCGGCTGGAGCGACTTCAGCGACGTCCCCGAATTGCCGCACGTCAAGGTCGTCGGCGTGGTCAATTACACGAAGATCTTTCCCGCGTGCCGTGCGGTCGTGCATCATGGCGGCTCGGGCACCACGGCTGCCGGCCTGCGTGCCGGCGTACCAACGCTGATTCTCTGGACGGCCGGCGATCAGCCGATGTGGGGTTCTCGTGTCAAGCAGCTGAAGGTGGGCACGGCTCGGCGGTTTTCGGGCACCACACCTGAATCGCTGGTGGCCGACCTGCGAAAGATCCTCGCCCCGGATTACCTCGCCCGGGCCCGTGAGCTCTCCACCCGGATGAGCAAACCCGCCGAGAGCGTAGGTCGCGCCGTCGACCTGTTAGAGGAATTCGCTCGCTCGGGGGGTTGCGTCCCCGGGGCCGAGGCAGAGGGAAATCGTTGACCCGCAGGAGACGGATACACTGCAAAACGCTTTAACGACTGAAATTGACGTTTAAGGTCATTGCGAGACCACCGGCATGCGGAGTAAGGGGCAGTTTTGGCCGTGACTGATCACGACACGCGGTTTGCATACCTCGACCTGCTCCGGCGCGACCTCACCAGGTATGGCAGCGACGAGTTGGTTCCGGTAGGCATACACCGGCTGGGACGTCCCCTGTTCAG
>NZ_LZKU01000023.1 GCF_001672975.1 Mycobacterium sp. 1465703.0
CTGGCTGGCCGACGAGCTGACCCGCTCGTGGGGCGCTCAGTGGCCGCATTTGCCCGACGCCATGGAAGAAGCCGCCGGATACGTCGCGCCGAGCTGCGACGAGCTGGCCGGGCTGACCGCGCCAATGGGGGTGGCAGCCGCAGTCGACGACCCCATTCACCCGCTGCAGGCCGGCCTCGACTGGGTGGCCGCCGCGCCGCAGCGTCGACGGCTCGGCCATGCAGCAGCTGCGCACCACCACCGGCGGCTGAGCTACAAGTCGGCGAGCGCGCTCAGGCACGCCGCACCCAGGGCGGCGGGATCCGCCCCGATCTGATCCAGCGTCACGGTGCGCAAGGCCGCGTGCGGCGCGGCGGCCACCCAGTCGAGGCCGGCCTGCAGCGGGTGAATGGGGTCGTCGACTGCGGCTGCCACCCCCATTGGCGCGGTCAGCCCGGCCAGCTCGTCGCAGCTCGGCGCGACGTATCCGGCGGCTTCTTCCATGGCGTCGGGCAAATGCGGCCACTGAGCGCCCCACGAGCGGGTCAGCTCGTCGGCCAGCCAG
>NZ_LZKU01000024.1 GCF_001672975.1 Mycobacterium sp. 1465703.0
TCAGCGACGGCGCCGGCCGATCACTGAGCCCGGGATCGCTGGCGCGCCCCCCAACTCAACCTCCGCCCACGGTGGCGCCCTGTCCGGGACCTACCGGCGAGCGCGCCAACTGGTGGTGGTACACACCCTTCCAACCCCAACCACCACCGACAAACAACTAGCCGAGTTACCGGGGCCGGTCACTGCCGGCAATATCACGAAGCTCAAAACACGTTGGCGCATAGGGTATTTCATGCTGCCGACTGCTCCGTTGTGAACATCGAGGTCGACAACCAGACCCGCACCGCCGACCCGCGATCCCAACACCTCATAACCCCTCACCAAGATCGATGGTGAGGCATGGCTACTCGCTCTGCGGGGCCTTGACCCGTCGTGGAGATCGCAAAACCCTATAGCGGCGGCAGCTGGCCCTTGCATATCAGCGTCTGCAGCTCGACGTACTCATGCAGGCCCTCGGGGCCGAACTCGCGCCCGATGCCGGATTGCTTGAAGCCGCCGAACGGTGCGCCGATGTCGAGGGTGTACATATTGATGCCGTAGGTCCCGGTGCGCACCGCGGCCGCCACGTCCAGGCCGTGTTCGATGTCGGCGGTCCACACCGAACCGGCCAGCCCGTAGTCGGTCTCGTTGGCGATGCGGATCGCGTCGTCTTCGTCGCGGTAGCGCAGCACGGTCAGCACCGGGCCGAAAATCTCCTCCCGGGCGATGCGCATGTCGTTGGTGGCGTCGGCGAACAGCGTCGGTTGCACATACCAGCCGCGCTCGGACGGACTCTGTTCGCCACCGAGCACCACCCGGGCTCCTTCGCTGCGGCCTGACTTGATGTAGTCCTGCACCCGGCGCTGTTGTCGTTGCGCCACAAGCGGTCCGATGTCGGTGGACTGGTCGGCCGGGTCGCCTACGTTCAGCGCCGACATCATGCCGGCCAGCGCGTCCACCACCTCGTCATGCTTACGGTCGCTGACCAGAATCCTGGTCTGCGCGACGCAGGCCTGCCCGTTGTTCATCAGCCCCGCGGACTTCAAGCCGGCCACCGTCTTGTCAATGTCGGCGTCGTCGAGGATGATCGCCGCGGACTTGCCGCCCAGCTCCAGGCTCACCCGTTTGAGCTGCTCCCCGCACAGGGCGGCGATCCGGCGCCCGACGGCGCTGGAACCGGTGAACGCGATCTTGTCCACCCCGGGGTGACGCACCAGCGCCTCACCGACCTCGGGACCGCCGGGCAGCACTGATACCACGCCTTCGGGTAGTCCGATCTGCTCGATCATCTCGGCCAACCACAAAGCGTCCAAGGGTGTTTCGGGTGCGGGCTTGATGACGACCGTGCAACCCGCGATCAGTGCGGGGATCAGCTTGGGCATGATCAGAAACTGCGGCACATTCCACGGCACAATCGCCCCGACCACCCCGACCGGGGCCCGGCGCAGATGCACTTCGCCGAGCACCCCCTGGCGACGTTCCTGCCACGGGAAGTCGCGGGCGGCGGCCAGGCAGAGGTGGATCAGCGCTGCGGCGGCCGCCCCCTGGCCCATCCGGCTGAAGCTGCGTGGCGACCCCATCTCGTCGGTGATGAGATCGGCCATCTCGTCGGCGTGCCCGGCGTAGATGCCGGCGAGCTGTTCGACCTTGGCCATCCGATCGGCAGGGCTCATCCGCGGCCACGGGCCGTGGTCGAAGGCGTGCCGCGCGGCGGTGACCGCCGCATCAACGTCCTCCGGGCCGGCGACTTGGACATGCCCGACCGGTTCCTCCGAGTGCGGCGAGATCACGGCGAGCTGCTGGGGATTGACCGGCTTGCGCCACTGCCCCCCGATGAACAGTTCGTCATAGCAACGATGGTCGGAATTCTTCGTCATCGGGGCACTTCCTTGAGGCAGCGGCGGGTGCGGGTGAGACGGTGACCGTAACTTCGTATTGACGCTAACATAGCCAAAAAAGAACTGGTCAGAAAACCGCGAGCGGGTCATCAGCGACGATGTCGAGGCGAGGCGCGATATGAATAATGACTGGCGCAGTTATCCATTTCAGTTGGTCCCCGGCGACCGTCAGTTGGACTTTCCCGCCGCCGAAGGCGAACACGCCGACCAGGAGTCAGACACCTGGTTCATCGCCGGTCAGCTTGACGCCGCCGAGACCGAACGGTCGTTTGCCTTCCTGACCATCTTCAACAAGAACCGGCCCGGGGGCACGGTCGTCGCCGACTTCTACACGATGGCGCTGTTCGACCTCGACACCGGCGACTACGGCACCTTCACCGATTACGACATGCCACCGGCCAATATGGAGCCGGGCGCGCAGCGCAAGCTGACGATGGCGTCGGGCCATCTGGACATCCACTACCACAGCAGCGCGGGAACCGCGTCGTGGACGACCAGCCGCAACGGCGACGGCGAATTGCTGCCCTACACCTACCGGGTCAGCCTGGTCGGCCAGGACCACACCGGTCGTCCCATGCGGCTCGACCTGGCCGTAACCCCAACGCGCGCACCGACCCCGGTGGGCGCATCGACATACAACGGCAAGATCACCTGCTTCGGTCAAAGCGACACCTATTCTTATTTCCAGACCGGAATGGCGATGACGGGCACCTTACGCTGGGGGGATCTCATCCAGCAGGTGTCGGGTACCAGTGGGCACGTCGACCGGCAGTGGTTCCCGAAATATGCCGGCGGTGGGGGATCCGGGGGAGACCCGCGGGCCAGGTCGCACGAATGGCGCACGATCAACTTCGACAATGGCGTTGACCTGAGCATCTGGCGCCAGTTCGACCGCGCCAACGGAAATGCGCTGCAGCCGTTTACCGGCGTCACGACGAGCCACCCGGACCCCGCGATCGCGCCGGAATGCGCCGAGGACGTCGAGGTCACGATCGCCAGCTATGTGCGATGGCCGGAGAGCGTGCGGCCCCTGGTGCGGCCCCTCGCTCCGGCCCGGTACATGCCTGACCGGCACAGGATCACTTGTCCCACAATGCAACTGGACCTCATCGGGGAGCCGCTGGTGGCGGCGCCGGCGCATGGGCTGCCGATCGAGTACATGGAGGGCCCATATCGCTACCACGGGACGATGTGGGGAAACTCGGTGACAGGCTTCGCTTTCAACGAACGCTCGCTGGCGCTGTATCGGGATTGGGAGCTCGTCGATGTGCTTCGCACTACGGTCGCGAACCTGACGCCGTCTGCACCCGACTTGCAGTCCATGGTGGAGCAGGTTGTGCCGCTGGTGGCCGCCGGCCGGCGCGATGCGGCGGTTGAGTTGTTGGCCAGCTCGGCGCGTGTCGAAAACGACATGCTGGCAACGCTTCTCGATGACCTGATCGCGGTGTTGTCAGCTGACCACAGCTGACTGTGACGACAGGGCCCGGGCCCAGGTGATGTGGCGATGTTGTAATCCCGGCTCGTTGCGGCCGAACACCAGGTGGTCGCGGACCCCCGACTCGAGATTGGCCTGCAGCCTCTCGACGAGCCGGTAGTCTTCGTCGCGCACGGTGGCGTGGGCATACTCGAAGACGGCCTGAGCGCCGGCGGCCACCGATTCGTCGGACAGGTCCTGCGGTGTTGCGTTCTGGTGGACGGTGATTGACCTACCGGGCCGATCCGCGGGGTAAATCCGGAACAGCTCACCGTTGGCGATCGTCACCGACAGCACGATGTTGGGGAACAGTGCATAGATCACCACCATGTTGTGGAACGGATTCCACTGGTCCTCGGGCGCGTCGTCGAGCTCCGAAATGGTGTTGAGCGGAAAGATCAGCCGGTGGTGCGGCCCGTAGGAGTCGAACAGCGTGCAGTTGCTGCGCGCGATCGTGGCGAAGGTGCGCTGATGCACGGTGGCGAAATGGTAGTTCTCCGCGAAAGTGTCGATTGCCAACTTCCAATTGATCGGGGAGTCCAGCACCTTCTCGCCCAGCGGGGACCAGCGACCGATGCCCCAGGAGTCGAGTTCGTCGCCGAGCGGGCCCAAGTGGGTGGCCACGTCCAGCGTCGCATCGGGATCCAATGCCACCCAGAGGAATCCGGCGAACTCGGTGGCCGGGAGTTCGGTCAGGCCGGCAGACCGCAGCGGCACGTCTGGGAAACCATTGCGCCCCGGCAGCCCGACCAGCAACCCGGTGTTGTCGTACGTCCATGCATGGTAGGGGCAGATGAACCGGGTGGCGGTGCCGCATCCCGTCGCCACCTGCGACTGCCGGTGCAGGCAGACGTTGTTGAACGCCTTCACCGTTCCATCAGAAGTTCGGGTCAACAGGATGGAGCGCCCCATCACCGTCTTGGTGCAATACCACCCAGGGGCGGGCAGTTCGGAGACGTAGCCGACCAACTGCGGGCTGGCCAGCAGCATGGCCCGGTCCCGGTGGTGGCGTTCGATACTCGTGTAGTCACATGCGTCGACCGTGTGCTGGGTCGGAGCGAGATCGGTCGTTTTGTCCCGCGCCAATTTCAACGCGCGGCGGGTCAGGTCGATGAGCTGGTCGTGTTGCACCCGCCCAGTACAGACCTTGACACAGTTGTAAGGTCAAGGAGTGGCTGACCAGTTGCTGATCGGCGACGTTACGGCCTTGACCGGCATCGCTTCCGGCCGTATTCGCCATTACGAGAAAATCGGTCTGCTGCACGCGCAACACCTGTCCAACGGCTATCGGGTCTTCGACGTCGAGCAGGTCCTCGACTTGTTGCGTATCGACCTGATGCGCAGTCTTGGCGTCGGTATCAACGACATTCAGCGGTTGATGGAAGGTGGGCACAGCGCGCTGGCCGGCCTGCTCGACGAGCACCGCAGGTTGCTGGTGCAGCAACGCGATCGGCTCGACCAACTGATCAGGGCCATCGATGCCGCCACCGAATGCGGCGGCGCAGACCTCAACGAGCAGATCCTGCACCGGTTGGCGACCACACACCGCGACAGCATCGGTGTGATCGGGCGGCTCAGCGCCCCGCTGTCTGCGTCGGTCGCGGCGATGTACGCCGACTTATTCGACGAGTGGAACCTGCCGGTGCCCGCCCTATTCGGGCAAATGGTGCTGCCGACCGCGGCCAGCACGCTGTTGGCGCAACTGGCCGAGACGCCGGGCCGCCAGGAGTTGTTCGATCGGTTGCGCGTGCTGGCCGCCGACGTGATCGGGTTGGGCGAGGACAGTGCGGCAGCACGAGATCTAGCCGCCAGGTGGATCGACCAGCAGGTGGCCCACCCGCTGCCCGACGATGTGGTCGCAGTGCTGCGCGGCGTGAAACCGCTGTTGGAGCACGATCCGGTGATCGTGCAGGGATTTCGGGCCTGGGCCGGATCAATCAGCCCGGCCGCCGCGCAGTTCATCGAGGAGATCGCCCAGCAGACCGCGCGGCGCGGCTTGGAAGCCGTGAGCGTCATCGTGCTACCCGCGCCGCAACCGGTCGAAACGAACGATGCCGCACTGTGAGGGACCTGTAACCCGTGTGGTCAACGTGTCATCTGGGGTTTGTGTCGTACCCTGTGGCTTGTGTCATCGGTTTCCCGGCGTGAGCTGCTAAAACTCGCGGCGGCCAGTCCGGCCCTGCTCGGTTTGGGCGTCGCCGGCGCATCGCTGAGTGTCGCGCCGGTGTCGGCGTCGCTCGGCACCCTGTTGGATTACGCGGCCGGTGTCATCCCGGCCGGCCAGATCCGGGCCGCGGGTGCTGTCGGGTCGATCCGGTATGTATCGGATCGGCGCCCCGGCGGCAACTGGATGCTGGGCAAGCCGATCCAGGTCGCCGAAGCGCGCGACCTCGACAGCAACGGACTCAAGATCGTGTCCTGCTATCAGTACGGCAAGGCCAGCACTGCGGACTGGCTGGGCGGTGCCAATGCCGGCCTGCAGCATGCGCAACGCGGAATGCAGCTGCATGCCGCGGCCGGGGGACCCGCCAGCGCGCCCATTTATGCCTCGATCGACGACGATCCTTCCTATGAGCAGTACAAAAGCCAGGTGGCGCCCTACCTGCGTGCTTGGGAGTCGGTAATCGGCCATCAGCGCACAGGCGTGTACGCCAACTCGAAAACCATCGACTGGGCATTGCACGATGGATTGGGCTCGTATTTCTGGCAACACAACTGGGGCTCGCCCAAGGGCTACGCCCACCCGGCCGCCAATCTGCACCAGGTTGAGATCGACAAACGCAGCGTCGGTGGGGTCGGGGTGGACATCAACGAGATCCTCAAGCCGCAATTCGGCCAGTGGGCCTAGCGCCCGCTGCCGTCGCCCGGTCCGGGCGGGACACGGGTTCTTAGAGTTTCCAGCAAACACTCGTTCGCTCATTTTCCAAACCGGTGCGGCCGGAAAGTTACGGCCGGATGCTGACGATCGCGTCACAACGGCGCTCCGCGGCCCAAAATTTTAATGTAACGATTTGATAACAAGACTGCCTTGATCTGCGCAGTTATAGCTACTCGACCGTAACCACCTGCATGCAGCAGGTTTGTTAATCGGGTCAGCGCCGGTAGGGAAAGCGCGTGTTACCCAGGACACGGTTACCCATGCGTAGAACTCACCAGTAACCGATCAGCACGCGAAACGCAGGCCCATCCTTATGACACTCTTAGTGCAGCCGATGGAGTCCGTCGCGCCGCTGCGCACCACTCGGGCGGTCCGCCGACAACACACCGGCCAGCCGTGTTCCCGGCTGTGATTCGACGCGGAATCGACAGAACCCCGCCCGGCGGTGGTGACCGCCAGACGACGAGACCTAAAGACGCATATAGGGGAGACAGACAAGGTGACGATTCACGAGCACGACCGGGTGTCCGCCAATCGCGACGGGCACGGCCCGCAGGGAAACAAGCGGCCGGCAGCCGGCGACACCCACGCTCTCGTCGACCGCCTGACGGCCGGGGAGCCCTACGCTGTGGCATTCGGCGGCCAGGGCAGCGCCTGGCTGGAGACGCTCGAAGAGCTGGTGTCCTCGGCCGGCATCGAGTCGGACCTGGCGACGCTGGTCGGTGAGGTGAATCTGCTCCTCGAGCCGGTCGCCAGAGAGCTCGTCGTGGTGCGTCCCATCGGCTTCGAGCCGCTCACGTGGGTGCGTGCGCTGGCGGCCGAGGACCCGGTCCCCTCGGACAAGCACCTCACTTCGGCCGCGGTCTCGATACCCGGCGTGCTGCTGACCCAGATCGCGGCCGTGCGGGCGCTGGCCCGGCAGGGTATGGACTTGAACGCGACCCCGCCGGCGGCTGTCGCCGGACACTCACAGGGCGTGCTCGCAGTTGAGGCACTGAAGGCCGGGGGCGCTCGCGACGTCGAGCTACTGGCATTGGCCCAGTTGATCGGTGCGGCCGGGACGCTGGTGGCCCGTCGCCGCGGAATCTCGGTGCTGGGCGATCGCCCGCCGATGGTATCGGTCACCAACGCCGATCCCGAGCGCATCGGCCAGCTGCTCGAGGAATTCGCGCAAGATGTGCGCACCGTTCTGCCGCCCGTGTTGTCCATCCGCAACGGCCGCCGTTCGGTCGTCATCACCGGCACCCCGGAACAGTTGTCCCGCTTCGAGCTCTACTGCAGGCAGATCTCGGAGAAGGAAGAAGCCGACCGCAAGAACAAGCTGCGCGGCGGCGATGTGTTTGCGCCGGTCTTCGACCCGGTTCAGGTCGAGGTGGGCTTCCACACGCCCCGGCTGGCCGACGGCATCGACATCGTCGGCGGCTGGGCCGAGAAGGTGGGGCTGGACGTCGAGCTGGCCCGTCAGCTCACCGAGTCGATCCTGGTGCGTCCGGTCGACTGGGTGGAGGAGATCACCCGCGTCCACACGTCCGGCGCCCGCTGGATCCTCGACCTGGGCCCCGGCGACATCCTGACCCGGCTGACGGCGCCGGTGATCCGCGGCCTGGGAGTGGGCATCGTGCCTGCCGCGACCCGCGGCGGGCAGCGCAACCTGTTCACCGTCGGCGCCGTCCCCGAGGTGGCGCGGGCCTGGTCCAGCTACGCCCCGACGCTGGTTCGGCTGCCCGACGGCAGGGTCAAGCTGTCGACCAAGTTCACCCGGCTGACTGGTCGCTCGCCGATCCTGTTGGCCGGCATGACCCCGACTACCGTCGACGCCAAGATCGTCGCCGCCGCGGCCAACGCCGGACACTGGGCCGAGCTGGCCGGCGGCGGGCAGGTCACCGAGGAGATCTTCGCCGACCGCGTCGAGCAGCTGGCCGGCTTGCTCGACGACGGCCGCACCTACCAGTTCAACGCGCTGTTCCTCGACCCGTATCTGTGGAAGCTGCAGGTGGGCGGCAAGCGGCTGGTGCAGAAGGCTCGCCAGTCCGGCGCGGCCATCGACGGCCTGGTGATCAGCGCCGGCATCCCGGATCTGGAGGAGGCCGTCGAGCTGATCGAGGAGCTGGGCGAAGTCGGCATCAGTCACGTCGTCTTCAAGCCCGGCACCGTCGAGCAGATCCGCTCGGTCATCCGAATCGCGACCGAAGTCTCCGCCAAGCCGGTGATCGCGCACATCGAGGGCGGACGCGCCGGTGGCCACCACTCCTGGGAAGACCTGGACGACCTGCTGCTGGCGACCTACTCGGAATTGCGGTCGCGCTCCAACATCACCGTTTGCGTCGGTGGCGGCATCGGCACGCCCGAGCGGGCGGCCGAATACCTCTCCGGGCGCTGGGCGCAGTCTTACGGCTTCCCGCTGATGCCGATCGACGGCATCCTGGTCGGCACCGCGGCGATGGCGGCCAAGGAGTCCACCACGTCGCCGTCGGTCAAGCGGATGCTGGTTGAAACGCAAGGCACCGATCAATGGATCGGCGCCGGAAAAGCTTCTGGCGGAATGGCATCCAGCCGCAGTCAGCTCGGTGCGGACATCCACGAGATCGACAACAGCGCCTCGCGGTGCGGTCGTCTTCTCGACGAGGTCGCCGGTGACGCCGACGCCGTCGCGGAGCGTCGCGACGAGATCATCGCGGCGATGGCCAACACCGCACGCATGGCCGTGGCGGCATCCTGGGTGGAGACCACCGGGGTGCCGCCGTCAATGGT
>NZ_LZKU01000025.1 GCF_001672975.1 Mycobacterium sp. 1465703.0
GACATCAAGTTCACCCAGCGGCACGTTCTCGGCGCCGGCTAATCCTCCGGCCGCGGCCCATGCACCGCCGGAGTTCGAGGAGGCGGCCAGATCGGGAGGTGAGCCGATGGCGGTACCACGCGGATCGCTGTTGGTGAGGCGTGCCGCATGACGCTTCCCGGTATCGGCCCGTTACCGCTCTACGGGTTCCAGCGTCCCGCCCTGTTGTTGTTCGGATTGGTGCCGCTGGCCCTGCTGGGCCTCTACGTCTACGTCGCGGCCCGGCGCCGCCAACGCCTGCACCGGTACACCGAGGCCCCGGTTGCACAGTCGCCGTGGCGGCACCTGCCGATCGCCATATCGCTGCTGTGCCTGGTGTTTTTGACGATCGCGCTGGCCACCCCCACCCACGACATGCGCATCCCGCGCAACCGCGCCGTCATCATGCTGGTGATCGACATGTCGCAGTCCATGCGCGCGACCGACGTCGAACCCAACCGGCTCAAGGCCGCCGAACAGGCCGCCACTCAGTTCGCCGAGCAGCTGACCCCGGCGATCAACCTGGGCCTGGTGGAGTTCGCCGCCAACGCCACGCTGCTGGTTCCGCCGACGACCAACCGCGGCGCGGTGAAGGCGGGCATCGACAGT
>NZ_LZKU01000026.1 GCF_001672975.1 Mycobacterium sp. 1465703.0
GCGGTTAAGTAATCACTGGGCGTGCATAGCCCGTCGATCGGCCGCTCATTGGGGCGTCGAGAGCGCAGTCGAGGGCTCGCAGACAGAGTTCGGGTGAGATCGGCACGCGAGATATTCTGCAACTGAATCCATTTCACGCAGGCCGCGCGAACGAACGCTAACCAGCCCTCGACGGCGATCTCCGCGGCGCCGCGCTGACATCCCTGCGCGGCGAGTTGATCGATCGGACAACGGCCCACGACGTTGAGTTCCTGGGAGATGATCGCTTGGATTGCCGGGTCATCCGACAATGCGCGCGGTTGATCGTGACGGCTTCAACGGGATGATCAACAAACGCTTGGATGTGGGCGTGGAGTCCAGTAACAAGCTGCTCAGCCGGCGGTAGCTGCGGATCAACGCTGCGCGTCCCAGACCGCCTAGTGGCGCGCTTGAATATCGCTACGTACAAGTCTCGCTTATTCGGAAAATAGCGATACCGCAGTCCTCTCGACACACCCGCGCTCGCGGCGATGTGCTCCATGAAGACATCTTCATACGGCTTTTCCGCGAACCACGCCGGCACCGGCGTCGAGCAACTGTTCGCGTCGCTGGTGTGAGTCTAGGCGGTAGCGAGTCACGTCCCGCCCCCAACCAGAAGCGACCCCGGGCCACTCACCGCCATGCGGCAACAGCGCCAGCTACGCTCACCGATGAACGACGCTCGCTCGCCGTGGACCAGTTCACGCCAGTCCGTCACGACCGTTTGCTCGCTGGCTGGATATCTCCATGTATTTCTCGCGATCATGGCCGCGCGATCAGACCGAGGCGGTACGAACAATGTGCTTACGCGCGTCGCTGACCCGAGCCGCGGTTTTTGCGGCAACTTCCGGGTAGCGGACTCCGGGTGCCAGCTCAACGAGGTCAAATCCGGTGCCCGTCACGTCGAGTACGGCGAGGTCGGTGATGACGCGGTCGACGACCCCGCGGCCGGTGAGGGGCAGGTCGCACGTCGTGACCAGTTTGGCCTGTCCAGTCCTGGTGACGTGATCGGTGAGCACGATGACACGGCGCGCGCCGTTGACGAGGTCCATCGCGCCGCCCATGCCCTTCACCATCGCGCCGGGCACCATCCAGTTGGCCAGGTCGCCGGTCATGGCGACTTGCATGGCGCCGAGAACTGCGACGTCGACGTGGCCGCCGCGGATCATGGCGAAGCTGGTGGCCGAGTCGAAGTACGAGGCTCCAAAGACCACCGAAACCGTTTGCTTGCCCGCATTGATCAGGTCGGGGTCGACCTCGTCGTCGTATGGAAACGGGCCAACTCCGAGGATTCCGTTTTCTGCGTGCAGCGTGACGTCAGAGCCTTCCGGCAAGTGGTCGGGAATCAGAGTGGGCAAACCAATCCCAAGGTTGACGTATTCACCGGCGCGCAGTTCTTGCGCGGCTCGTGCGGCCATCTGTTCGCGGGTCCAGCTCACCCTTTTGCCGCCCGAGTCCGGGTCGTACGTTTTTCAATGTCCTTGCGGGCGGCCTGTTCTGGCGTCAACGCGACAATGCGCTGAACGAAGATGCCCGCCAGGTGGATCTCGTCAGGGTTCAGTTCGCCGACGTCGACGACGCGCTCGGCCTCGACGACAGTGATCCGACCGCACATCGCAGCGGGTGGGTTGAAATTACGTGCCGCAGCGTGGAATCGACAATTGCCAGCCTTATCGACGACGGCGGCGCGGATCAACGCGTAGTCGGTGACGATCGCCTCCTCGAGTACCATCTGCTTACCTCCGAAGCCACGGACTTCTTTGGCCGGTGAAGCGAGCGCGACACTGCCGTCGGAGTCATAACGCCACGGGATGCCGCCGTCGGCCACCATCGTTCCGACTCCGGTGGGCGTGTAGAAAGCCCCAATCCCGCTGCCCCCGGCACGCATTCGTTCCGCAAGGGTGCCCTGCGGGGTGAGTTCGACCGTTAGTTCGCCGCAAAGGTATTGGCGGGCGAATTCCTTATTTTCTCCGACGTAGGAGGCGATGACGCGGCTGATCCGGCGGGCATCTAACAGGCGGCCCAGTCCGGCCCCATCAATACCACAGTTGTTGGACACGATGGTGAGATCCCGGGCGCCTTGCTCGAGCAGCGCGTCGATGACAAACCACGGGATACCGGCCAGGCCGAACCCACCTACCGCAACGCTAGATCCGTCGGAGATGTCGGCGACCGCCTCGAGTGCGGAATCGACCAACTTGTTCAAAGGCATGCGTTCTCCGCGGGTCATCCGGGCCTGCAAACTGACGATCTGAAGGGCCGCGCCACTTCACAGTAGGTGTACGCCCCGATATCAAGAAATACCTGTTTCACCCTTATTGAGAGGATGTCAGTATGAGTACGTGGAGCTACGTCATCTTCGTTACTTCCGGGCCGTCGGTGAAGAGTTGCATTTTGGCCGTGCAGCTGACCGGCTACATATCGCGCAACCGCCGCTGTCCCAGCAGATCCGTCAGCTGGAGCACGAGCTAGGAGTGAAGCTGCTCGAGCGCAACACCAGACGAGTGGAACTAACCCCCGCGGGCGCCGCCTACCTGCGCAGGGTGGTGACGATTCTCGATGCTGTCGATGACGCGACCTGCCACGCGCGGCGCATCGCTGACGGCATGGAGGGGCGTTTTGCGATCGGCTGCGTCGGATCGGCGACGTATTCGCTGCTGCCCCAGCTCGTCAGAGTGCTGCGCGAGGATCTGCCTGGTGTCGATGTGAGCATCCGCGGCGAGATGCTCGCACCGGCACAACTTACTGCGCTGCTCAGTGGTGAGATCGACCTCGCCCTGTTGCGCCCTCCCGTCCCGCGGCCAGACCTTGAAGTGCAAACGGTGCGCCGCGACCGATTGCTGGTTGCCTTGCCACACGGCCATGCCCTGACATCTCGCCGCGAGTTGCGCATCACCGACCTGCGCGATGAGGAGTTCGTGGCGCATGCCGGGAGCGGCCGGTCGGTGATGAATACCGTTTTGACGTCGCTGTGCGCCGACGCTGGATTTGTGCCGCGAGTCCGCCACGAGGTCGAGGAGACTTCTACGCTGGTAACCCTCGTCGCCGCAGGGCTCGGCGTCGCCGTAGTTCCGGACCCCACGGCATCCCTGGGACTCGCCGGGGTCTGCTATCGACCCTTGGTTCCGGCCCAGTTGGGAATTGAGTTGGTGGCTGCGCATGCGGCCCAGGCGAATTCGCCTCTCATCAAGCGTGTGTTGGCCATTTTGCGGAATGTCGCGCGGCACGTATCAGTGCCGGGGTAAGTCGGCGGAGCCAGCTCAATTCACATTCAGTCGTTATGAACACTATCCACCGCTACGGCGCTATAGACCGGCGCGAATAGTCGCGCCCAGTCCAGTCGGCGGCTAGCCAGCCCGGCGGGGGTTGCCCATCCGCCTAAAGCCCTTTTGCAATCGTCGTCGGCCACGCCGATCATGTCGGCCAACGGTCGAAGTAGTTGGCCCTGCTTTTGGTGGAACCCGCAGTCCTTCAATGACGATGCGAACCTAGCATTGCCCGCACTCGCCTTTGCGACAGTGTGAAATAACCCGGCCCAACTCTTCCAGCGCATCAAGAAAGGGGCCGACGGTCGCGGCAGCCCAACAGTGGCCTCGATGCCCCGCCGGAAAACCGAGCGACAAACACCTCAGCGTCGTACCATCCTTTTTCCCGCAGATTTCGTAACCCATAGCGGCGGCCGACAGTCCCCTCAAGCCACCGACGTGTGATCGAGTCCACGAGGCGCATCAGGCCGCGCATGTTCAGCTCTGTGGCCCGCGCTCGATACTTCGTCCAGCGACGACGGTGTTGCAGCACCGCCTCGTCGATTAGCTGCGTGATCAGACCAAGGAACCGCTGGAATGATCGGGGACTTACGGATTTCCGTGCTGGACGGTAAGGCCTTGTACTGCAGGCAGTCTCACACATCTGATACCTGAACGACCGAGCCGTCACCAAAACGAAACTCAACGTCGCAGCACCGCCACCAACGCGATTACCGCCACTGTGAACCGACACCCCAGAGGGAAGACATGGACACCCTGGCCACCTGTCACCTGCTCGGTGTGTCGACGCGGCGAATGGACAAGCTCGTCGAGAGCCTCGGGGACAGCAGCTTGTCGAAGTCGCAGGTGTCGGTTATGGCCAAAGAACTCGACACCGCCGTCGGGGCGTTTCGCACCCTGCCCCTAGACACCGGCCCTACACGTGTATGGCTGCCGGCGCCTTGGTGTCGAAAGTGTGGGAGGCCGGTCGGGTGGTCAACGTCCACACCCTGATCCGCCTCGTCGGCGCCGTCCTAGCCGAACAACTCGACGAATGGGCCGGATCACGCCGCTATCTCGGCCTGGATGTCCTGAGCAAATCCCAAGCCACGAACGCACCCCAACAGAACAGGAGGCCGCCCGGCCGCACTGACCGCCTAAATCACAAAGCCGGAGAATCACACGATGACGTCATACACCACGTCCCTGGACTTGACCCACTGCCCGTGGCGCCAGACAAGCAAGTTTGCAGCGGGCTGCCTTTTTCTCTCAATCGGTGAAAAGCCGGTAGTCCAAGCCTCTGCTCGCGAGTGATCCTGGCTGCGGCGTAGGCAACTGCGTCGTCGTTCTGTACCGAAAGGGCTTGAGATGACGACCGGGACCGCGGTTCCGCAGATCGGGCACTTGATCGGCGGAGAAGCGTCGGTGAGCAGCCTTCGGGACGTTCACGACCCGGGGCGTCTCAGCGACATCGTCGCCCAGGTAGCTGCTGGAAACGCACACGACGTGGATCTCGCCGTTGGTGCCGCACACGCGGCCTTTCCCGCATGGCGTGACACGCCCAGCGCCGAGCGAGTGCAACGACTTCAGGCCGCTGCGGAAGTCGTTGCTGCGAGCAGCGAGGAACTCGCCCCATTGCTGGTGCGTGAGCACGGTGGTGTCCTCTGGGAGGCTGCGGCCGACTTCGCCCTGGGCGCAGCGGTGCTCAAGCACACCGCGAGCCTCGTGGAGGACTTCCTCCGCCCCGTCCAGTACGACGACAAGCAGTGCTTTATCAGCGTGGAAAAAGTCGGGCGAGGAGTCGCGGCAGCCGTCGTGCCGTGGAATATGCCCGTGGTCTTGGCCATGATGAAGTTGGCACCCGCACTGGCCACGGGCAACACTCTGGTGCTGAAACCGTCGCCGTTCGCCTCGGCCGCGCTGACCCTGCTCCTGCAAAAGATCGCTGGAGATTTACCGGCCGGGGTGGTCAACGTGGTCCACGGCGAACATGACGTGGGAGCCGCACTATGTAGTCACCGGCTAGTGCGAAAAGTGGCGTTCACCGGCGGCACCGCCACCGGGTCTAGGGTCATCGAGGCCACCGCGCCGACGATCACGAACGTCACGCTCGAACTGGGTGGCAACGACCCAGCGATCGTCTTGAGCGATGTTGACATCGATGCCGCGCTGGACCGAATGCTGAATGGCATCTTTGCCCGCACCGGCCAAATATGTTTCGCCATCAAGCGCGTTTACGTGGCCCGAAGCATCTATCAGCAATTCGCAGACGCGCTCTGTGATCGGGTGAATCAGTACGCCGTCGGCCACGGCTTGGACCCGCAAGCCTCATTCGGTCCGCTCAACAACGAAACCCAGTACAACAAGGTGCTGAATCTGCTTGAACGTACCCGCAATTCTTCGGCGACGGTACTTGAGCTCGGCCGCAAACTTGACCCGTCGTCTTGGGCCAACGGTTACTACATGCTGCCCCATGTGGTTCGCGACGTCGAGCACAGCGCACCACTTTCGTGTGAGGAGCAGTTTGGTCCGGTTATCCCGTTGATCGCCTACGACAATGAGGAGCAGGTCATCTCATGGGCCAACGATGGCAACTACGGTCTCTGCTCGTCGGTATGGACGACAGATCCAGGGCGAGGGCTTGCGATGGCCCGTCGTATCGAGGCTGGCAGCACGTTTATCAACGCTCACTCGTTTGAGGCGCTGGATCTACGGATGCCTTTCGGAGGCATCAAGCAAAGCGGTCTCGGTCGGGAGTACGGCGCCGCCGGCCTGTCCGCGTACGTCGAGGAACACGCGATCCGTTGGCTCAAATGACCCAGCTTCAACCGAAATCTTCTGTTGCGCACGGTATGTGGGTAAGTATCGAATCGGAGGGGCCGCGATGAGGGTCGTCGGACCGCCTCGCAATTTGCCAACCTCTGAGGTGGATCCATTCTCCCACGAAGTACTCGAGGAACCTGGTGGGTTGCAGGCCGAGCTTCGGGACGCCGGACCGGTCGTTTACCTCACCCGTTACCGCGTATATGGCCTTGCCCGTTATGAGCAAGTACGCGACGCGGCGGTCGACTGGCAATCATTCCAGTCGGGCGCGGGCGTCGGGCTGGCGAACTTCCGTACCGAGAAGCCCTGGCGAACACCGAGCTTGCTCCTCGAGACCGACCCACCCCAGCATGACGCCCCCCGCGCGGTCCTGTCGAAAATTCTCGGCCAACTTCGGCTGCACAGCTTGCGCGAGGGTTGGTTTGCCGATGCCGAGGAATTGGTCGACGAGGTATTGCTCGAGCGCGAATTCGATGCGGCACAACGGCTGGCCGCTGCCTTCCCGCTGCGGGTCTTTCCCGATGCCGTCGGCCTACCCAAGGAGGGCCGGGAAAACCTTTTACCCTACGGCGACCACAACTTCAATACGTTCGGCCCACCCAACGACCTAGTAACAATGGGTATGCCAGGGGCGCCCAGATTTTCGGCATGGGTGGACGCGCACTGCCAACGTCCGACACTCGCAGAAACAGGCTTCGGCGCGCAGATCTGGGCCGCCGCCGACCGCGGCGACATCACTCATCGCCAGGCGCCGCTGGTTGTGCGCAGCTTGTTGTCAGCCGGCGTGGACACAACGGTTCACGGTCTTGCAGCAGTGCTCTACGCGTTTGCTACGTGTCCCGAGCAGTGGCAGCGATTGCGGGGAGACCCATCGCTGGTACGGGTCGCCTTTGACGAGGCGGTCCGCTGGGAGTCGCCTGTGCAGACGTTCTTCCGCACCGCGACCTGCGACATCGAGGTTGCTGGAACAGTGGTGCCGCGGGGCGAGAAGATTTTGATGTTTCTGGGAGCCGCCAATCGTGACCCTCGCCGGTGGACCGATCCCGATCGCTTCGACTTGACGCGTGATCCTTCCGGCCATGTCGGATTCGGGATGGGGTTGCACCAATGTGTCGGTCAACACATCGCCAGACTGGAAGCGGAAGCGTTGCTCACCGCATTGATCAAGCGAGTGGAGCGGATTGACATCGCCGGACCGATGGTGCGCCACCACAACAACACCTTGCGTGGATGGGATTCGATCCCGTTGCGTGTTGAGTTGACGCGAAAGGTGGTGTCTGAACCGTGACGGACGAGCGACCGGAGACGCTGTTTCTACGCTCCGAGAACGACGGAGCGGCATTACGCACGGGTGGCGAAGACTCGGGGTTCTATATGCGACCGCCGTTGTCTGCCAATCCCGCGGTGCTGGTTGCTGATGCAGGCCGCGCCTTTGGGTTTCTGCTGGCGAATGTGTGGGCGGCCGGCTACCGCGCGTTCGCGGGGGTGGCACTGTCGAATCTGGGGTCCGGCCTCGCCTATGCTGCGGTGAGCAGGAGGTCGGCTGATCATCGAGATATCCGAAACCCCAACGGGTTCCAGTGATACTGCAGAGCGAGCGGGCACGTTCAACGGTCGACGGCTGCGTGCGAGCTCATCAGCGATAGACGTCGGTAGCGAGATAGCACGTGAGGTCGAACCCGTTGAACCAGCACGTACGGGGCGTGATTTCGCGGAGAAGGGCCGAACCGGTCGAGTTGGTGGACATCGTCATCCCAGAGCCCGGTCCGTTCGAGGTGGTGGTCGAGATCGTCGCGTGCGGCGTGTGCCACACCGACTTGACCTACCGTCGGGGCGGTATCAACGACGAATACCCCTTCCTGCTCGGTCATGAGTCCGCTGGCACAGTGGATTCCGTGGGCTCGGGCGTCACGGCTGTCTAGCTTGAAGAATCCCGCTTCGATGCACACCTCATCTCCCGCGACAGGCGCGCTTGCCGATCTGGTCTGAAGCGTCGTCGTGATGACAGCGATTAGATTCGGTTCATCTAGACATGTCGGCCGCTCGATAGGGACAGTGGACCGCGGCAATGGCGACGCGGCGGTGTCCCGTAAGGGGATCCCCGTACGGGCCTTCGAAAACTATCAGCGTCGTTGGGTTGCTGAGGCGACGCCAATATCGCCCGTCCGCGTTATGTATTCCTGCCTCGTTTATGGGCGAGCAGGGTGCTGCGGTCGCCGGTGGTCGGCGGCGATCGACGTCAACAAACCCCACTCTGTCGGTGCGATCTCGGAGAATCCGATCATCGACAACGGCCTTCGGGGATCAGTGGTGAGTGGCGGCGATGGAGGTGATCTCGGGGGCCGACGGTACTGTCGGCTTGACGGGTACGGCGCGGCGCGGCTCTATCCCATTGGGCGGCGGCGCATTGGCGCAACATAACGTCTAATGTCGGCCCGACGCCGCTTCAAGGCCATCCGATGTATGTCGCCAACCAAGGCTGGTGTGGCTCATCCGCCAAGGCTGGTGTGGCTCATCCGCGGGCCGGAGGCTGGCCGTTGGCGTGCCATCCACTGTGCCTTGAATACGTGGAGGGGCGGCAGCAGCGAAAACCGTACCCGGATTTTGGTCAACATAGGCGATCGGGCGTCGTGACCACGGATTTGGGGCTCGCTGCGACGGGTGGCCGGCTTCGACGAGGACGCTTTCCTACCTCATCTCCAGCAGGTGACGGGCGCTCGCCTACGACTGTTTTCCGCGGTTTACATCTATTCAATGAATCTTGACAAATATTCATCAAGAGTAGACGGTGGGGGTGTTGGGTAGCTGCTGGAGTTCCGCCATGCGGTGACGGCTGGACATCTTGCGGCTCGCATGGTTGCCGCCGCGGATGTTACCGAGGGACTAGATCTCTAAGGGGAAAGTGTGTCAAATGTTCCGTCTTCTGGGTGGGACACTGGTGCGCCCCCAGGGGGGGCCGACCAGCCGAGCGCGTCGGGAGCGTGGCTGAACGCCGTCGTCATTGATCGAATTATGGTGACCCCCCGGGTGGTAGTGCTTGACCTCGAGCCGGCGGACGGCAAACCATTCCCCGAGCATGAGGCCGGCGCACACATCGACGTGCGGTTGGACCTACCCGAACTAGACCGACCGCTGGTGCGGCAGTACTCGCTGTGCGGAACTCCCGGCGATCGAAAGCAGTACCGAATCGCGGTGCTTCGCGACGAGCAATCCCGCGGTGGGTCGGTGGCCATGCACGAGCTTCACGTCGGCGAGACGATCGGGATTTCGGCGCCCCGTAATAACTTCCGCTTAGCTCCTGCACAGCACCACCGGCTCTTCGCGGGCGGAATCGGGATCACTCCATTGCTTGCAATGGCCAAGCAACTCGATGCCACCGGCGGCGACTACACGCTGCACTATTGTGCTCGAACCGCCGCCGAGGTGTGCTTCGCAGCGCTGTTCAGGGAACACCCACGAACCACTGTGCACGTCGATGACGGTCCGCATATCGAGAAACTGGACCTGTTGCGAGACCTCGGTACACCGCAGCCAGATACCGCCGTCTACGTCTGCGGACCGGAACCCTTCATCGCCTATGTGCTTGATAAGGCTACCGCCCTCGGGTGGCCTAAACAGGCGCTGCACAAAGAGCGCTTCAGCCCGAAAGCCTCCGCATCCGAACCGGGACAAGGTTTTACCGTCCGGCTGGCATCTACGGGCGCGGAGTTTCAGGTGGCGCCTGATGAGTCCATTCTTGATGTGCTGGAACGCAACGGCATTGAGGCAAGGTCGTCCTGCCAACAGGGCATCTGTGGTGAGTGCATTGTCAAGCTGCTCGCCGGTCAGCCGGATCACCGCGATGACGTGTTGTCAGACGACGAGCGGGCCGATGGCCTATTTACTCCCTGCTGTTCGCGCGCGTTGAGCCCGACCATCGAGCTCGACCTGTGAGGTGCAACGCCACGACTAGCAACCAATAGAACAGATTTAACTACGGTCCGCGGCGTGCGAATCGGGCCTCGTATGCCCAAATCGAGCCCCTGACAACATGAGTTCAGCCTGAGGCGGTAAGTGGTGCAGCGAGATATTTGGCGACCAGGCTCAGTTGCTGAGCGTAGTAGTCGACGAACTTTGGGTCGTCCGGTTCGATCTGACAAAGCGCTCGGGTGATGTGGGGGAGCGTCGTGGGGGCGAGGTTGGCCGCGATTAACATAAGCGTGACGATTCCGGGGTCGAGGTCTGGCGCGATCTCACCACGCTCTTGGCGCCGGCGAGAATCGTCTAGGAACGGCGCCAACCGCTCGACCAGGTGGCCGTGGTCTACGCCGGCAAGCCCCTCGCGGATCAATGTGCTGATCCACGAGGGATCTTCTCGCGCTAGGTGGATAAATGAGGTCAGCACATCGGTCAGCGGTGCGTCGCCTTCTAATTGGCTTCTGCTGGTGCTCACCCACCGGTCACTGAGTGCGTCGAACAGGCCCTTCTTGCCGCCGAAATGGTAGGTGATGAGTTGATGGGCGACGCCAGCGCGTTCAGCAATCCGCATCACTCGGGCGCCGTCGTAGCCGAAGCGTCCGAACTCGTCGTTTGCTGCGTCCAGGATTAGCTGTCGGGTGCGAGCGGGGTCGCGTTGCTGTCCCGGATCGTTGGAGCGGCGTCGCCGCTGCGGATTTGCGGTCGCGTCCACACGCAGTGAACCGTCTACAGAACGAGCGCGAGCTTTGGTTGCCGCAGCACGACGCGCCGGCGCGTCCGCGCGCTGATTCCCGGCAGACCGTGCGGAGGTACTGCGGGGCATGGGTTGAAGGTACCTCAGGCGTCTGACGGGGTGAACAGGCGCCACGCCGACGTTTCTGCAGGGAAGGGCGAGGTGCTGTCGCGGTCGTTGCTGGGCCACTTCGGAACAAGTGGGGATACAGTCAGTTGCTGCGCTGTATCGACCGGTCCGATGAGAACGTCATTGACGTGCGTACCGTGCAGGACTGAGTTGAAGTCAGTTCCGATGAATAGTTGTTTTAGATGATGTGCCGTTTGCCAACTACCGTTCGAAGCGAGGAGTCACCATTGCGCGAAGCCTTGCCTTCCGACGTCGCTCATACTGTTGCCAAAACCGTCATCGAACTGGGGCGCCATCAGAGCCTGCGGCTAAGCGGATCGGTCGCCGACATCACCAAGGTGTTCACAGCGATGACGAAGCCGGCCCGATGGCGGTCGGGACCGGACGCCGCAAGGCGTGCACTGCAGCGGTGACGCGGTTGCCAACCACTGTTTTTGCCCAGTTCGTCGCAGGCCCCGGATGGCTGCGGCCCACCCTGCGTGATTGGCCCTCAACTAGTTCCTGCCCTGGCGGGCTACCGATGTCGGTGGATGGCAGGTCATCGGTGGGATCGGTGTCGGTGATACTGATGGCGAAACCGACAACAGGGTGGCACAAGAGGCGCTAAAGCGGTTGGAACCGTGCTGTGACCGGGCGTCTTCGGTTCTGCCCACTGCGGATTTCACGGGTGCCTGACAGCGTCCCGATCGAGTGGGTCCTGACGCCACCAAGGGCGACTGGGGATATGGGCGATGGGCGCCCTTGCGCCGGACGGATTTTCGTCGTGGGAATGACGCGTGGTGCCGTCCTCGTCGGATCGCCGGATCGCTTATTCTCCTTAATTCGCGCGATCTAGCGTTGGATGGTGCCAAGCTTGCTAGCATATTGATGCTTATTCATCAGAGGGCGTTGTCGCACCGTCGCCTTGGAGTGCCCGGGGCTACAGCGTTGTCCTGTTAGCTTCGAAAGGAGTTGGTCGGCAGCGCCGGGCGGACGGGTCGTCTGGTCGGGTGGGTTGGCACTCGCTCGACGTGTGTGTCCGAGGATAGGTGTGCACGTTCGCGCCGTAGACCAAAGTAGTGTGCAGCGTCTACAGACGTGGGGCACGAATGCAGCGCACTCCGTCCAAGGACGGATCGTGGGCGCGACGGTCGCCAGGGGCTGCTGACCCGCAGTAAGACCCAATGTCGAGGACAGCGACAGGCGAATCCGTCTTTTCCAGAATGGTGCGCATTCTGGAGGCGTTCGATAGTGACGCTCCAGCATTACGGATGGGTGAGATCGCGCGCCGGTCGGCACTGCATGTAGCGACAACATCCCGGCTCGTTGAGGAACTTGTCTCGCACGGATGGTTGCAGCGCGAACCCGACCGGAGAGTCCGGATGGGAATCCGGCTTTGGGAGCTTGCGTCGCGCGCCTCTCCTACGCGAGGTCTGCGCGAAGCCGCGATGCCTTTTCTTCAGGACTTGCACGCGGTCGTTGGACACCATGTGCAACTCGGTGTGCTCGATGGCCACGAGGTTCTGTTCGTGGAACGGCTATCGGCCCCGGGAGCAGTCATCAACATTGCTCGGGTCGCTGGACGCCTGCCGCTGCATGCTTCGTCGTCGGGGCTGGTGTTGCTGGCGTTCGCTCCTGCCGATCTGCAAGAGCGCATAATGGCTGCCCCGCTCCGTGCGTACACGCAAAACACCATCACAGATCCGCGGCTGCTGCGCTCGGTCCTCGCCGACGTGCGTCGCAATGGGTACGCATTGTGCCCGGGTGCGCTACATGTGCGAGCCACCGGGATCAGCGTTCCGATACATGACCCCGGAAACCGGGTGGTTGCGGCGATGTCGGTCATCGTGCCCAACGATGGGAATGCGCGCAGTCAAATTCCTGCCTTGCAGACCGCGGCTCGCGGGGTCACCCGAGCCACGACGAGGCTGATGGACTGACCGTCTGTCTTTCAATCCATGAGACAACGGTAGTAGCCACCATTTCTCAGACCTCATCCTCGGGTTGTGGTGGAGCAACTAGAAACATCAGTGACCCGGCCCCGGCTGGAACTGATCGTGTCAGCCAAGCATGCGGTCGCGGACGGGGTCGTCGCATTGACGTTGGCAAGTTCTGAGGGGCATCGGCTTCCCGACTGGGCGCCGGGGGCGCACATTGATGTAATGCTGCCCAATGGGCTGACCCGACAATATTCGCTGTGCGGTGACCGTTGGGATCCCGCTACTTATCGAATTGGTGTGCTCGAAGAACCAGCCAGTCGAGGCGGCTCAGCCTACCTCCATCACAAGCTGCAGATAGGAGATCGGGTGGGCATTGGCGGACCCCGCAATAATTTTCGTCTCGTTCCGTCGGAGGACTATCTGTTCATCGCCGGGGGAATAGGCGTTACCCCGCTATTGCCCATGGTCCATCAAGCCGAGTTGGTGGGCGCACGATGGCGGCTCTTGTACTGCGGCCGTTCACGGTCGACGATGGCGTTTCTGGACGACTTGTCCCGCTATGGCGACAACGTCGTCGTGGCGCCGAGTGACGAACGTGGCCGGCTCAGCCTCGGGGCGTGGTTACCCGCGGCGGGCGTCGCCACCAAGGTCTATTGCTGTGGGCCCGACAGGATGCTGGCGACGGTGGCTGGTTTGTGTGCGCGCTATCCGGCTGGGCAGTTGCGTATCGAGCGGTTCGCGGCCAAGAAGAATGACATTCGTGCCCGGACCGAACGGTTTCGGCTCGAACTTCGCCGTTCGGCTCAAACGGTGGAGGTGTCGCCGGACGAGTCGGTGCTGGATGCGCTCACCCGTGTGGGGGTCAACGTGTTGTCGTCGTGCCGCCAAGGGGTCTGTGGCACGTGCCTGACGGCCGTGTTGGCAGGTGAGCCGGATCATCGTGACTCGCTGCTTGATGACGTCGAGCGTGCCGCGGGTGACCGCATGTTCGTCTGCGTGTCGCGATCCCTGTCCGAACGACTCGTTGTGGACCTGTGACACGACCTGTTGAGGTGGCTCGCGGATTGCGGCGCTGAACTTGCACGATATCCGCCCGGAGGCTTATTAGGCTGCCGGCTAACGTGATCGACCGGCTGTTGGTTTAGTCTGGCGCCGGGGGTACGGATCTTCTGTCTCAAATTGTTGAGAAGTAGATAGTGGCTTTCACTTTGGGGGCACCCTTAGGTAATGCTGGACAACGCGACAAGCATTGTCGCAGGCTGCGTGTGTATATCTCTGCTGGTGTGAGAGGTCGTTGCAGTAGTCCACAAGGCTATATGGCGACCGGTTCCAAATCCGTTCTGGCCTAGGGTAATTCGTTTCGCTCCTCAGCTACAACATTCGAGCGCCGAAGTGCCCAATGTTTATGGTTTGCGGTATTCCAGGTCGCTCGCGCCAGGCCTCCAGGGCTGCACGGCCGTAATGAACTCGGCAGCCCAGGTGTGTTAGGTACGCTAATCAGTGTGGCTGTCGTTACACTCGACGGCGTGACCGCATGTGGGATTGCGCGCCCGCTACGGAAGGATGCTCAACGCAACCGTCGACGGGTGATCGAGGCTGCCCGCGAACTGTTCGCCTCCCAGGGCCTTGAGGCGACCCTCAATGATGTCGCCCATCGCGCAGGTCTGGGGGTGGGGACCGTGTACCGGCGGTTTCCCACCAAAGAACAACTGGTGGAGGCGATCTTCGAAGACGGCATCAACCAACTCACTGAGCTAGCGGAGGCGGCGTTGTGTCATAAGGACTCATGGCAGGGGTTCGTCTGGCTCGTTGAGCAAATGTGTGAAATCACCGCGACCGACCGGGGGATGCGCGAGATTGTGTTCACCAAGGCCCATGGCGGGGAGAGGGTCGATGCGGCGCGAGCTCGGCTGGCGCCGACCCTCGCGAAACTTCTTGAGCGAGCACAGGATGACGGTTACCTACGCCCGGAACTGTCGCCAACCGATATGCCCATTTTTGGGCTGCTCGCAGGCACGGTCAGCGAGTATGCCGGCCATGTTGACGGCGAGCTGTGGCGTCGCTATGTGGCCATCCTCCTCGACGGTATGGGCCGGCGCAGCGGCCAGCAACGGATAAAGGCCAACCCGCTCGATGACGAACAACTCGACGCGGTGATGAAACCTTGGGATCCGGCGGGCCGACGTTGACCGTGCCGAATCAGACTGCGCCAGAGAGGGTTGGCTGCCGGTCGTCGAATTTCGACGTATAGTCGTTCGCTGCTCGCATTGGTTACACGCATTCCCCGCGTTCGAACTCCATAGCAAATCGGTTGCGTAGCCCCGACTACCACTGCGTTCTCGATGGTTGAGAGCAACGGCCGTCCGTAGACAACGGCGCCGTAGCGGAAAGGCGCGGCGCAAATTGATGGAGATTTAGCTTCCCACAGCTCGCAAGCTCCGCGAAACCCATCTGCGCGCGTAAGTCATATTACGAGAATAGATGAATATTCAGCTGGTAATGTCCCGGTGATGTGTGCATGCTCCGCGCCTCGGAACACTGGAGAGGAAGCCTATAGTGTCGCACCTGGACGGTTCGGCTAACCGGAAAAGCATGGCGGCGTTGGCACAGTCCTCAGCCTGGTCACAGCGCGAGTCCGACTTGCTTACAGTGACATTACAGCTGCTACAGCACCATGGGTATGAGAGGTTGACCTTGGACGCGGTGGCGACCAGCGCCCGTGCCAGCAAAGCCACCATATACCGCCGCTGGGGGTCGAAAGCCGAGTTGGTACTGGCCGCGCTTGTCCAAGGCGCCGAACACAACGCGAAGGCCCCCGATACCGGCACGCTGCGCGGCGATTTGCTGCAGCTGGGAAAAGCGATGTGTGAGCACGCCCGCAAGCAGGCGAGCACGATCCGGGCGGTGCTGATGGAGTTATCACGCAATCCTGCCCTCGCCGACGTAATGCAGCGTCAGTTCCTCGGTGAGCGAGCGGGCTCGATCAACCACATCCTGCGGCAAGCCGTCGAGCGTGGTGAGATCAAAAAGGACTCGATCGACACCGAACTGTGGGATCTCCTGCCGGGCTATCTAATATTTCGGTCCGTCGTTTCGCGTCGGCGTCCTACCCAACGCACCGTGCGGGCCCTGGTCGACGATGTCATCATTCCCGGCCTCAGTCGCCCCACTCAATATCGACTTCCGAACCTTGAGGCTGGCGGCGATGAGTGATCACCTTCATTCCGCAGCGGAAGCGGTATCACGAGTGCGCCTGCGGGATCGTTTCTTTGATCGCGCAGGACGATCGATTTCCCTTGATCAGTGGGCGGCCAAACGCCGCGATCCTGACTACTGTCGGATCGGATACCGGGAGGGCGAAGGCGGCGCCTGGATTTACACCTTCTGGATGGGGCTAGAGCCCAGTTTGGGTGTCGGCGCCGAGCCGACAATTTTCAACACACATGTCTCCGCCTTTGGAAATCAGCCATACCTGGAATGGGCATGCCCGAGTGATACCGAATCGCGAGCCCACGCATTGCACGATTGCGTCGTCTCCTATGTTGAAGCCGGAATCACTCCGCCGGTATAGGACCTCAGCGACATATTGTGCGCACCAACACAATCCACGCCCACCGCCATAGAGCATCATCGCAGCCAGTAGCAAGCGCGATGTCATCGGCGGGTCGGGCCCGACCAGGGTGGTAACCCAGCCACCGTTACCACGTCGCATATGTCAACGGGTGGAGCTGTCACATGATTTCCATCGCAGGGGCCCGAGCGCCAAGTCCGTCGTAAAGACGAGCGTAAATAACCTAGGCTGCGAGAATAGCAATGCGGCGAATTGTTGCATTTTTGCAGTGAGTGCGATCCAATCGCCACGCGGCCGCAGAGTGGTGGCAATGCCGGTTCACCAATGCCGGGAGAGGGGCCGCCATGGTCGACGGCGCCGGGCTCACCGAGCTTCTGTTCGCTCCTCTAACAATCAATGAGGTGAGGATCAGCAGCCGGATAGTAACGAGCCCGATGGCGGCGCTCGTCCCCCAGCGGATGGCCAGCCCAGGGATCCGCCCTTATCAATGGGCGACAATCAAGCTTGCAATTGATGAACATTCAGCGCATAGTTGCTCCGTGGTGAATGCCCACGTTCGAGCAACGCCAGCCCGTACGCGAGTCGACCGTGGCGACCGGTCGATGATCTCGACGGATCAGCCGTTCGTGGTCAACTGCTCGCGGCCCGCGCCGCTAGCACCGGCACTGCACTACTTTGGCCGCGAACGGGGACGACAGGATCGGGCCGCAACCTGTGTTGAGCCTGCATGACCGTGGGTACCACGCCGACGCGTCCCGCCTCGTGAAAGGAAACAAGGGGAAGTCGATGAGCCAGAACCGTGCCGATGTGGTGATCGCCGGGGGCGGACCGAACGGGCTGATGCTTGCATGCGAGCTTGCCCTGGGGGGAGTCCAGCCCGTCGTGCTTGAGCGGCTACGCGCACCGAGCGACGAAATCAAGGCAAACGGCCTTGTCGGACAAGTGGTTCGAGCCCTTGATATCCGTGGGCTTTATCACGAATTCAGCGGCGATCCGCAACCGCCGAGGGCGTTGGATGGGTGGATGTTCGCTGGCATCCCGGTCCGATTCTTGGGTGTGCCCGATAACCCGATGTACACGCTGCCGATACCACAGCCGCGCTTGGTCGCGCTTCTTGAGAGGCGGGCACACACCCTCGGCGTGGACATCCGGTGGGGGCATGAACTGACTGGAATCGCCGGCAGCGACGGCGAACTCGAGCTAACCGTGACCGCGGAGGGGAAGGTCTACGAGATCGGCGCCACCTACCTCGTGGGCGCGGACGGCGGTCGTAGCTTTGTCCGCAAGAGCGCCGGAATCGATTTTCCGGGCGTCACAACTCTGACGGTCTCTCGGATGGCCGACGTGCACGTCGCCGATGAGCTGCGCACTGCCGACGGCGGTATCCACATTCCTGGCTTCGGCCCAATTCCATTGGGGCGGCCCACTAGAACTGATGGCGGGACCTTCGTGTTCTTCGATCTGTATGGCAGCACTTGGGTGGCCACCGCGGAGTTAGGCACCGGGCCAAGCGACGAGACACCGATGACCCTGGAGGAGTTGCGCGAAAGCGCGCGGCGAGTGTTGGGCGTCGACTTGCCGTTCGAGCCGCCGCGCGGTCCTGGACCGCACAGGCTGCGGCGCATCGTCGGCCAGAATACGCGCCAGGCCGACCGCTATCGCTCCGGAAACGTTTTTCTGGTGGGGGATTCGGCGCATGTGCATTCCCCGATTGGAGGGCCCGGGCTGAACCTCGGGCTACAGGACGTCATGAACTTGGGTTGGAAGCTGGCCGCCGCCGCCAAGGGTATCGCACCGATTGGACTGCTTGACACCTATCAGAGCGAGCGCCACCCGGTCGGGGAAAGAGTCATGATGCATTCGTTGGCGCAATTGGCGCTCACCTTGCCCGCTCCTGAAATAAGCGGTCTGCGTGACCTTTTAGAGGAGCTCCTGCAGGTTCCAGGCGCTGCCGAGCACGTAGCGCACTTGCTGGCGGGCTCCGATGTCCGCTATGACGTCGGTGACAACCATCGGCTCGCCGGCCGGTTTCTCCCCGATCTGACGCTAGCCGACGGGCGACGCGTCGCCGAATTGCTACATCACGCGCGTCCCGTGCTGCTCGACTTGTCAGGTGGGCATGCCGTCGCAGCAGCGCAGGATTGGCAGGGGCGAATTGAGGCACTCGTTTCGGCGATTCCGGATTGCCCGCTATCCGCGCTGTTGATTCGGCCCGACGGCTACGTTGCTTGGGCAGCCGACGCATTCGAAAGTGGTGATGACATTCGGTTACGCGCCGCTTTGCGGCGTTGGTTCGGCGAAGGTGGCACCAGTGCCTAGCGGCCGCTGCCCGGCCCCTAAAGCTGCGCACGAACATTTTGGCGGTTTTGGCCAACAAATTACCCGAGACCAGTTACAGTCTGATGAACATTCATCGTGCCGTGCGGGTCGACGTGCCGCAGCCGGCGGTGGCGGAAGACCCAAAACGCATTAACGGTTCGGCCCTTCTGGTCGACCACGATCGAGTCGCAAAGGAGCGGTGAATTGGGATATTTGGATGGCAAGGTCGCGATCGTAACGGGCGGCGGGCGTGGCATTGGTCGCGCTCACGCATTGAAGCTGAGCCGAGAAGGCGCGGCAGTGCTCGTCAACGATCTGGGTGCGGCTATCGACGGTGAGGGTGCTGTCAGCAGTGGGCCTGCGGCCGAGGTGGCCGAGGAAATCATCGCGGCGGGCGGCCGCGCTGCGATTGATACCACAGACGTTTCTGATTGGGACGGGGTTGGCGGATTGGTGGAGGCGGCGCTCGACGCCTTTGGACGGCTGGACATCGTGGTGAACAATGCCATGATCGCGCGGTTCTGCACCATCGATCAAGTGACCCGTGATGATTGGGAGCGCACGATTGCCGTCGGCTTAAATGGCACTGCCGCAGTGTGTCATTGGGCATCGGCGCACTGGCGCAAACAAGGGCCTGAAGCCGGCCGCCGGATTATCAACACCTCGTCAGCTGTCGGACTGACACCAATGGGAAACAACCCGATGTATGTGGCGGTCAAGGCGGGTGTAGCCGCGCTGACCATCGCTTGCGCTGTCGAGCTCGCTGACCTTGGCGTTCGGGCCAATGCGTTGGCCCCGGTCGCGCGCACCCGCGTCAGCGAATTCGTTGCAGGTCCGCTAATGAGCCAGATTCCAGAAGGATTCGATCGCATGGCGCCGGATCATGTGGCCACTCTCGGGGCTTTCCTTGCATCGCCCCTGTGCCGATTCACCGGAAGGGTATTCGGGGTCGTCGGCGATGACGTGACAATCTTCGAGGGCTGGTCCGCCGAGCGCCACCTCGACAACGACGAGAAGCCGTGGACAGTCGAGGCCCTCGCTGCGGTGCTGCGGGACGTGCCCCTCCAACAGGACGGTTGGACGCAGGCCATCAAGGGCAAGCAGCCACATTTTACGCCCCCGCATGCGGCGCTCGAACAACTCGCTGCTGTCGAGAACGGGTGACCTGCAAAGCTTGTGAGCTGATTTGCACGGGCGGTTTTTAGCACGGGCGCGAACGTGTGTCCGGTGGTGCGGCAGTCAACGTCAGGGCAGCGAGTCGGTCGTTCAGGCAGGTGGCCGGCTGCCGATCTTTCCGCGCGTCGCTGCTGGCGACATATGAGTTCTGGACAGCCGTCATGAGAATAAGACTGCTGATTTATTGAGCTATGCGGGCATCGCGTCCATGCAGGGACACGATGTATCACGTGCGGACCGACCTGAAGTTTGATTCGCGGAGCGTGAAGCTATCTACAACGTGGAGGGTTACCCGCGGTCCGCCTCCGCGACGGCCCCAGTCGAACTTGGCGATCGCTGACCAGCCCTCCAAGTGAGAAGCGCGAAGACCACGTCGTCGGTGAGTACTCAACGGCGCGCTCACCGTAGCCGAGATCCACGACTGCCTAGTAGGTAGATTCCAACGCCCACAGTCGATTCCACAACGAGCAGGTTGCAGCGGTACCGTCGCGCCGTCCTGTCAATCGCCACGAAGGTCTCGGCTTGATTGTTGGGCATGAAATACACCAATGCTGGCGAGCGCGGTGAACGCTGCAGGCTCTATAGATCCGGTCATGACGAGCATGCTTGCCATCGGCGCCGGCCGTAATCAGAAAGATGCGGTGCGATGGCGGAAACGAAGGTAAGTGGATTTCCCATGACGTCCACGCCAGTACCGGCACCTGTGGTGCAACGATTAAACGGACACAACTGCGCCTTCCAAACGCAGAGCGGGCACCGCATTGTCCGGGCGCGGAGCCCCGATGATCACTAGTCTCTCGGTGGGGCGATCGGCATACTGTTCGCTTCGCTGCTTGGCGACAGCCGAAGGTGACTAGGTTGCGATCTCGATGACTGTGCGGTGGCGGCATCGTGCCAGGGGGAGGCTGACCGAGATGCACTAATTGACAACGTCGTCGGTGAGCCATCGGCGCATCTCATTAGCGCGTTTCGTGAACTCTTCTGGGGCGGCGATGAGGTCAGCCAATCGTGCTCCGTGTTGGCCACCCGCTCCAGCTGTGTGAAGTTGCACCGAGAGCCTCACGAGTTCCTCACCGCCCGCGTCTACGATTGCGGCTCAATCACTTCGGGTTGCGGTGTTTGTCTGGTTTGGCGCAGATGCGAATTCCCTAACCGGGCACCGCCGCGATGGCGGGGTGGGTGTGGTGGTCGGTGTGTCCCTCTGTGAACAGTCCGGACAAGACTTCGCGTGCACGCGCCTCCCCGCGCTCCACGTTCTGCGGGTCCCGGCCGGCTTCCACGTCGTCGACCATCTGGCTTAGCAGACGGCGGAGCATCACCACGCCCTTGTCGGTGGTCGCCAACGTCTCCTCGGAGTGCTGGGTGATCGAGCCCTGCGAAGTTTGGGCCTCCATGTCGCCGGGGTAGCGCTGGGCATCCTCTTCGGTCATTTCCCAGAAATACTTGCCATTTTGCTTGATGCCCAGAGCAATGCGCATCAGGCGCTCAATGCTGGTCGCTCGGACGGCGACGAAGCTCCTGAACGACGTGTCATCACAAGGCACGGCCCAAATGAGGCAGTCGTGCGGCTGATCTATCCGCAGCTTTACGAAATCTGGTAAGGCGACGATGTTGGGGAGGTGGCATTCGGTGGTCCACACCAGTTTTCGGGACCCACCATCGGGATCCTCTTTTTGGAAGCTCTGACGGTAGAGCGCACCGTGTTCTGACTTTTCGTACACGATGGCCCCCGGCAACGCGTAGGGGTCAAAGAATGACACGGGGAACCCATCTGCCTCGCCGGCGCCCTCGAATTGAGGGCCGCTGTGTGTGTAGTGCAGCCACGAGGCATGCACGGGGTCCATCGCATTTTCAAAGGACTGCAACCAGTTGCACTCGGTCAATAGACCCGTGACGTTCATGCCTGGCACCGGGATTTCGCTGAATAGTTCCTCTCCCTCGCCGAATTCCTCGAGCATCCGGTAGCGCGGTAGGGGGGGCTTGTGTTCGGGTGGGCCCATGTAGACAAACACCAGCCCGTAGCGTTCTTCCACGGGATACCACGGTTGGCGGGCAGCGTCGCGGCGCCGGCCACGATCGGGTTCGCACGCCTGCTCCAGGCAGCGACCCTGCACATCAAACTTCCAACCGTGATAGCAGCAGCGGATACCGTCCTCCTCGATGCGCCCGTAGTACAGGCTGCTGCCCCGATGCGCACACCGTTCGAACACCACTCCTGCGCGCCCGCGTCCATCGCGGAACACAATTAAGTTTTCGCCCAACACCTTTGTGCGGTGTGGCACGTCACTTGTCAACCCGTTCGAGGACGCGATTGGGTGCCAATAGCGGCGCAGCGCCTCACCCATCGGCGTGCCGGGGCCTACCTCAGTCAAGCGCGCGTTGTGCGACGACGGAGGACGGCCATAGCCCGTGCCGGTATCTGGCCCAGACGATGTGGTAGTCAACGTTGACCCCTTTCAGATCAGGCCGGGTCGGCGCCCGGCGCGGGCATCGATGCGAATGGATTGGCGTCGATGATCTCTTTGGCGACCAGTTCGCGTTCTGCGACCTCGGCACGTAGGAACGCAACGGCGAGATCGGTTGTGGCATCGCCATAGCGGGGTGTCATGTCGAATTCATGATCCTGGCCGGCGAAAATGTGTAGTTCGCTTCTGACACCCGCCACGGCGAGCGCCTCGAAGAGGCGCAGGCTAGCGACAGGCGATACGAATCGATCGGCTGCGCCGTGAACGAGCGCCGTTGGCGGGAATCGGGCATCGATATGGGTGAGTGGGCTCGCGCCTGCGGCGGCCTCGGCGGTCGCGTCGGGTCCTAGCAGCATCTGCGCGGGCATGTCACCGGCTGACGGTGCCAACGACATCGCGGCCGGCGGGTAGTAGGCGATCACTCCGCTGGCAACCGGCGTCGAGTCGTTGGCGAGGGTATCGGCACCCAGCAGGGCGAGTTGTGCGCCTGCGCTGTGGCCTTGCAGCACGATTCGCCCAGTGTCTACGGCAAATTCGCCGGCGTGCCGGTAAGTCCATCGCAGCGCCGCACGCACATCGTCGAGCTGAGCTGGCCATGGTGCCGTGTCCAGCAACCGGTAGCCGACGGCGATGGCGGTGATGCCCCGTGCGGCCAGCGCCTGGCATCGTGGGTGCACCACAGCGCGGTCGCCATGAAGGAAGGCTCCTCCATGTAGGACCAGGACAGCTGTGTGCAAATCAACTGCGGCAGTTGGTCTGACGATATCTAGCCGCTGGCGGGCGTCGGCGCCTGCGATGTAATCGAAGGTCGAAAAGCTACCCATCGCCGCGTCAGCCGATCTGTGCTTCGCGCAGGCGGGGGATGACCTCGCGACCATACAATTCATGGGTGCGGCGTAATTCGTCCGGGTCGAAGATGTTGAACGTGGTCAGAAAGTTTCCGACGCCAGCGGTGGTGCATTGACGAATGATCTCATCGGCTACCTGCTTCGGAGACCCGTAGATTAGCTCGTCGTTACTGATCGGAGCCTCACCCGCATCCGGGATTTTTGCGGCCTCGGCGCTTACGCGGAAGAACTCCTGGGTGCCTCGCTTTGCCGCGGCGCCAGCCTGATCGCGTTCAGAATCGTCCGTGACGACGGTGACGGCACGCCGGATCGCGACGCGGTCGGGCCCGGTCGGCATTCCCGCCGATTTGGCGCCTTCCTGGTAGGCCTCGACTACCGCTGTCAGTTGTTCGACGTCGGCGAAGCCGGTGCACATCTTCACCCCGCGCTGCCCAGCGCGCCGTGCCGAGTCCGGGCTGGTCGAGGCGGTCCATACTGACGGCGCGGACCGTAGGAAACTCGGTGTGAGCCGCACGTCATCGAACGAGAAGTGCTGGCCCTGATGCGACACGAGTGGCTTGGCGATCGCCGCCTGCAGTACGTCGAGTGTTTCGGCATGCACTTGTGCCGCGTATTCACGGGAAATTCCGACGACGGCCAGTTCTGGAGGAATGCCGCTGACGACGCCCATCTCTAAGCGTCCTTCGGTGAGGTGATCGAGCATTGCAAACTCCTCGGCTACCCGCCAGGGCGTGGCATACGGCGACACCGTGCCGAGCACACCCAGGCGCAGCTTCGTGGTGCGCGCCGCGAGGTGGGCGATCACGAGATTCGGTGAGGGACTGTATCCCGGCCCGAAGTGATGTTCGCTGAAGAAGATGCCCTCCCATCCGAGCGCTTCGTCGTCAACCCAGAGGTCGAGGTAGTTCTTGTACTGCTGGTGAATGGCGGCGGGGTCCTCGCGGCGGGCAGGATCGTGGATCGAATGGAAGAACTCAAAGAGCCAAGGCTTGATCATTGTGGTCTGGTGCCTCCGGATTTGGCTGACTTGCAGCGGTTTTCGGGCTGGGATAGTTCAGAGCAGTGTTTGAACCTGCTTCAGCGCCTCCTCGGCGACGTTGTTATCGGTTGCGCCATCGGCGCCACCAACGCCGATGCCGCCGATGACCTCGCCATCTACTGAGATCGGTAGTCCACCGGGGGCTGGAAGGAGCTGCGGATCCACCACGTGGGGCGGCGAAATGGCCATCTGCGGGTCAGCCGCGAACTGGGCGAAAAGAGTCGTGGGCATTCCGGTAACCGCCGCCGTGTAGGCCTTGCGCCGACTGGTCTCGATCGCCATAGGTCCCGCTCCGTCGTCGCTGAGAATCACTTTCGTGATGCCGCTGCGATTGACGATGGAAACACTGAGCCACAGCCCTTTCTTGCGTCCCAGGTCTATGGCAGCTTGAGCAGCGGCATGCGCCGCCTCATAAGACAGGGCCTCTCTCAACCGTGACTCCTTACGTTAGGACGGCGCGAAGGACTCGTAACCGCAGTGAATGATGATTATTCATCTCGAACAGTACTGACGCGTGACGCTACGCGAGCTGCAGCGGCTAGTCAATGAGTATTCATCAAGAGATCGAGGGGTCGCGGCGACTTGACGAGGATTCGCCGCACGGTTGATCGTCGTGCGTGGCAGGGGGGAACCCAGCATTCGCCGCCGGCGCAGACATTTCGAATGTTTGTCCGTGTATCGAGCTCGCTGGGTTAGCCTCTGGTCTTTGACTTGCGCGTAAGGGGTGGCCTGTACTGTCATTCTGCGTACCACCCAGCACAACTGCGACGAATGCGAGTTCGCGGCCGCGTCCAGTCGTATAGCAAAGCGGGCCAACCGATCTCATTGATTGAGTGGGTCGCTGTGCGCCGGGATCCTGGGGACTGGCGCGGTCGGTTATTGGCGAGGTAAAGCGGTGCCTGGAGTTTTACTTTCTGGCTGGACCTGGACGGGGGCTTTGACGTGGGCGCCACTGTGGCGAACTTCGAAGCTCACGTCGTGGGGTTCGGCAGCCAGCCACATGTCGAATGGATGTGGCCACCCGATATGCTCGCCCGCGCGCTCGCACTGCGCAGGCGGACAGTCGATTACGTTGAACGCGGGATTATCCCGCCGCAATGGGGATCTGCGCTCAATGGGAAGCCGTCGGCGATGAGGTCTGGGGCGATCTCACCGCGCTGCTGTCGTTGACGGGCATTGGTCAGCAACGGCGCCAACCGCTCGACGAGGCGGGCGTGGTCTTGGTCTTGAAACCATTCGCGGATCAGGGCACTACCCCAAGTGCTTTGTTCGCTGATGTAATGGATCAAAGCGGTCATCACGTCGATGAGCGGCACGTCGCTCTCCGAAACGCTCCGGCTGGTGTTCATCCAGCGGTCGCCGAGCGCCTCGAATAGGCCTTTTTTGCCGCCGAAGTGATAGGTGATGAGCTGGTGGGCAACGCCGGCGCGTTCGGCGATTCGCGTCACCCGTGCACCGTCGTAGCCGAAGCTACCGAACTTTCGGTGGCCGCGTTGAGGATCAGCTGGCGGGTGCGCGGGGTTTCGGTGCAGGCCGGGGTCCTCGGAACAGCGTCGTCGCTGTGGGCTAGCGGTCGTCTCCGACTGGGCTGAACCCTCGCTCGCGGGCAACCGGGTTTTGCCGGCCATGGTGCGGCGCGTCGGTCTACTGGCGCTTAAGCCCTTGGCGGACCGTCAGGATGCACTGCGACCCGGCCGTCGGTGCCGTCGAGTGTCAGGATCATCCGAGTGCCCGGCAGGCACTTCTCTACGCCAGTTTCGTCCTCGACGTCGCGGCCACACCGATCGAACGCGTTGAAACCTACGGCCAGGGGCGGCCCCCTCAACCTGGGTGGTTAGCCTCAGTGAAGATGTTGTCTACGCGGTGCCGGTTCAGTGCTCACAACAGCAGCCGTTCAGGCACATGTGCCGTTCAGGCGGTAGTCCCTGCTCTATGGCTTCCTCGCACCAGCCACAGAGCGGCTGGCCCGATTCTTCGCACGCACACGCCATAAATTCCCCTTTGGTCTCGACCATCGCCCGATCTGCTGGCAGACCGGGGCCACCAGCAATACATCACTGTGACGAAGTACCGCGGTGGCATGGGTATCGCAGGCGCGTGAGATTGACGGCTCATCGACCATTGGAATTGGCTTCGCGGTAGGGCCCATAGGCTGGGTGCGACTGGCAATCGAACCATGAACCGCCCGGCACAAATTGGCACTTCCAACGTCCCAAAGCGAGCGCCAGCGCACCTCATCGAACCACTTTCGATTGCGCTCGCCGGCACCTAGGCCGCGGGTCATGGACGACCGTGGGCTGAAAGTCATTTTCATCCAACGCCTTTCGGTAGTAGGCGGCGGCAGCGTCGATATCGACGCGGCTAATTCATGTCGATCAAGTAGGCGCCCGCTGAGCCTGCGCCGAACGCGTTCAAACGGGGAGGCGAGAAAGATTATCGCGCGTGTTAAAAACCCACGCGAAGTCAGGTTACATCCGCTTACCCTTGTTACCGCCGGGTATTTTTGGGTGAAATTGTGAGAATATAGACAGTTGATTGGCGTAGACAGTTTTGTAATCGACATGATAGTGGCGAGGGGCCTATATCTCGGTACGAGATAGCAACGGAGAGTGCAGCTTTCGAGTGCAGTGCCATGACGATCAGGCCTGGAAGTGTCACGCTCTTCGCTGGCGCTGCCACAGTTATGAATAATGTAACGCGTTACAGTTAGGAAAGGAAACCATCAGTATTTCTGTATGCAGCATTGTTTATTCGCAGCTCAGCGAAACGTACAAACCGTTCGTGCTTTCTGATAGGAATTAGTGGAGGCGGCGAACACTCGGCACGCCAGGCGATCCTTACCGGCGTTGCGTGAGCGCGGGCATGGGCGAGTTTGGCATGGCCTTCCCAGCGCCGACTGAATCTCGGTTACGTTTGCATCCTGCCAACCGGTGTCAGACTGGCTTCGCGAGGTAAGCGTGAAATTGGCCGACGGGACCGAACTGTTCTTCAACCATTGCGACGAAGTTGAGATACGACCCGCCGGGGAGGACGACTATCCGTGGCGCGGTGCGAGGGCTGACGGTCCCGTGGCTTTCGAGCGGAGCCATGAACTACTCGGAAGTCCGCCAAGTGTCTCGCGAGAACCGTCAATGACGAGATGGGACACCGTAACCGGTCTGCTGCAGCACGTTTCATAGTGTGGCGTACCTTACCGGTAACCCTGCATATCGAATGGGTGATTTTCGCGGTGCGGCGACTCGTTCTTGTTCCCTGATTAGCCCGTAATCGACTCTGGTCCTTGAAATATGCTTTATCAGCGGCAGCGGATTTCACCTTCGGCGAGGCGGCGCCGGAGGACTTCGCCGACGATGCGATCTTCGATATCGGCCCTGTGTTCTTCCTTGCGGGACCGACCGGCGCTGACCAGTTCGCCGCCCGGAAGCCGGGCGTCGCACCATCTGTGCACGGTGTGAACAACTTTCGAGTTAATGCAGTGGAGCGTCAGCTCGGCCGGTAGTTGTGCCGCCACGGCGACGCACCGCAAGAATCAGCAAGGGTCCATTGTCCGCGCCTCGTCGCGCCTAAACATCGCCGCTAGATCGGATCCGTCAGCACACCTCGGAGCGAACCCGCGCTGACGCCAGCACCGGTGCACCATTTGCGTATGAGCTCCGCGGTTGGCGCTGTAGGTGATTCGATCTGGGCCTCAGCCTTACGCAGTGGGACGGCCGATCAGGGCCATTCCGTAGTCACCACCGTTCGGTGCACGCATGATGGTATGCACGTGGTCGAGAAGCGGTTTCTCGAGAGGTGAGTCCAGCATCAATGCCGGATGATGATCGTACTCGATCCAGATGGTGGGGCCGTGCACCCGATAATAGAATGGCAAGCGCTCCGGGTCACCGATCCAGGCGATGTGTATCTCGTCCAAATGTGCTTGAATTTCTTCCCACCGCTGTTGCTTTCGCCGAGGGGGGAAGCGCTCAAGATACACGTTGATCAATTCGACCAGTAGTCCAAGCTGCTCGGTCGAGAGCTCACTAGCCGAGAGACCTTCGTACGGGACGACGCGATTGTCTCTGCCAGCGCCACCGATGTGGCGCCCGTCGATCGGCCCTCCTAATTCGGGCGGCAGATCTTTGGAGTTCATCGAGGGGAACAAGATAGCTCGTTGACGTTGCTTGCCGGTCAACGTCCTACCCAATTTGAGCGCGGCGTCACCCTCTGCGTGAAACAACGAAAGGCCTTGGTAAGGGCCAGATTTGATATCACGGATCTCAGCGCCGAGAAATAGCGGCTCAAGTATTACCGTGCCGCCGGCGATCGTGCAGTTGATGTCGATGTGGGTTCCCATGATCTGCCAGCCCCATGGCTCGTTGCTGGACGGCTCGCCGAAGATGGTGAACCACAGAGACCATTCGCGAAAGGTGTCGGTGTAGATGTTCAGGATTCCACCGAGTGCATCGTTGATGCGCATGCAATTACGCACAAGGTCGTAGCCGGATGGACTCAGGCAGTGCTTCACGATGGCCAGCGCTGCCTCTTGTTGTTCGGCGCGCATGTCGTCGAGCAACACACCGGCTGGCATGTATACCGGCGCGGCGTTGAACCAACTTCTGCGATGCCAGCTGTCGAACGGCTGTTGGACGTATTGGCGGTAGTCAAGTTGGTCGACGAGGTCGAGGAACTGTTTCACAGCGCCCACGATCGCATCGGTGGTTGAATCTGGTTCATTTGTAGCCAAATACAAGTCACGTAGCGCCTCGCCACCCGTCGTCAGTCCGACGAACGGCTCCGTGGCCCCTGATCGCATTAGCTCGACCACTTCGGACGGCGCGTTCATTAGGACCCCGTGAAAGGGCCTTAGCTCGCCGAACGGAGCCAGCTGAACGGTGTAGCCGTCATAGGTGCGGGGCCACGCGGTCATTGATCTCCTCTGTGTGGCTACCGGGATCTTTCGCGAAGGTCGTGATCCGCTGGCGATGAACGTTTGTCAATCATCTGAAGCATAAAAGATTTAGCGTCCTAGTGGTAGGGGCCAATAGACCGTATGATGGTCCATTGGCCCCAGATATGGACTGCCGTATTATGCTTTCGATCCGGCCCACGGCGCGGCCACGGCTGTTCGGAGAGTATCGAACATGTTAGGGATCGACGAGCCCCTCGGTGCGCCGAGCCCAAGCTCGTCGTTCACCCTTGAGCGCACGATGCATACCGTTGTCATTGAGCTACGTGGACGGTTGAAACCGAAATATCGACGGAGCCCAGAGTCGCCTAGTCCGTATTGTGGGCCATCGTTCTGTCCGGGGTCGGTTCGCCAGTTGGGTGGCACGCATCAGCGGCGGGTCGGACAAGTGCGCTAAACCAACCTCGGTGGCGTCGACGTTGCAGCCCGGACGAGTTGGACACCGTAGTCGTTTCCGTTTGGAGTGCGAACGAGGGTGTGGATGTGGAATCGTTCACATTCCGGGTTCGACAGTGCGAGTCCTGAATTATGGTCGAATTCGACTATGATGACTGGGCTTTGGATACGGTAGTAAAAAAACCTCGTCGTCGCCGGTACCGCCGATCCAGCAGAACCACGTGTCATCGAGATGTTTACGGACGTCGGCACTACGAGCGGCGAGTGGACCTTGGGGCTGATAGTCGAGGAAGAGCTCGATGATGTCCACAAGCCGGCCGCGTTGCACTTCGGTGAGATCCCGGGCGTTGACGCCTTCGTGGGGACTATTGTCTTGGAAGCAGCCACCGAGGTGTAGCTCGTCGCCGACGGCGATTCGGCCGGGCGGCATGCTGGGATCGCGCTTGTTATGAAAAAGGATTGCCTTCCTGGCCTGATCTGGTGTTAATGACTGCACCAGGTCCAGGGCCCGTGCGATCTTGGTCGAGGAACACGATCGTCCCCGCATATTCGCCCTCGTCGACCTCGTTGGGGCTCCGCACCAAAGAACACTGGGGTGAACACCTGCTGCGTTCCGAGAAAAAGCGTGTTCAGACATACGTGGTGTCCCCAAAAGTTCCACCCCCATGGCTGCTCGAGCGATGGTGTCCCGAAGATATTGATGTTGCAGCTTCCGAAGTTGATCGCGTTTGGCACGCCGATCTTGCCCAGAAATTCATTGATCCTCATCAGGTCAATGGTTTTGCGGTAACCCTTCTCGCTAACGGCCGCTTTGATCAGGGCCAGAACCAACGCAAGTTTCGACGCCTCGAGGTACTCGAGGCGCAAATGATGTTGCCATCGGACGTGATCCCCTTGAACGATGTCGTCTCGAAGAGCTCCATCCAGCGGTTGATGGCGTCGCGACGGATCGGCGTACGCCGCATCACGTCGGCGTATTCGAGCGGCGTGAGCTTGTCGAGTCCGGCGAGTAGCGGATGTTGGGGATACACGAACTGCCTAAAGCGCGCGGCCATTCATCGCCTTCCAGCACAAGAAACTTGACCGCACAAAACTAACGCGGGGTCTGGATTGCGGTCAAGCAGTCCACTTTGTGGACCACACGTCTACCGGGGCTGATGCTTGCATCGCCGCGTTAGGCGCGTGTAGGTCAATCGGGGCCGGCCGGTTGAACACTTGCGGCCTGCGCACCACAACTACCGTGGCAGCTGCCCGCAAACTCGTCGAGGACGGCGGCGCCGTGGCTCTGCTAACCGCCCAATGGCACACCGCAGATCAGCGCCAGCCTCTCATTTCTCGAAGATCACGGCGTACGGTTATCGACTCGTCGCACGAGAGGATCGTCTCCTACCGCCGCGCTGCGACACAACCCGTGCGGTGACATTGCACAGAATGCCGTGTATAACATCAATGTCGTGGGCCCCTGCGCTAATGACTGCCGTGGGGCAAAAGCGCTCTTGCCGGCTCCAATCCGAACTCCTTGCCGAGGCAGTGCCAGAGCTACGCAGGCTGGGCTGGTCCATGTTCTATTACGCCCCAGATATTGGCGTGCAGGGCAGCATCGAAGCCGCTGTCATCGCCGCGATGTGAGTTGCAACCCCACCCACCAGGGATTGCGGCCTGGGTTAACGGATCCATCGAAAATGGTTGCGGCAGACGGTGATCCGAACGCGTCCCCTGAGCGTTGCTGCACGGTGGCGTTGGCACTCCCCGCGCGATCCGCCTGCCTCCCTATTCAGCATCGCGTCGGCACATTATGCGGGCACCCAAGGGGGCGATAACGGAATATAGACACTTAGCAAACGGTCATGGAGAGCAAGGGATACCGAGAGTGGGGCAGAGATTACAGTGATAAACCAAGAGCTCGTGGACTTTTTGCTGGAATACGACGCATGGGCTGAGCCCCATGTCGACGTGCTCAGCAAAGATACCAACGTTTCTGTGTTGGATGCTTACGCGCTGCAATTCGAATGTATGCGCCGCCGGGTTGAACGCGGGAACCGGATCGTTGGGTATAAGGCGGCGGGGACAGGGCGGGCAGCTAAGGCAGTGCTACCCGGAATGCCCTTCCCGGTCGTGGGGACGCTGTTGGCCTCCAACCTTGCCCAGGATGGCGCAGAGTACGCGATCAAGTCCGGCTCGACGTATCTCGAAGCCGAAATCGCTGTGCGGTTGGACGCCGATCTCGAGGGCACCCATGTCAATGCGTTCGATGTCGCCAAGGCCGTCGGCGCGTTGTGCCCCGCGATAGAGATCGCGCCCTGGTCACCGAGCACCGTTGCCAAGCAGCGCAGTGAGCAGCACGCAATCGCGACTCAAAAAACCGATGGGCTCATCGTGG
This sequence comes from Mycobacterium sp. 1465703.0, assembly GCF_001672975.1. Classification (GTDB taxonomy): domain Bacteria; phylum Actinomycetota; class Actinomycetes; order Mycobacteriales; family Mycobacteriaceae; genus Mycobacterium. The sequence continues at coordinate 31,967 of NZ_LZKU01000026.1, forward strand.
TGGGAACACCGCGAGAACCCGGCAGTGTCGCCGACCTCCGGGTGGAAGCGGCGATTATGGAGGTGGACGGCCAGAACCTCGCTTCGGGTGCCGGCGTGGAGGCGATGGGTCACCCGTTCAATGTGGTGGCCGCGATCGCACGTCACCTCGCCGAGTTCGACCTCGGTCTGAAAGCAGGGATGCTGGTGATGACGGGATGCCTCATTCCCCCGCTGACGGTGGACGAAGGTGCCGCGAGTGCAAGGGCGACGTTTTCTTCATTGGGGACTGTCGGAGTGCGGTTTACTGCCCAAGGCGCACGGTGATGGACGGCGAGCGTTCGGTGAACTGGCTAAAAAGCGTCGAGACGGACAGATGGGTTGAGGCGGCCGCTGTGCAGAACTTCTTGTGGACAATGGAGTGCGCCTATTGGGAAGACGTCGATTTCAACGCGGGGAAAGGAGCCGCGGAATTCTACTGTGAAAACGCTATTTTCGATGTCGGGTTTGCCCGGCGGTCGATTCGACGGCAAAGCGGCGATCGCGAAGTTCTATGCTGGCCGTCGGGCGCAAGGACGACGCACCACTCTGCATATCGTCAACAACTTCATTCTCATCGATTGGAGTGCCGACTCCGCACGCCCGCACGCACGCGATCGTGTCGCTCATCGCGGCTGACGGCGAGCCACCCCAACGGTCTGATATTGCGCAATTTCGGACGGCCGCGCAGCGGAGTACGTCAACATTGAGGGGTCTTGGAAGGTCGCGGCCCGAGTCAACGTGCCACAGTTCATCGACGCCACCAAGCGGCTCGTCGAGCGAATCTCTGACGCGGGCAGTGGACGATAGAAACATTCTGAGCGGGGCATCCATCGCGATTTGGCACACCCGCTAATGCCCGGAAGGCTGGTCGTCGACGCGTCCAGCCCACGGTTGAGCGTCGGTGCCCGTCATTCGCCATCTTCCAGCACCGGCTTCGCCATCTGCGACGCGTTCGAAATCCGGTGCTGCGCTCAGCGCTTTCTCAATCGTGCGGCGGATATGCCCGATACCGGTCTCTCGTGCGCGGTCGTCAGCCAATTCTTGATCGAAGTTCGCAGGAGCTTCGCGAGGGAGTCGTCGCCCATCGCCTGGCTGAGCAGCGCAGCTGTGAGCGGCTTGATGCGGTCGACTAGGAAGTCTTGCACGAAGTCCTCGAACTCTAAGTGCGCCAGTGGGAGTAACCTACGCAGTTCTTCCCGCAGAAACTTCTCGACGAGGCCTATGCACCTGCACCAAGATGGCCGAGGTGTTGGGATTCCTCAAACGCTGAGATCATCCGCCCCTCCCCATCGTTGGCCAGCTCAGTCTTCAGACTCGCAAGCGGCGCTGCAATTTAATGCTATTGGCGCGCACTCGCTGACCCGCGGAGGGCCGGCCCGATTAATGTCGCGAGCGTGGGACTAACTCCAGTGGTCACGCAAAAGGAGCTGACCTGGCGTTTTGCAGCGAAGATTAACAAGCTCCCGCGACGCGCCCGAATCTTGTCAAAGTACCTTGGCGTTCTTGTTCAATCTTCGTTGCATCTCGACACCGGCACATCGACTCAAACGTGCTGCCTCCGTTTGGTTTCGAACGCAATGAACGCCGGCAGTACGTAGAAGAGCACAAACCCGGGGCGGCATACTGCATGCAAGCCAGACGGCCGACGGTCAGGGCCACTCCAGGATAGTCCCGTGGTGGAACTAGCCGATATCCCGCCGCGTACCGATTCGATGCCGGACGCGGCGGGCTCTCAAAGGCGGACACTTATGAGATGTTGGCCGGTGGTTGATGAGGGCTTGACGCCCGGTCGTGGACCGTGCCGTTAGTGCTGAGTTGGTCGCGTTGGAGATGTTTGAACACGTGGCGAACGATGCGACGTTCGACGCGGCGGATGGCTTCAGCATGGGTGTCACCCGACTCGCGACGCGCTCGGTAGTAGGCCTCAGCGGGCGCACCGTGACGAATTTGGGTCATTGCGATGCGGTAGAGGGCGGCGTTGATTTTCCGGTTCCCGCCCTTGCTCGCCTTGATGCGTACATTTCTCGGACCTGACGAGTGCGGGACGGGGGCCACGCCAGCATGACGAGCGAAGGCGGCTTCGTTGCGAAATCGTCCAACGCCAGCTGTTTCGCCCACGAGTTTGGCCGCGGTTAGTGCCGCGCATCCGTACACGCTAAGTAATGAGGGTGCCGCCAGTCGCACACCTGCAGCGATACGCCTTTCCAGTATCTTGAGCACTTCGGTGACGGCGATGATTTCGGCCACCTCGTCACGAGCGATTTCGGCGACTAACCCGGGTTGGGCTTCGAGCCATATCCGCAGCGCCTCTTGATGTTTGTCATGGCTGAGTGAGCCGGCTTTGGGTGCGTGCAGCGGATCGAGCTCATGCACTCGCCATAGCAGTCGGTTGGTTAATGCGGTGCGGTGCGACACGAGGTCATCGTGGCGGTCGACTAACAGTTTGAGCTCGCGCGAAACCGGGTCGTGGCTGGCCACCGGTAAGTCGGGTTCGCGTAAAACCGCCCGCGCCACCGACAATGCGTCAATCGGATCTGATTTTCCCCGACTCCGCGCCGACGCGCGAGTCCGTGCCATCAACCGGGGTGGAACGCGCACCACCCGTTGGCCGGCGTCGAGCAGGTCGCGCTCGAGTCGCATCGACAAGTTGCGGCAGTCCTCGATGCCCCAAACCAGATCGGCGCCGAATGCGCGGCGAGCCCAGGCCAACGCTTTGAGATGTCCTTCCGTTGTTGCCTTAACGGTGAGCTCCGCGAGTTTGCGCCCGCCGACATCGACCCCGACCATCGTGTGAGTGGCTTTATGTGCGTCGACCCCGATGACCGTCATGACAGCAGTCCCTCGCCTAATTTTGCAAAGAAACGACCGGGCGTTGCTCCGGAATGGGCTGCGCGAGTTGGCAAACCGATGATAAGCAGCCCTGGTGCTGGTTATCGTTGCGCCAGCATCTCCGCCGAGCGATGGCATTCCCGTCAGTGGCGCAGCCCGCGGACCGGCAGGAGTGAGTAGGGCCCATACTCGGTGATGAGGTCCGCTCCAGCCTATCGCCATGCCGGTCATGCCGGAAGACCACAGCGGGACTCACTGACCGTTGTCGCCGCTCACCCCGGGGTCGGCAGCCTTGTATGGTGCGCGCCCGAGCCGGCATGACAACGATAAGCCAAACCCCGGGTGAGCGGGGCACGTCAACCGCTTAATGCGGCGGCCAACGCATTTGCTGAGTGACCTCACGAAAGGCCACACCAGCTGTCCTCCACCGAGCGGCAGCATTCTCGTCCCAAGCACAACCTATCGGCCGGCAATCAACTAAGTAGCCCGTCGCGGTGATAGACGTCGTCAGCCTAACTTCGCTTTGGCAGCAGCGGAAGCCACCAGTCATACACCAAAAGCTGTTGCCGCACCGGGACGCCGCATGGGCCGCTGCCGACCCAAAAAATTAGTGCAGGAGAGCGCCTTTGGGCGCTTTAGGCTCGATATATGGCCGTTGACCTGCCTCCGGACCGCTTCGATGACGTCCGGCGAGAATGGATCGCTTACCACCAAGGGTGGTCCACGATCCAGCGCCGCCGTGCCGAACAGCTGGGACGGATCGTGCGTAAACGGCAGCGCATTCGCACCTCGGCGGTACCCGATCCACACGACGACACCCGGATAGATCCGCTGTGGATGCGGGCCACCAAGTCACGGGCCGCGCACGCGGAGCTTGCCTTTGTTGCGGCCGCCGCCGTCATTTTCCCCATCGGGTGGGCGGCAGGGTGGTTGTTGAAGGGCGCGCTGGTCCGTCTGATTCCGCGGACGCTGTGTGGTTTTCCGGTCGCGGCCATGCTGTGGGCTGGGGCGGCGTTAGCGGCGCTGACGCTGCTGATTTCGCAACTCGTCTACGACCCGGCCGGATCATTCGGCCAAGTCGCGGTATTGCCCTGGCTGTGTTTACAGCTCGTCATGATTCCCACGGTCGCCGGTTTTTATGGCATCGCCGAGGGCTGGCTTGCCGTCGAAGGATCTGACCAGTGGTGGCCGTTGACTCCGGTCACAAGGCCGATAACAGCCGAGGACGCGGCGGCCATTTTGGGTGCCTACGACATGACGGGGCCAGGGGTGGTCGACTCCTGGCCGTTGCACGAGCCGGGCGAAAGGACACGACCGTGACCGTGGGCAACACGTCACGCGGTGTTTGCGTCGGGAAGCAGCGTGGCGGCGTCGTATTCGGCGACCAACTTCTCATCTGGAGACAGCTCGGCAATCACGCGTTGGAGCAGCTCGATGCGCCGATCGACGGCCGCGCGGTCCTCCTCGAGCCGGTCGAGTTCTTCGCGCAGCTGCGTGGTGAGCCGCTCTCCAATCTCGTCTTCATCCAGAGGCTGCAACGGGTTCTTACTCTGTTGCACCGATTTGCGACGGGCAAGGATGCTCACCGGGTAGCCACCGACCAAAGCGACGGCCGACGAGCCAGGATGCCATCCCAAAACAGCGTCCAAGCGCAGCAAGGTCGCGACCGTGGGAGTCTTCTGGCTTTGCCGGCCGCGGATTTTGCTCAGGGTGTCGTTGACGGGGCCGCCGCGCCGACGAATCTCCGCCTTGGACAGCTTCAGCTGCGCCAGCCGAGCGTCAACGAAATAGATGAGACGGTCGATTCCTTCAGCTGGAGCGGTCATATCTCGCACCCTACCGCACCGAATGGTCGAAATCTGATACCAGATTTCGACCCCGGATTTCTGTCACGTCCGAAAGCTAGGGTCGCATCATGAGAATATTGATCGCCTTCGTCTGCATGGGTTTTCTGGGGACGGTGGCCACCGTGCTGGCCGTTGTCCAGGTATTAGCCAGGGCCTGGCCAGCCCTCGTCGTTGTCCTGCTCGCCGTTATCGTGACCGCGCGGCTGCGCAATCGGCGCGCACATAGAGTTGGGGCACCGGTAGCAACCCTGCCTGCGGCCAGTACTGTCACCGGCGGGCCGCTAGCGTCTACCAGCCAGCCGACCTCAGCGCACCCTACAGCCTGGGTGCTTGTCCCGGTGTGGATGAACGCGCAAGGACAGGCATCGCGCCAGCACCCAGTCATCGATGGTGACGTGATCATGGGCGATGGCCGCCATGGCTGAGGGGACCGTGTCGGCTCAAGACTGGATGCTCGAGCAACTACTAGAAGACGGGCCAGCGTTGGCCTCGACCGATCATTCGGCGCCACCGGCGAATCCATCTGACGGTGAGGGACCGACTGACGTCGACGAGGACCTGGGCGATCACGACAACAGCTCCGTCACAGCCGCTGTGGAGGCCGGTACTGGTCCGGCACCGCATGAACTCGACGAACCCACTGGCGGCGGCGAACAGACCGGTCAAGACGTCAATCGTGGGGCGAAGCGAACAGCCGCGTGGCTGGGGTTAGCGGCCGTCGTGGTGGCGATTGTGATCGTGATGGCATTCGTTGGATTTGGCGGCGGCCCCGACCCGGTGACGCCGCCGCAGCACCACGCTGCCATCGCCCCGGTCGCAGCCGTTCCGACAACGAGTGCTGCTGTGCCGCAACAGGATCAAGCCGTGCCGTTTACCCCGTGGACGACCAGTTGCACCCCGGACGGGGGTGCGGGTGAGCAGCTCGCGGCCCGCTCACCGCTGGCGTTGACTGACACCGCGTCTGATTCGGCGTGGGTGTGCGGTCGTGGACCCCAGGAGAGCCGGTTAGATGGCCAAGTACTGCATGTGCAGTTCATTTGCGATCCGTCGCGGCCGAAGTCGGCATGCAGTTACATGCTCAACTCACTGTCGGTTACTCCGGGGTGGGTGGCGAAAACCCAAGGCGGCAAGGATGAATGGTTGCAGCACCGGGTCGTGACCAACTTGCAGTTCAACTTTTTCAACGGCAATGAACTCGTCACTGATCCGCTGCCCGTGGACACACACAGTGTCCACGGGCCGGTGTCGGTGACGTTGCCCAGCAAGGTGCTGGTCTCGCGTGTCGATGTCATCATCTTGCACACCGATCGCCCGCCGGCCAATCCCCTGCCGACCACGCAGGTATCTGGGCCCAGCACCGCCGCGCCCGGCGAGATGCCCCCCAGTGGGCTGGTGGATTCCCTCATCGGAGCCTCTGGCTCTGACCCGGCGGCCCCGCCACCGGCTGATCCGGTCAGTGGCGGCGCCACCAGCAGCCCAGTTGATGCCACCTTCGCGATGAGCCAACTGCAATTCTTCGGCCATTCGCCCAACTAGATGGAACGGCTTGATGAGCACTATCACAATGTCGAGGACCTGGCAGCGCCGCATCAGCCGCGGGCGGGGCCATCTGCGTCAGGCGGCGATGGCGGTCGTGACGCTGTTTGCGGTGTTCGGCTTCGCCGCATCGGTGAAGGTCTTTTTCAGCGCATCCCATCCCGACAGTAGCGACGTCGCCGCGATCGCCCATCGTGTTGATAATCAGCGTGCCGCGGCCGGTCAGTTCGCCGCCGATTTCGTTGCCGCGGTGTTGACCACACCGGGCTCCAAACACTCGACGTTGCAACGCTTCATCACGCTTCCTCAGGCCGAGACGGTTCCTGCAGCCGCGCAGTCGGCTCCGCCGGCGCCAGCGGTCATCAACACTCCCAAGGTGTGGTCGGTCGTGCCCAACGGCTCGGCCGGTGATGTCGACCTGTATGGGGTTGTAGTAGTCGTCCAACAGCGCACCTACGCCTCGGCGGAAGCGAGCACCGCGTTTTACGGTGTGCCCGTGGCGGTTTGGCACTACCAACCTCGCGCAATGGATTGGCCGGTGCCCATGAGCGACCCCGGCTCTGGCGCGGATGTAAAAGAAGGCTACGACCACCCCCTGAGCCCTAGTAACCCGGTGTATCCCGTAGTGAGCGGATTCATCAACACGTATCTGACCGCCACGGCCGGCCTAGACCGCTACGTGGTGGCCGACTCATGGATCAAACCGATCGGCGGCTATCAAAGCGTCGTCATCAAAAACGCCGACACCGCGACCGAGGTTCCTGACGCGCCAGCACCGGGGACGCGCCTTCACCTCCGAGCGCGAGTCATCGCGCAAACATCGCAGTTTGCCACCATCAATTTCACCTTCCCGTTGACGGTAGAAAATAACGGCGGAACTTGGATGATCACGGCCATAGACTTAATACCGCAGCTGAGTGATAACAGCGACCCTGTTCCGGCCGCCTCAAACCACAAGTAGCACAACAAGGAGATCCTCGTGAACGCAACTCATGTACAAATTTTGGCCGCAGGTCTCTTCACGTCCGGCACCTCCTTGGCCTACATGCTCGAAGGACTGCTCGCGGCGGCCGCACTCGTGGTGGGCACCGTCGCCACCTTGGGCAAAGCGAGCAAAGAAGGCGCCGGGGCGGGCATGACCCACCAGTTCCTGGTGATCGGTTTATCAGTCACGATCTTCTTGTCCGCGGGCATCGCGGCACTGTTCACCCACGAGTTCCAAAGCCACGGGGTGAGCAACCACGTCAACGTACCCAACCCGTACGGACAGTAGTGGCCGACGAGACACCGGCCAAAGTGTGGTCGGACCAACGCGATCTTCCGATTTACCTGGGCGACTCCGGAGACGGATTTCGCCTGCCGTTCAAGGAGAACTGGCGGCTTCCTGACACCGCCGCACTGCTGGTGGGCTTCGTGGTCACAACCTCACTGATGACGCTGAACCTGCAAAGCGGAAACGCCTTGACCATCGGTGCCATCGGCACCGTATTGACCGCGGCGGGAGTCTGGGCCCTGTCCAAGCTACCTGCGGCGCGGCCTTCACTGCGCACACGGCTGCACTTCTGGCTGGCCGACTTACGCCCGCTGGTGGTGTGTTCACACCACGCTCAAACACCGAACCAGGCTACGCCACAATGACTCTCACAACCGACGCCGGACCGATCGAGGCTGTCGGCAACCTACGCTTCACCCGCAGCGGGGTCTACGCCGAATACCTGTTATCGGGTCTGCCTTTCATCTTCTTGCCCAAAGAATCCCAGGATCTTGTCGCCGACACCCACGCCGAGCTCCTCCGAAGTCTGCCCTCCGGCTCGATCCTGAGCGGCCTGACGGCGCCGGTGTCAACTCGCAACATCACCCGACGCATGATTTATGCCCACCCAGACCTGCACCCTGACAACGTCATTGACGCAACTGCCATGCCCCAACACGCCGAAGCGTGGGTGCAGCACTGTCAGCGCTGGGCCCCGGCCCTACATGCCCGCAACTCGCGTCGCCGCATCTACTGGCTGAGTCTCCCGTTGGATTACGGCCTGTCCGGGGCCACCACGGCAGGGGGATGGCAGCGCCGCCTCGACTCCATCATCGGCCGCGACAAAGACAGCGCCGCCGCACTGGCGCACTATCGCCAACTGGCCGCCACGATGGTCGCCAAACTACCGCCGGCGCTATTCGCCAAACCAGTGAGTGTGGAACAGATTTGGTGGCACTGGAACTACACCGCCAGCCGCCATAGTTGGCAAAAGCCCATTCCTAATCAGCCCCATAATCCGGATGCCCGGCTACCCGGATCAGCGTTTACCCCAGTCTGGAAAGACCCCTCGGCGGCCGCCCTGCGAGGTCGGCGATGGCGCGCCGCCCGCACGGAGGCCGACATCTTCCTGCGCACATATCGGCACGCAGACGACGCTGTGGCCGACTCCTATCAAGCCATTGTCGGACTGGAAAAATGGCCCGACGCCGGTCTGCGTTGGCCACGCGCAACCATCTTCAAAGTGCTCGATGACGTGACCCAGCCGGGTATCACCCTGGATTGGACCATTCACTTCACGTTCGACACCGCAGAAGTGGCCGTGGCCACCGCACACAACGTCATCACCAACATCAAAGATCAGGCACGCCAACGTGGCCGCCACGCCGACAGCGACGACGAGCTGCTGCGCAAACTCGTCTCCGGCAGGCAACTGGCCTCCGCCCTTAAGCAGGGCAGCGCCGAGCGCGGCGTAAACGCCGCGGTCGTGGTCACCGCCGCCGCCGCTGACCCTGAGGCCGCCGACAGCGCAATCGCAGAAGTGATCCGCCGCTATCGCACCCAACGCCTCGAGCTCAAACGCCGACGCGGCAGCCAGACCACGTTATGGCGCGCCCTTAATCCAGGAACCGAAGCCACCGCCGCACTGCACGAAATCCGAAACCCCTCCACCACGAACGCGTTCGCGAAATTCGTACCCCTGCTGGCCACCAGCCTCGGCAACAACGTCGGGGTCCCGCTAGGGGAGACCATCACGAGTCCGGGCCTGCGCGAGATCGTTCTCAACGACCTGATCGGCGCCCCGGGCCGGGAAAATCCGGGCAACCTCATCATCGGAGGATCCCCGGGACGCGGCAAGTCGCAATGCGCCAAAAACCTCGTGCGGTCATGGCTGGAATTGGGTGCCGGAATCCATCTCATCGACCCCACCGAGGCGCGAGAACACCAAAAGGCGCTTTCCACGTTTGACGACAATAAAAAGGTCGTCATCGACCCCAAGAATCCGAGATTCAGCCTTGACGGACTGCGTATTTTCCCGTTCGAGCACGCCGCGGAGCGCACTGTCGACCATTTGCTACCGCAAATGGAATTCTCCCCGTTGAGCCCCCAGGCGTCGCGACTCAAAGGGCTGCTCGCCCCGGCCGCACGTCACATCAACGGTATCGGCTGCCTCAATCAGCTGATCGGGCTGTTAGCCGACCGCAGCAGAGCCGACCGCGTCAGCGTCGACGACGATTTATTGATCGCGTTGGAAGGGCTACGCGCCGAGCGCCTGCTGGCACCGATGTTCGATGACACCCTGCCGCTGCCGGACTTGTCCAAGCAGCTTGTCATCTGGAACTTCGGCGGCCTCAAACTGCCGACCGTCACCGAGGAATACCAAGCCCATCTTCACCACCAAACCACCCCGAGTCAGCGCGCCGCCCAAGCGTTGTACGGCATGGCTGCCGATCTCGCCGAGTCGCTGTTCTTTTCTCGCGACACCCAGCCAGACATCCTGGTCGTCGAGGAGTGCGCGGCGTGGACGCATTCTCCTGGCGGGCAGCGCTGTGCGAATAACGTGATCCGCCAAGGACGTAAGGCATGGACCCTGTTTCTGGGTATCAGCCAGTCACCCAGAAATGACTTTGGTGTACTCGAAGACGAATACATTGAGCAACGGCTCTGCCTGGGCTTCAAAGATGCCGCGATCGCCGAGGACACGCTGCTGTGGTGCAACCGCGACCTCGACCGACACCCACAGTTGCGCAACGACTACGTCAGCAACACCAGCCCCGCGGCGATGCCCAACTACGGCGACGATTCGATCGACAGCCGCCACGGCAAAGTCATTCCCGGCCGCGAAGGTGAAGCGTGGTACCTCGACGAATTCGGCGGGTGGGGCAAAGTCAAGTTGTTCGGCGCCCCGACCCGCGAGCTCGCCGAGCTCTATGACACCAACCCGCACCGTAAACGGCAACGCCACAGGATCAGCGCATGCTAGCCAGAGCACAGTACTGGCTGCTGCGCCATCCGCGTGTGGCTCGCCCGCTCAAGGTGTATGCACTATTGCAGCTCCTGGCAACCCTCGCGGTCACACTGGCCCCGGGAGCAAGCGCATCAACTAACGCCGCCGTGCTCAATTGGACTGGCCTGCACGATAATTACGGTGTTCCTATCGGCGACTTCTACCTGTCGCTGGCCAGCCTCCCTGATCAGATCACCCAAGGCGGCCCCGACACCCAAGTTCATGATCCTAGTTCCTGGTTCCCTTGGGTCATCCACGCTCTCGAGGTGATGTCGACAGGTTTCGCAGCCTCCAACATCTTGACCGCCGAGGCGGCCACCTTCATCGGGATCATCGCTTTATCGCTGTGGATCATGAAACTGACCATTTCAACCTACTGGCTCACAGTGTTTGGTGAGATCGCCAAAGCAATCACCGACGCGGTCATCACCGTCACCACCCGGTGGGGTCTGGTCGCCCTCACGGTGCCGCTCGGGGTGTTCATGGGTGTGTTGGCTATCCGGCGGGGCGAGGCTGGCCGCGGCTGGACGATGGTTCTGCTGGCGATCATGATGCCGGCCTTGGCCATCACCGTATTCTCCGACCCCGCCGGAATGATGTACGGCAGCGACGGCATGCTGGCGTTCGGCCGCAGCATGGGATTTAGCACCGCAGAAGCGTTCACCCACAATGGCGCTATCGGCGCAAGCGGTGGTTTCACCGGTCAAGTCGACACCCTCACCTCGAGTCTCATCACCCACGTCGTACGAGAGCCTCTGCAAGTCTTCAACTTCGGCCACGTCGTAGACACAAAGCCCGGGTGCGCAGCGCAATACACCGCAGCACTACACCAAGGCGTATCAGACGGTCCGATCAAAGCAATGGCCCGCTGTGGGGATGCAGCCGCTGTGCATTACGCCCAAAACCTTGACGGCTCGAACACTTTCGGCGGCTTGATATTGGTTGCCGCGGCGTTTCTGTTTGGTTGGTTCATGATTTCCGCGGGAGCGTCGGTATTCACGGTGTCACTCAAAGCGATGTACACCACCGCCAAACTCTTGCCCAGCGTGTTCGCCGGCGGCATCTCCGGAGCGGCGCAAGAACACGCCAAAGCCACTGTGTGGCGTTTCTTTAAACACCCGATCGAAGTCATGGTGTTCGTCACTTTCGTCAGCGTGATGGGGCTGGCGATCGAACGCCTCATCTCCCGCCCCTTGCCCGCCGAGTTAGGCGGCAGCAACCCCTTCGCGCATGTGCTGATCATGGCCGGCGCCTCGATGGCGGCGCTGTATCTCCTCCGCCATATCCGCGCCGACCTACAGGGCCAACACCCCGGTCGCGGTCTGCTCGGCCGCGCCGGCGACGTCGCGATGGGCTTGGCCATGCACGCCGGACTACGCGGTGCTGGCTCAGCAGCGCTAGGTGGCCTGCGCGGCCTGCGCGGCAAAACCAAAACCCCCTGGGAACAGCTCGACGAGCAATCATCAATCAATAACCCCGAAGACGTCCTCGGCCAACCTCACGAAGGCTTCGCGCCGGTTCCCGCAGCAGCGCAAAGCGACGCAGCGGCCTCAGGACAGCCCTCCGCGGTCGCTGAGACGTCAACGACCGCAGCGGCCGCAGGCGCCCACCCTGCGGTCGCTGCGACCACAGCAGCCGGGGAGATCGACCAACTGATCGCCAAGGCCGGTGCCGGAATAGACCCTCGCCGCCGCCCCCAACGCCAGCCCCGCGGCCGGACCGCCGGGCAGATAAACGCCCCCGGGCAAGCGGTCCTCGACACCCGCTGGGCAGCGGCCGCAGAGCCGGGCGCAGTCGCCGAACTCCAGTCCACCAGTTCCCATTCGGCTGCCGCGTCGAACACCGGTTGGGACACCACACCACCACTGTGGGCATACGCCGATCACACTTCCAGCGATATTCCGCTTCCGCCTGCACCCCCGCCCGAGGATCACACCGGGCCGCCGCCCGACGACGAACCCCCGGCGGCGGTCGATCCCATCTCGGGCCACTGACGATGCCGTTCTCGCAGTACGCCGGGGCGTTTACGATGGCACCTGTGGAAGAGGGAGCGGTGAGCGCTAGACGACAGGCCGATTGGGGAGCCCGATGACCACGACTTCCCCCACAGAACAACGGCGCGCTTTCGATGCGGCGATCAATCGCTTCAGCGCGGGCGACCCCGCAGCGGCCCAGCGGGCGTTCGCCGAGATCACCGACCAGAACCCGGCCATGACCGATGCCTGGCTGGGTCGACTGGCGTGCGGCGATCACAGCGTTGACGCCTTAGCCGGCGCGTATCTGAACTCGCGGGCTCTTTATCGCGAAACCCGCCGCATCGGCCAGCAAGATGGCGCACTGCAAGCCGTGGTCCCGGCGCCGCTGTACTTGCAGCTGCAGGTGTGGTCACGAGGCACCATCGCTCTGGCCTTTGCCAGTGCCCTCATTGGCGCGGGTGACTTCGAGCAGGCGATGACGGTTCTCAACGACAGCGAGCTGGCCGCCGACGCGCAAGCGGCAACCTGGCGACAGTTCGTGACCGCCGCCTTGTATCACGCCACCCAGCGCTGGCCGGATCTGTGCGCGGTCACTGATGTGTGTCCGCCGGCGATCGCCACCTATGTGCCCAACGACGTGTTGGCCGCAACCCAAACCCTGCGCGCGATGGCGTTGGCCTCGCTGGGACAAGCGCAGGCAGCACTAGACCTGATGGACCAAATATCCACCCAAAACGCCTATATTGCAGCAGATTTGGCGCTCACCAAGGGGTGGTGCCTGCGCGAGCTGGGCGAGTTCGACGCGGCCGATGAAGCCTTCCGCAGCGCTACGATCGACGGCGTGGTGATCCCGCAGGCACGCAAGGCCCTCGAGGAACCTGACTATCGCATCGTGACCACTGATGCTGAAACCATCGCCACGCGCACCAACAAGTGGGATTCGGCGACTGAAACGAGCCGCGACGCCCGAGCGGCCGCGGCCCTGGCCAGCGAGCGCCAAGAAGTCCTCAACCGAGCTCAAGCCCGCGTCGACGAGTTGATCGGTCTCGAAGACGCCAAGGAACAGATTGCGGTGTGGCGCACCGAGGTTCAGATCGAGCAACTGCTCGCCGAGCAGGGCGACGGCGGGGCCACCAGCAACGAAAACCACATGGTGTTTCTCGGCCCGCCGGGGACTGCCAAGACGACGTTCGCTCGCGTTGTCGGAGAAGTGCTCTTTGGTTTGGGCACGATCGCGCGCCCCGACGTCAAAGAGGTGACCGAGGAAGACATCGTGATCGGCTACGTCTCCCAGACGGCGGCCAAGATGAAAGAGGTGTGCGAGGAAGCGCGCGGCGGCGTGCTGTTCATCGATGAGGCCTACCGGCTGGTTCCTAAAACAGAGGGGCACTCCTTCGGTGTTGACGCGATCAACACCTTACTGAAGTACATGGAGGACTACCGTGACGAACTGGTGGTGATCGTCGCGGGCTATCCGAAGGAAATGCGGGACTTTCTCAAGGCCAACGCCGGCCTGGCCGGCCGATTCCATTTCACGCTGACGTTTAACAGCTACACACCCGATGAGATCGTGGCGATCGGACGCCATCTGGCCGGCAAAGAGCGTCTGGTCGTCGACGACGCCGCCTGGGACATGCTGCGTGCGGAAGCAACTCATCTGCGGTCTCAACCCTATGAGAGCGGCACCATGCTCGACGTGGCCGGCAATGGACGCTACGCCCGCAAAGTGGCGGTGGCGTGCCGGCGTGAACGAGCCCGCCGACTACACAGGGTGGCTCCTGATCCACAAGATCTGGATCAACTCGTGCGCACCGACCCGTCAGTACTGAATGTTAGCGTCGATGACATGCAGCGTGCGCTTGCCGAGTCGCGCCCGGCGACGGGTTAGGCGACAGATCCGCGACCGCCATGGTTGCTATCGGTGCAACGGGATCTGCTGCAGGTCAATCGGTTTCGTCTAGATCGGTGTCCTCGTCATCCCAGAAGGCCCATTCGGGTAGTGGTGTATTCGGCATCGCACCATAAACCATCGCCTCATATCCTGGCTGCCCGCGACCGCGGTGTGCGTTCCACCGAGGATCTCGCCGGTTGGCGCGCGAGCGTCGAACCGCGCGCAGAATCAGCGCAGCAGTGCCTGCGATGTTGAAGGCGATCAGTGCAACCTTGAGGAGCAGCACTAGCAGTTCCACGGTGTGGTTGTCTCCTCAGGGATTCGGGGTGATGCTGCACCGACAGCGGTGGGCTCAGTTGGCCGTGCGTTTCAGGCTGTGAGGAACTGTCCGCGCTCGCCGATCATCGGCGGGTGCTGGCGCCTGGGGTGTCAGACCTTGGTGCCCTTGGGTGCGCTGATTTCATAGCTTCCTGCGTCATCGGTGAAGGTGATCAGGAACTGATGCGCGATGTGATTGATGGTTGCTTGGCAGCTGAAGGAGCCGCCCTTGGTGATGGTGGGGTTGCGCCCGTCGTTGCAGGTGACGTTGCTGACGTTCTTGGCGCCGTAGCCGCTGGGATCGGAAAGGATCCGTGCAACGTCGGCCTGAACGGAGGTGACGGCGAGTTCTTTGGTGACGAAAAGGCCTGGGGCCCAAAATCCTACGATGGCGAACAGCACGACGGCCACAGTGAGGGCCACGCCCAGATACAGCGGCGCCTTCGTGCGGCGCGCGCAGGCTCGAAGAGTTCGGTGCGTGGCTGGGCTCTGTCGCCGTAAGTGCAGCTGACAACGGGCAGCGGGCCCC
>NZ_LZKU01000027.1 GCF_001672975.1 Mycobacterium sp. 1465703.0
CGAGCACGAAAAGGTCTGGCAGACCGACGATGCGGCGGTGACCGAGATCGGCACACTGTTCGCCGGGGCGCCGCGGTTCAGCGTCCATCGACAACCGGACGCCGCGCACAACATCAGCCTCAGCCACGCCGCCCCCGACTACCACTCGAAAGTTCTTGATTTCGTGCGGGAATGCGTGCCTGAACGTGTGACGAACACCGAATCCGATCTGGAGGCCGGTTGATGCACGTCGGGTTCATCGGGTTGGGCAGTCAGGGCGGGCCCATGGCACGTCGGATCGTCGAGGAAGGCTACCCCACCACATTGTGGGCGCGCCGGCCGGAAGCCCTTGAGCCGTTCGCCGATACCGCGGCGCCCCGGCGAACAGTGTGCCGATCTCGGTCACCGCCGCATCGTCGGTCTGCCAGACCTTTTCGTGCTCGGCGATACTGAAGTGCACCGGGACGCGCACTGCGGGCGCAAGCTCCGGAAAAGTCTGTCGCGCCCAATCCGACACCATCTGGTCCTCGTAAGACGGAGCCGACGGCGAAACCGTGGCGCCGCCGAGGACCTCCGGCGGATAGAGCTCCTCTGGGCTCCACAGCAATTCGCGCATGCCCGACGGCCGGCGTTCGCGGGTGGCCGTTTTCAGTATTTTCTTGGCTGCGGGGTGGTAGTGCCGGCCGGTGCCCGCGAGCTCGATGCCAAGCAGGTCGGCACCGCGAGCGTCGGCGGCCAATCGTATCGTCAGCTCGCAACCGCCCGAATGGCCCCACACGAATATGCCTGCGCCACGCGGTCTTTCGCCGAGGATGCGATCGACAGCACCGTAAGCCAGGTTGACGCGCTGCTCCCCGGAGACCATCGCTTCCGGGTAGGGGGCGGAGCTGCCATAGCCAGGCCGGTCGAGGGCCACCACGGTGAATCCGGCTGCGGCGCCGGTGCGTAGCAACGAGAACGATGGGCGGCCCGGGCAGTCGAAATATACGGCGGTGGTGCCTCCGCCATGGATGGCCACGATCACGGCCTTCGGTTCGTCGGCTTCAGCGACTAACGCCGACATCGGTACGCCGTCCACGATGACGAGCCGGGGGCGGGGGGCTGCGCTCACCGGTCGGCCCGCAAAAGAATCACGCCGCTGGGTGTTAGGCCGCCGCTGCTGACGACCCCGACGCGGGCGTCGGAGACTTGGCGGTCACCGGCCTCGCCGCGCAGTTGTGTGACGGCCTCGTGCAGCAGACCCATGCCGTGGGTGCGGCCGTGCGACAGCTGACCGCCATGCGTATTGAGCGGCAGTTGGCCGTCGCGCGCAATGTTTTTGCCGCCGTCCAGGAACTCCTTCGCCTCGCCGATTCCGCAGAATCCCAGCGCCTCGATCCAGGACAGGCAGTTCATGGTGAATCCGTCGTACAGCTCGGCGACATCGACATCCGACGGCCGTAGCGAGGTGCGCGTCCACACGTGCGCCGCCTGGCCCAGCACCTGCGGCTCGTGGGTGAGAGTGCTTTGGTCCCAGTCGATTCGCTCGACGATCTGGGTTCCCACCGCTTCCACCAGCACCGGAGGCTTGGCCAGGTCGCGGGCGGCGTCGACGGCCGAGACGATGACGGCGATCGCGCCGTCGCAGGGCACGTCGCAGTCGTACAGACCGAACGGCGTGGTGATGGCCCGCGCGCCCAAATAGTCGTCCATTGACATCGGTGACCGATAGATGGCGGTCGGGTTGAGTTCGGCGTTGGCGCGCTGGTTCAGCGCGATCCAGCCCAGCGTCTCTTTGGTGGTGCCGTACCGGTGAAAGTGCCGCTGCGCGTTCATCGCCAAGGTGTGTGCGGCAGAAGTTGCGCCAAATGGCATCTGCCAGCCCGACATCCGGCCCATCGACGGGGCGATCTTGCCCTGCTTCATCAGCTCGCCGTTGGTGGCCTCCCACAGCGTCCGGAAGCACAGCACGTGACGTGCCAACCCGCAGGCGACCGCAAGCATCGCGGCGATCACTGAGCCACCCGGGCCGAACGTCTCCATGGCGCCGTTGTGCCATGTTGGCCGAATGCCCAACGCGGCCTCGAGAGCGGTGACGCCACCCTCGCCGAAGCCACCGACATTGATCGCGCCGGGGTAGGTGGACAGGCCGTCGATGTCCGCGTACGTCAGCCCGGCGTCGGCGATGGCGGCCTCGCATGCCTGGACCGTCAGCGCCAGTGGCAGCTGCATCAACCGGCGTCCGATCGGCGACATGCCGATCCCGGTCAGCGCAACCTTGTCTTCGAATTTCTCGGCGGTGAGCATCGGCCGGACATGTTCGCCGAAGCGTTCCGGTGCGATCTCATCGACCGGCAGGGGAGCGGGCTCGGCATCGGCCTCTCCGTCCCGCAGAGGCCGAAACAGCGGAAACCACACGTCCTCGACCTGCTCGAAAACGACCTCGACTTGTCGGCCGAGCTCGAGCTGATCGGGATCGCACTGCACGATGTTGGTGGTCAATCGCACGCGCGGGTCCTCGGCGATCGCCACCTGTGCGATCACGTAGGGCGCCGCCAGCCCGGGCAGACTGAACCGCTCGTTGATGGTGAATCCGGCGATCGTCGCCCTGCCGGAGACCGCCCGCACCCCCACATCGCGCGACCGGCAGTACCGGCACACCGGCGCGGGCGGATGGATCAGCGATTCGCAGGCCTGGCATTCCTGCAGCCGTAGCTTTCCGTCGGCGCCGGAGATCCAGAAAAATTCGTTCTCTTCCGTGACCAGGGGCAGGGGGCGGCCCGGTGCTGCTGACACGTCACCTCCGGGAGTCGGGCGGCCGGACAAATCGGTAGGCCCGTTATGCAAATCGGAGAATTACGTTATCACTTTAGCCAGGCGCGATCCAGACGCGCTGGTAGCGCTCGTGATGCAGGTCGGTGTGCGGCCGCCGTCAGTACGGCACCCAGGTGCCGGTGAAATACGTACCCCATTGGTGAAAGCCGGCATTCCACATCGGTTCGTTCGGCGACCACCATGGCCGCGGCGGGGGCGGCGGCGGTACATCCTGGGCCGCAAACGGCGGCGCGTACGCCGGCGGGAGGGTATACCAAGCCGGCATCGGTGGCTGCGGTTTGCACTCCCAGGTCGCCACATTCCACGACATGTTGGGATCGCACTGCGCCCAGCTGATTCCCGGCGTCGCGATCACCGCGACAGCCATCGCCATGAAGGCGACCGCAATGACAGCGGTCATACGACGAATAAACCACCTCATGGTGGGCCTCCCGTTTGGGCCATCCCGACCTTGGCTCATGCCAGCTTATGCCGTTGCTACCGCCGCGACCAGAAGAAACATCCCGGAGCGACAGGCGGCGAACCCGGTCGTCATGGCGTTTCGTGCCTGCCGGGAGTTATGCTCGCAGCGCGGTATCAAGTACTTAACATTCGGAGGGCTGGTTTGCTCGACGCAGAGAAGATCCTGATCACCGGAGCGACGGGCAAGATCGCGTTTCCCATCGCGCGGGCCCTGGCGGCGGCGGGAAACGAGGTATGGGGCGCCGCGCGCCTGAAAGATCCCGCGGCCCGGCAGAAACTCGTGGACGCCGGGATCAGGCCCGTGGCGCTGGATGTCAGCGCTGGCGAGTTCTCAGCTCTCCCGGACGATTTCGGCTACGTCTTCCATGCTGCCGTGGACCCAGGCACGGACGATTGGAATCGCTGCGTGGAAACGAACGCGCAGAATTCGGGAGAATTGCTGTACCACTGCCGCGCCGCCAAGGGCTTCGTCTTCTGCTCGACCGGCTCGATCTATGCGTACCAGGGACAGCGGCCGCTGACGGAGACCGATCCGCCAGGGGCACCGTTACGGGCGAACTACAGCTTATCCAAGGTTGCCGCGGAAGCGGTGTGCACCTGGATCGCCCGGCACTACCAGATTCCGCTCACCATCATCCGGATCTGTTCGACGTACGGCCCGCAAGGCGGTGCCCCCGCCGACCGTCTCGATGCGATGTTGGCGGGCAAGCCGATTCGGCTGCATCCGGACAAGCCGAACAACTACAACCCGATCTACGAAGACGACTACGTCGAGCTCGGCGTCCGTGCCATGGAAGTCGCGGCGGTACCCCCGGTCGTGGTGAATTGGGCCGGCAGCGAAACGGTCAGTATCGAGGAGTACTGCACGTTCATGGGTGAGCTGGCCGGCGTCGAGCCGGTCTTCGACTACACGCCGCAGGCGCACACGCCATTGTGGCCGGACGTCACCCGTATGCATGAGGTACTCGGTAGAACGAAGGTGCCCTGGCGTGAGGGGTTCCGGCGCATGGTCGCCGCCCGCCACCCGGAACTCGTTCTGTCCCCGCATGATTCGACGGGACCGTGCGGAAGTACGCGATGAATCTTCCTGGCGCACCATCCGACGATGTCGCCGACATCCTCGCCACCGGGAATGGTGAGATCTCCACGCTGTTCGTTTCGATGGCGACCCGCCACCCCGACGGCAAGGACGCCGAGTATCTGCGTTGGCACACCCTCGACCACCGGCCGGAGCAACACCGACTGGCCGCGGTGCGCGCCTCGCTGCGTCTGGTGTCCACGCCGGCCTGCCGGTCCGCGCGCGTGGTCGGCGACGGGCCCTTGGACGCGGTCGACCATGTGATGACCTACTTCTTCACCGGCACGGCCGGATTGCACGATTTCAACGAATTGTCAACGGCTCTCGGTAACGCCGGCCGTAAACTCCCGCTGCTGCCGCCGGTGGAACGCGGCGTGTACGACGTCCAAGACAGGATGTCAGCACCCGGGGTCAAGGTCGGCTCCGACGTGCTGCCCTGGCTACCCGTGCGGGGCGCGTTCGTGTTGGTCGAGCGGGGATCGGCAGCGCTGAAGCCGCTGGTCGAAGTCGACGGTGTCGCCGGTGTCTGGTCGGCCCTGTCGCGCCGGGTCGATGCCAGCTTGGCCAGCGCTCGAGAAAATCAGTCGATCACGTACTGCTTCCTCGACGACGATCCGGTCGCCACGGCGGACCGGCTGCGACCGGTGCTGACGGCCCGTTGGGCCGAGTCAAGAATCGAGCCTCTTTTCGCCGCACCATTTTTCACGATCGTTCCGTACGAATGGGATCGATATGTGCCGTAGGAAGGCGCGGGTATGCGTATCGGTTTGATGGTTGGCTCCGACAAGGAGCGTTCGCGTGCCGATCGGCTTGCCGGACTGATAGACGACGGCGTCGCGGCCGAAAGCGACGGTTTCACCGCGTTTTGGATGCCGCAGGTTCCGGGTTATCTCGACGCGATGACCGCCGTTGCCCTGATCGGACAGGCCACCGCTGGCATCGAGATCGGAACCGCGGTGGTTCCGATTCAGACTCGTCATCCGATGATCATGGCGCAACAGGCGTTGACCACTCAGGCTGCCTGCGGCGGGCGGTTCACACTGGGCATCGGGCCCTCCCATCATTGGATCGTCAAGTCCCAACTGGGGTTGCCCTACAATCGCCCGGCACGCTTGATGGGTGACTACCTCGATGTGCTCGATGCGGCCTTCGCCGGACCGGGAAGCGTCGATGTCGACAACGAAAACTATTGCGTGCATTCGCCGGTCGATGTCACGGATGCCTTCGAGGTCCCAGTGCTGTTGTCCGCGCTCGGGCCGACGATGTTGCAACTCGCGGGTGAACGGGCCGGTGGCACGGTGTTGTGGATGGCCGACGAGCGCGCCATCGGAAATCATGTTGTCCCGCGCATCACCGCGGCCGCCGACCGGGCCGGGCGCACCACGCCACGGATCGTCGCCGGTGTACCCGTCGCGCTCTGTTCGAACAGCGAGACGGACGACGCGCGCGCCTATGCCAGCGAGGTGCTCGGTCACGCGGATTTCTCGCCGAACTATGTGCGCTTGCTGGAGCATGGCGACGCCGAAGACGTCGGCGACACCATGGCGGCCGGCGACGAGTCGGCCGTCCTCGATCGGCTGCGCCGGTATCGCGACGCGGGTGTCACCGATGTGGCGGTGCGAATTGTGCCGTTGGGCAACGATGTTGGCGAGCGAGCGAAATCGCGGCGCCGTACTCAGGAGTTCCTGTCGTCGCTGTGTCCGACGTTGTGATCACCTCGATGGCAGGCTAAGGACGCGCTGCGCGATGATGTTTCGCTGTATCTCCGAGGTGCCGCCCGCGATGGTGCCCGCGTAACTGCTGATGTAGCGGCCGAACCAGCTAGCGGTGAAAAGGTCAGGGGCATAAGGATTGTACCGAGCCGTCAGCGCTTTGTCGCATAGGCCATCGAGGCCCGACCCGTCCAGCGCGTGCCGTAGCGCGCTCTGTTCGGCCTCGGAACCGAAGACCTTCAGTACGGACAGAGCTGCGACGTCAACCTGGCCGCGGGCCGCTCGGCCCAGCGCGGCCGAACCCAGCAGCCGCAGCGCGTAGTAGTCCATCACGATGGTGGCGTAGTGGTCCGCGTTCACCTCGTCCGTCGGCCGGTAGTCCTCGAGCAGTTGCTCGAGGCGGTTCGCGAAGGCCATCCACATCAAGGTGCGTTCGTGGCCCAGTGAGCCGTTGGCGACCCGCCATCCGCCATTGAGCGGGCCGATCAGGTTATCCGCGGGCACCCGGACGTCGTTGAAGAACACCTCGTTGAAGTCCAAGTCGTCTCGGTCATAGACCGACGGGAAGGGGCGACGCACCAGCCCGGGGGTGTCGGTCGGGATGAGTAGCGCGCTGATTCCCTTGTGCTTAGGGGCATTCGGGTCGGTTCGAACGAACGTCAGGATGACGTCGGCGTCATGGGCGCCCGAGGTCCACACCTTCTGCCCGTTGACCACGAACTGATCACCGATCAACTCGGCCCTCGTCCGCAGCCCTGCCAAATCCGAACCGGCTCCGGGCTCGCTCATCCCCAGTGACGCCGTCTTCTCGGCTCGCAGAATAGGAATCGCCCAGCGCCGCTTCTGCTCCTCGGTGCCGAAGGACAACAGTGACGCCGCGATGATGCCGACGCCTTGCGGGTTGAAGCAGTGATAGATCCGGCGCCTGGACAGCTCTTCGCGGTGCACGAACTGCTGCAAGATAGTTGCGTTGCGGCCGCCGAATTCCGGTGGATTGCCGGGCAGTAGCCAGCCGTGGTCGAACTGGAGCCGCTGCCACCGGCGTGACCATTCGGGCACATGCGACGTTGACGAGGGCCGCTCGGCGGCCTGCGCCTGTGCCGGCAGATGTTCGGTGAGAAAACTGACGAACTCCGCGCGAAAGGCTTCTACCTCGGCGTCGAAGGTGAGTTGCACGGTCCGGTCCTGGCTCGGCTCAACGGGTAAAGCCCCACTCGGCTTCGTTCTCTTCGGTTTTGAGATGCTCGGCCGGGTCCTCGGTTTCGGCGAGTGGCGCCTGAGCAACGCGGGCGGTGCGCTGACCGATTTCGGTGATGGCGTGCACCGGGCAGTCGAGCAACGCCCGCATCACCGCATCGCGATCTGACTCGGCAACCGTGCCGTCTCCAATGAGGGAGGCGTACCCCCAGTCGTCGAGCGAGAAGTAGCCCGGTGCGTGTTTGGCGCAGAACCCGAAGCCGTCGCAAATGGTGCGGTCCAGACGGATTTTCATGTCTGCCTCACAGCCTCCGCCTCGTAGGGACGGTCGGCGCGGAATGCGCCGCGGGTGCAATCGGAGCACCTGCCGTCGAGATGTGCACTGACTTCGTCGGGGAACTGATCGAGCAGGCTGGCGGCCACGTTGGTGGCGGCATCCAGCGTTGCGCACGCTCCGCGCCCGCGCAGCAGCACCGACCAGCGGCGCAACCGTTCGACATCCTCTGTCGTCGCGACGCCGTCGCGCAGCGCGCCGCCGACCGCGGCCATGGCTGCCGTTCCGTTGAAACATGATCCGCACTGCCCGGCGTTTTCGCGGTCGAAGTAGGCCAAGACCGACGCCGCCACCGCGACCGGGCAGTCGTCGGTGATGATCGAGATCGCGCCGCAGCCCAGACCGCTGCCCACACGCCGCATCGTCTCGTGGTCCAGGGTGGTCTCCAACACCGAGCGGTTGAGCAGACCGGCGAAATAGCCGCCCATCAGTGCCCCACGCACGCGGTCCGGCGAAACATCATGCAGGGCAAGAAGTTCGGTGAACGACAGACCGTGTGGAAGTTCATAGAGCACCGGCGGCCGGCCGGCCCCGGTGATGGTGGCCAGGAAGGTACCCGGGGACAGCGTCGTGCCTTCAGAACGAAACGCTGCCGCGCCCTGGCACTGCAGGTAGGGCAGGTTGGCCAGTGTCTCGACATTGCTCACCAACGTGGGCCGGTCGTCGATGCCGCCTTCGAAGGGACGCGGCGGCTTGTCCGTTGGTTTGGCGGGCCCGCCGTTGATAGCACGGACGGCGGCGGTCTCCTCACCGGCCACGTAGCCGGCTGGCACGGTGAACATCCGGATCGTGACGCCGAGCGTGTCGGGATCCAGCTCCCCAAGCGCGGTTTCGACGCTGTGCGCCGACTCCGGGTCGGATACATAGATGTAGGCGCGATCGGTGGCCACGATCGCCGCGGCCAACCGCAATCCGTCCAAGATCAGGTGCGGACGATTCCGTAGCAGCCAGCGGTCCTTGACCGAAGCCGGTTCTCCCTCTTCACCATTCGCGACGACGACGGCGCCACCAGTGGCCGCCACCAGGCGGCCGTTGTCGCGCACCGCGCGTAACTTGACCGCCAGCGGAAACGCCGCACCCCCGCGGCCGACCAGCCCGCTGGATTCAACTTCGCTCAACAGTTCGTCGGCGTCGGCAAGTGGGCGATAGCCCCCCAGCCCGCGGTAGGCGGCGAGGTCTTCACGCCCGTGACCGGGCTGTTCGCCGAGCAACCGGGGCTTACACCCTGGCGCGGTGACGGTCGTGATGTTGGCGGATTCGGTGGTGTTCACGGCTGGCCTGTCGTCTTAGTTAGGCTTGCGCACATGCGAACTGCGGTAGTGCGCGTCAACGTTGACCCACAAGGCGTGCTCACGCCCGCCCAACTACGTGACGGCATGGCGGCACTCCTCGAGCTGGCGGCCCAGACGGGCGCGGGCATGGTCGAAAACGATCTCGCTGCCATGCCGGTGAGCCGCCGCGAGGTCGAATTGCTCATCGATGCCGAAAGCGGCGATTCGGCCAAAGAAACCGCAATCGGGTTGTGCACCAAAGTGTTCGGCGCAACGCCCGTTCCGGGTGTGGTCACCTTTGTCAGCCGGGGAACCGATTATGACGCGCACGGGGTGTTGTCCGCGTTCGGGCTCACCGGTGAAATCGAACGGGTCCCGGGCGAGGACGGGTTCGATATCGTGAACGTGACGCTGCGGGAGTCCGACCTCGAACGAATTCCGGAAAGCCGGGTGCACACGGCGCTGGAGGCGTCGCTCAACTGTGAGGTCCATATCCGCACCCGGTAGGACTCTCAAAAGACGACGCAGCGCCATCACGAGCCCAGGAACCCGAGGATCGCGGGTGCCGCCTGCACCCAGGTGTCGAACATGTTGAAGTGCTGCACCCTGCCCGCGGCGCGATCTTCGGACGCACGCTCCCAGGCGTCCTCGGGCCACGGCGGGTCGATGAGCTTCGATCCCTTGATCAGGCAACTGACTTCCAGCGATGTCCGCTTTGGGTGGTCCATGTCGTTCTCGCCACCACGAATGATCAATGTGGGCACCGTGATTCGGTCGAACATCTCGTCCTCGACACCCGGAATCGTCTGACCGGGCTTGGAAACGAACGCGTTCAGCCAGCGCAGCATGAGCTTGAGGAACTCGTCTTTGTCGAAGTCGAGGAATCGCTGCTTGTTGTTGGGGTTTTCCTCGATGCGCTCGCGCCATTCCTGGACCTTCATCACGCCGTCCATTCCGGTGCCACGCACCGCCAGAATGCTGGGGATGATGTAGAAGGAACCGAGCACGAAGGTGCCGTAGGTGCCGCCGACGATGTTCCACACCACAAGCTTGGTCACCATCTCGGGGTAGAGCATCGTGGTGAGCATGGAATCCCTTGCCCCACCGGAACCCCCGGCCAAGATGCATCGCTCGAAGCCCAGGCCCGTCACCAGCTTGTGCAGCGTCTCGGCGCGCATGTGCGACTCGCTCTGCCCATAGAACTGGACATCGGAGGCGCCGCAATTGGGGCGGTCCCATAGCAGCACCCGGTAGCCACCGGCGGCCAGGGCCTCGGCCAGCGGGCGCAGGCCGGGGATCTCCTTGCTGAACCGGCCACCTGGCGTCAGCGCTATGAGATCCCCTGAGTCACCGAGGATTTCGTAAACGACATTTCCCCCGTTGATCTCAATAGAAGGCACCCGAATCTCCTGTAGTTAGGCCTGAACCAGAACGTCGTTTCCCACGACGCGCACCGGATAGGTACGGATACTCCATTCGGGCTTGACCGCAGTGGTGCCGGTCGCCAGCTCGAAACCCCATTGGTGCCAAGGGCAGTAGATGTATTCCAGGTCGCGCACCATGACCGAGTCACCCGGTGCGCTCTCGTCGACGATCGTGCGGCCGCGGGCGCGTCCGGAACACAGCGGTCCGCCTTGGTGGGGACAGTAATTCGCGATGGCATAGAAGGTGCCGTTGACGTTGTACACGCCAACGCCGTGCCGCCCGATGGGCACCAGCTTGTGAGTGCCCGGCGGAATTTCGTCTACGGTGGCGACAACATGCTCGCGGCCCTGGGCGAGACGGGGCTCGGGCCGTTTGGTTTCTTCCGTCAATTCAGAGCACCCGGACTTGACCCTCGAGCACCGGAACGGTCTCGGGCAGGTGATAGGTGGCGATCCCGTTCTTGTACATCACCGCGTCGCGGGCCGCCTTGGGCAGGTGCTTGACCAACCAACGTGGATCGTCGAACGTCCAGTGCGGGTAGTCCGAGGAGAAGAGCAGGATCTTCTCGCACTCCATCCATTCCAGCGCGCGGGTCAACTCGGTCTTGTCTTCGGGGTAGTCCAGCGGCTGGGTGGTGAACTTGATGTGTTCCTTGACGTACTCCGACGGCTTGCGCTTGATGTCCACCCAGGACTTGCGCGCCTCATAGATCGAGTCCATCCGCCACATCAGCGGCAGGATCCAACTGAATGCGTGCTCGACGAACACGATCCGCAACGTCGGGAATCGGTCGAAGACACCGTCGAAGATCAGGCTCATCACCTGGTTGGCGGCCAGCAGCGAGTAGGTCACCATGAAGTCGTGGTTGTAGCTGGGGTATCCCACCGGCGGCATCGGCAGCTCGTCGAAGTGGCTGCGCGACAGGTGACAGCTCACCGGGATGTCGTGCTTGGAGGCGGCCGCCCAGATCGGGTCGTACTTGGGATGGCCCCAGGATGGCCGCGGCTCGGCCTTGATCAGAATCTGCGCCATGTACGGATGCCCGGCCCAGCGCTCGATCTCGCGCACCGACGCTTCCGGCTCCTCGATCGCGATACAAATCGAACCGCGCCACCGCTCGTGCCAGTTGTTGTGGCTGTCGAGCCAGTGATTGTCCTGCCAGTCGTTCAATGCGGCCGACATCGCGTGCTGCGCTTCAGGAATGCGCGCCGGGTAGGCCGCCGGTTCCAGGATGGCGATGTCGGAGCCGGCCTCCATGATCAGTTGGCGGAACGCCAAGTCCGGGTCGCTGCAGGGGAATTCGCCATTGGCTGGGAATGAGTCCACCCGCATCGCGTACGAGTGCGCGTAGTCCGGGGCGTCGTAGTAGATCTGCTCACCCACCGAGCGAGTGAGGAAGTACTTGCTCCGCCAGGGCTCGGGGATGTACGGGAGAAGCTCTCCGCGCTTGGGGGCCGGGTGGACATCCGAGTCGACGCATCGAACGGCTATGCGCTCGGCAGCGGGAAGCCGCTCCTGCGAATGGGTCAACGTCATCTGGATCACCTCAGTCTTTCGTACTACTTCTACTGTGCGCTCACCCCGGCGGGAATGTCTATGCCGTAGAGCTGCGCCGCGTTGCGCCAGCACAGCTTTTCGCGCTGTTCGGCGGATAACGCGCCGGGCAGCTTCTTGACATCACCGCACTGCCAGTGTGGATAGCTGGAGCCGAACATCACCATGTCGTCCTTGCCGGTGAAGCCGAACCATTCGCCGGCGAACTCCGCGTCACCGGGGCCGTCCAGGCTGCCCTGCACGAAATACACGTGACCGGGCAGGTAATCGCTGGGGATCCGCGGAGCCCAGGGCGTCTGCTCCAGGTGCGGCCGGCCGAACGTGTCCATCCGCCAGATGAAGGGCGTGATGAAGTCCGCGGCGCCGTCGCCCCAGACGAACTTGAGCCCGTCGAAGCGCTCGAACACGCCCTCGGCGATCATGTTCATCAGGTGGTACAGGTAGTTCAGCGCCATAAAGCTGACGTACTGCTCGTAGGTCCGGGTGTTCCCGTTCGGTGTCGGCGCAAAAGCAATACCCGAGCCGACTTCGATGTGCGCGGCAACGGGCAGGCCGGCGTCGACCGCCGCTTCCCAGATCGGCCAGAACTGCGGTTTGCCGTAAAGCTCGCGGGATTGCAGTGGGACACCGATCTGGACGACGCGCGGATGCGCACGCCATTTCTCGATCTCGCGCAGCGCGCCGGGGATGTCGTCTGGGTTGACCCGGATGGTGCCGCGAAACCGCTCGCCGAACTCGCTGGACTCCAGCCAGTTCGACACCATCATCTCGTTGTGCGCGGCATGCAACGCGCTGCCCAAGTGCCGGTCGGGCATGATGCCGCGTGCCATTGGATGCAGCACCGCCACATCGACGCCGCGCTTCGAAAACAGTTCATTGGCAACGAAATCCGGATCCGAACCCGGGTACTGACGGTCCGGGCCCTCGGTGTTGGGCGCGTACTCACCGCCGGGGGCGCCGTACCAGTCCATCTCGTAGTCCGGGAAGCCGCGGCTCTTGAACGGCTCGCGCAGGGTCTGCCGCAACGCTTTGTTGGACGGGAAGAAGATGTGCACACTCGCGTCGATCAGCGGCGTGCTCGTCCCGTCAGCGTGTTCGATCACGAGAGCCACCCTTCGGCTCCGCCAGCCAAAGCAGGCCGTGCGAGGTCATATGATAGCCAACCTAACATTCTCTTCAGCGGTCAATCAATGGGTTTCCGGTAAGCATTTCGTTTAATCATTAGTGCAGGTCGTAGGCGTTTTGCGAGCCTTTGGGCAAGTAACGTTCTTCAATCAGGATAATACCATTCTCCGGCATTCGGACGGATACGATCCGCCGGCGCTACGCGGCTAGCGGGCGGACCGGCCGACCGTGACGTCGGCGGCTCGCTCGAACGGCTTGATCACCGAGGTGAAATCGGAATCGGCGCCCTCATCGCGGGCGACGGCTTCCCACACTCGCCCGGTGGTCTCGGCTACCTCGGCGGGCACGCCAAGCGCTCTCGCTTCGTCGAGGTAAAGACGCACATCTTTGACCATCAGCCCGGTGGCAAACCCGTAGTCGAAGGTGCGCGGGAGGATCGCTCGGGGGAACTTGTCGCGGCTTGCGCTCGTCGCGCCGGATCCCGCGTTGAGCACTTCGATCATCACATCGGGATCCAGGCCGGCTTTGACTCCCATGACGACGACTTCGGCGGTGGCGGCCAAGACGTTTGCCGCCAAGATGTTGTTGGCCAGCTTCATCGTCTGCGCCGAACCGGGTTTGTCGCCGACATACAGCGGTCGGCCCAGGGCTTCGAGTGCGGTTCGTACGACGTCGAATTCGTCGCGCGGACCGGACACCATGAGCGCCAGCGTCCCCTTCTGGGCCCCGCCGACGCCGCCGCTGACCGGGCTGTCGATCGCCACGATGTTGTGCTGGGCCAACAGCTCATGAATCTGCACTGCCATTTGGCTACCGACAGTGGACAAGTCGACATAGCGCTTCACCCGTGCGCCAGCGATCACGCCCGCGGCACCGGTTGCCACCGCGAGTGACGCGTCCGGTGTGGGCAGGCTGGCCATCACCGTGTCGGCGCCATCGGCGACCTCTTTGGGTGATGACGCCGGGCGTGCCCCCAGGGCGACGACGCGCTCGAGGGCTTCGCCGCGCGTGTCGAAGGCGATAACCTCGTGCTTTTCCTGAATCAGGCGGCATGCCATGGGAAAGCCCATATTCCCCAGCCCAATGAAGCCGACTTCCATGATGAGCCCCTATCCCTGATGGTGGCGACCCAGTGCGCCCGGCTTCGCCGCGCTAGCGATCGCCACGGTCCCGGTCCAGTTCGGCAAAGGCTTCTCGTGCGATGCGAAAGCTGTCCACGGCAGCTGGCACGCCCGCGTAAATGGCCACCTGCAAAAAGACCTCACGGATTTCTTCACGGGTGACACCGTTGGTCAGCGCCGCCTTGACGTGTGTCCGCAGTTCGTTGGGACGATTGAGCACCGAGATCATCGCCAAGTTGAGCATGCTGCGCGTCTTGCGCGGCAACTGGTCACGGCCCCAGATGGCGCCCCAGCAGTACTCGGTGACCAGATCCTGCAGGGGCCCGGTGAAGTCATCCGCGTCGGCGAGCGCTTTGTTGACGTACTGCTCGCCCAGCACGTCGGAGCGGATTTGCAGCCCCCGCTGATAGGTCTCGCGATCCATCCAATGCTCCCTTCACCGCGGCCCCCGGGTGGTTTGCCGTAGGTGCCGCCGAGTTCCGACTGCCTGAGCGCAGTCTTGCACCGTGGCCGACGCGCGCGGTCTCCAGTCGACCTTCACATGGACTTGCCCGCGTGCGTCCTCGTACTTGATTGGCGACGGCTGGAATGTCGTTACCGTCCAATCCTGCAGTGGCAGTGGAGACTTCGAGGGATTGTGGTGCGGGTTTCGGGCGACTCGGTGAGGAGCGGTAATGACCTGAGCAAGCGCCGACGTCTGATACGTGATGTCGACCGAACGATTCGGCTTCACTGACGAGACGGTGGACGGCCTCGTGACCAGCGCCTAGTTCGCAGCACCAATTCCGCTCATCACGGCGTTTTCGGTGACTCCATGCCCGGATTCAGAGATTATTACTTGCACAACGGAGAATGGTATTCTCGCCGTGACAGTCACGACGAGAGGCGGCGCGGATGCTGTTGGAGTTCGATGCTGACCAGCGACTGTGGCAGGACACCGTGCGCGACGCCGTCGCCAAGCAGTGCCCGCCTTCGCTGGTGCGCAGCGTGGCCGAAGAGGGCGTCGACCCGAGCCCGCTGTGGAAATCGTATGTAGACCAGGGCTGGACCGAGCTCAATGAATCGGAGAGCGCCGTCGAGCTGGCCATCGTGCTCGAAGAGCTCGGCCGCGCAACGGATCCCACCCCCTTTCTGGCCACCATGAGCCAGTTCGCGCCGCTCGCGGCCGACCGGTTCGACCCGCACCAGTCGGGCACCGCGGTGTACGGCGGCGTCGCGGCGCACCGTGACGCCGAGGGCTGGGTGCTGGAGGGCACCGCCCGCCACGTGCTGGACGGCGATCGCGCCGATCGGCTGGCGGTGGTGACCGATGCCGGGGTGTTCCTGGTCGCGTCCAATCACGTGTCAGCCCGGCGCGCGGCGGTGTTCGACCCGGTACTGCACGTCGCCGACCTGTCCTTCGCGGAGGTCCGGGTGCCCGACACCGAGCGGCTGTCCGTAGATGCGGAACGCGCTCATCATCTTGCGCTGACCGGCATGGCCATCACCATGGTCGGCGCCTGCCAACGCATCCTCGACCTGGTGCTCGAGCACGTCAAAAACCGTCAGCAATTCGGTGTGGCGATCGGTTCTTTTCAAGCGGTACAGCACAAGGCCGCCGACATGCACGTCGCGGTGGAACGTGCTCGCGCGCTTGCTTACTTCGCCGCGTTGACGATCGCCGCCGATGACCCGCGCCGCCGACTGGCGGCCGCGATGGCCAAGGCCTCAGCGGGGGAGTGCCAGTCGCTGGTGTTCCGGCACGGCTTACAGCTGCACGGCGCGATGGGCTTCACTTGGGAGAACGACTTGCAGTTCGCGCTCAAGCGGGCCAAAGCCGGCGAGCTGATGCTCGGCGGCGCTGCCGAGCACCGGGCGCGAATCGCGGAGGAATACCGTGCAGCTGACTTTTGATTCCGACGTCGAAGAATTCCGGGCGGAGTTCTCGGCCTTCCTCGACGAAAACCTGCCTCCCGCAAGCGAAACGCTCGAGCGTCCCCGGTCTGTCTCGCACATGCCGCAGTGGGCACGCGACTGGCAGCGGCTGCTGTTCGACAACGGCTGGCTGCTGCCCAGTCAGCCACCGGAATTCGGTGGGCGCAACGCGACGGTCATTCAGCAGTTCGTCTATCTCGAGGAACTGAGCCGCCGCCGGATCTACCACAGCTTCAATCCGCAGGGCGTGAATATCGTTGGGGCCTCGCTATTGTCGTTCGGCAGCGACGAACAGAAGCGGCGGTGGGCGGTCCCGATCCTGCGCGCCGAGATCACCGCTTCACTCGGGATGAGCGAACCCAGCGCGGGCTCCGACCTTGCGTCGCTCCGCACGCGCGCCGTGCTCGATGGCGATCACTTCGTCGTCAATGGCCAGAAGGTGTGGACCTCGGGGGCCCACGATGCCGACATCCTGCTGACGTTCGTCCGTACCAATCCAGATGCGCCGAAGCACAAGGGAATCAGCGCGCTCGTCATCCCCACCGATTCGCCGGGACTGGTCCGCCGGCCGTTCCCGTCGATCTGCGGTGTTGACGATCTGGATTTCAACGAGGTGTTCTTCACCGACGTGCGGGTGCCCGCGGAGAACCTGGTCGGCGAGCTCGACCAGGGATGGCGGGTGGCCAACGGATCGCTCGGGCACGAACGCACCATGATGTGGTTGGGTTTCGCCGATCGCATGGAGAACATGATCGACGATTTCCATCCCAGCACCGAAGTCGAACGCGACCAATACGCCAGTACGATCATGGACCGACAGGCGCTGCGCCTGCTGGGATCGGCGGCGTTGGCCCGTGCTTCGCGCGGCGAAGATGACGTGGCCGCGATCTCGGTGCTCAAGCTACTGGGCTCCGAAGCGGAGCTGCGTGGCATGGAGCTTGCGCTGACCTCGGCCGGATCCGACGGACTCATCCACCCGGGCCAGACCGGGCCGTACGCGCATATGAACCTCGACCACTACTTCGCCAGCTGGTTCGAGCGGTACGCCCGTAGCTTCTCCGGGACTATCGCCGGCGGCACCTCCGAGATCCAGCGCAACATCATCGCCCAGCGAGTTCTCGGCCTCCCACGCGGCTAGCGCGCTCACAGGGCTTGCTCGGCGGCGTTGCTGGGCAACGGAATCCGGGCCGCTGCCGGAGTGCCCAGCTGGCCGGCCAGCCACGGCAACGCGGTGGCGAAGGCGGTGCCAGCGGTCGGCCAGTCGTGCTTTCCAGGTTGGGCGACCACCGCGCAGTCGATGCCGTTCACCCGGCCCACGGAGCACAGCGACGCCGCGGCCGCGGCCTGGTTGCCCGGGTCAGAGGCCGCACTCCGGCTTGCGACAGACAGCGCGGCGCTATCGACGATCGTGATGTTGCGATGCGGCGCCGGCGAACCACCAGAGGTGATGGCGAACCAGCCGGATACCCCGGTGTAGCGACCGTGCCGGTTGATCACCGTGGTCGGGTCGAATTTCGCCCACGCGTCGGCGTCGCCGTCGAAAAGGTTGGCGATGGTTTGTTCCTTGGTTCCGGTGTTGGGGGTCAGGTCGCCCTCGATGTCGACGAACGAGCTGAACATGTCGGGGTGCATGACGGTGAGATCCACTGCGGTCGTCCCGCCCATTGACCAGCCGACGACGCCCCAGTGGGACGGGTCGGGGCTGACGCCGAAGTTCGAGACCATATAGGGCACAACGTCTTTAGTCAGATGGTCGGCGGCATTGCCGCGGGTTCCGTTGACGCCTTCGGTGTCGTTGTCGAACGCCCCGCTCGGGTCCACGAACACCAGCACCGGTGCATTGCCGTCGTGCGCGGCGGCAAAGGCGTCGACAGTCTGTACGGCATTGCCGGCGCGCACCCAGTCGGCGGGCGTGTTGACCATGCCGCCGATCATCATCACCGTCGGCAGCTGCGGCGGCGGGGAACTCGCGAACCACGCCGGCGGCAGGTAGACGAGTTCCTCGCGGTGCTTGAAATGCGACGCGTCGTCGGGCGTCTGCACCGACACCAGGCTGCCGTGCGGCGGCTTGGCTCCCTTCGCCGCCAACACGATCACGGCGGCCTTGTCGGTCTGGTTGGGCAGCCGAGTGGAGGTGATCTGCTCCCACGCGCTCTGCACGGTTTGGAAGTAGCCGACCCATTGGTTGAGCACGAGCAGCGAGCAGAGCAGGCACAGCGGCACCGCCAGGATTGATAGTGCACGCCGCCACCAATGCGCGCCGCGCCAGCCCAGGATCAGGACCGCGGTGGCCATGCCGAGCAGCGCGATCCACACGTATAGCGCGTGCGGCGCCGACTTGCTGGCTCCGTCGGCGATGCAGGAATGCGCCCCGAGGGCCGTCATGACTCCGGCGACGACGGCGACCGGCAGCCACACCAGACGCCAACGACGCGAGCGCCACCCGGCGGCGAGCCCCAGCATGATCGGCGTGACGATCTGCGCCGTGATCGGCACCCAACCGTGGATCAGAGATATGTGGTTGCCCAGAAGCGACATGGCGATTCCTCCTCTCAGCTGCCAGCGATCCAGCTGCGTGAAAAAAGGATCGAATGCCGACCTCGGCGAATCCTTGGTGGATTCTTGGGCGCGGTCCGGCGTGCAGCGCGGGGGTACAGCCTCGGGTGCGAATCTGGCGTGTTCCAGTGAATGAGTCCAACCAGTTCTAGAGTCCTGAAGCCCGGTATAGACGCGATTCCCCCAACCTGAGGTCCGTCATCAACCAGTGCGGTGGAGTTCGCCTCTGCGGACCCGCTGCCGGACGACAGCACCCGCGGCGCGCACCCGGTCGCCACCATCTCCGCACCGGTTCTCGACGCCGACGAACGCATTGCGCTTGTTCTCGCCATACACCCGTTGGGCCATGACGATTCGCGAGATCCGGACTGCCGCGAAGCTACTGCCGCCTGAGGTCGACCATCTGCGGGAACTCCTAGGATCGGTTTACCAGGGTGGCCGTCCGCTGCCACAATTCGTCGCAGTGGCGAGGGTCGTAAGTGATCCGGTGCGCGCGACCGACGCGCCGTTTCACGAAGTAATCGCCGGCGGGCTCGAAGTCTTGACTCTCGTCCGCAGCCAGCCACACCAGTTGATCACACGCTGCCTCCGGGGTGATACCGACGAGCCGTTCGGAGTGCGCTCGCTCCATGACCTTCAGAACGCGTGAACCCGATGCCGGGCCGAAGTTGCTGTTGACGAAGCCGGGGTGAAACGACGCGGCGGAAACACCGAGCCCGCCGTAGCGACGGTGCAATTCGCGAGTGAACATAACGAGCGCGATCTTGGACCGCCCGTAAGCAACCGTCGGGCGCACCGGCATCACGCAGAGCAGGTCGTCCACCGACACACCTGGACGCACCAATCGTTGCGACGAGCTCGACGTGCAGATGATCCGCGCCTTGGAGGCGACCAACACGTCCATCAACAAGGTGGTAAGTAGGAACGCCGCAAGGTAGTTCACCTGAAGCACGCTGTCGAACCCGTCAACGGTGAGGCCGTCCGCCGCAAAGACACTTCCGGCATTGTTGGCCAGCACGTCGATTCGCCGATATCGCTGCCGCAGATCCCCGGCCAAGGTACGCACCTGGGCGAGGTCGGAGAAATCCGAACAGAGATAGTCGGTTCCGAGTTCGTCGGCAAGCGCCTTCGTCTTCGACACGGAGCGACCGATGACGACGACGTTGTCGCCGGCCGCCGCCAACCGCCGGGCTGCTGCTGCACCGACGCCGTCGCTGGACCCAGTGATGACGATGGTCCGCTCCGACACGTGTGCCATACCCCTCGTCGGCACCGTTACTGCAACGGTTACTGGTAAGACATACTGGTGTCACCTACAGTAAGTTGTGAACTGTCGAATTGGCAACCGCTCCTAGCGCCCTGAGAGGCAAGACCCGTGACTTCATCTCCTGACACCGCGAAGCGTCGCGTCGTTCACGTCGGCACCGGCATGACAGGCAGCGTTGCGCTGCGCGCAATCATCGACGACCCAGCACTGGACCTGATCGGGGTCAAGGTGTCCTCGCCGGCGAAGGTAGGCACGGATGCCGGCGCGTTGTGCGGCCGTCCCGATGTCGGCATCGCGGCCACCGACGATCGGGCGGCAGTCCTCGACACCAAGCCCGATTGCATCGCCTACTGCGCGACCGCCGTCCGACGTGAAGACGAGGTGATCGCCGACATCGTCGGCTATCTGGAAGCCGGCATCAACGTGGTCACCATCTCCGCCATTCCGATGGTGTATCCGAAGGCGGCACCGGCCAATTGGCGCGAACCGCTTGAAAACGCCGCGCGTCAAGGTAGCTCGACCTTCTACGCCACCGGGTGCGAACCCGGCTTCGTCAGTCTCAATCTGCCCACCGCCCTGCTGGCGGGTGCAGGGGTGATCGACACCTACCGCATGGACGAGTACGCCCTCGACCTCGACTTGGCCTATCCGATCTGGGAGGTGCTGCATGAGTCGATGGGCTTCGGAAAGCCCAACGGCCACGTCCCGATTCGCATCGCTGTCGGCAAGGTGAACAACGACTGGGAACCCGTCGTGCGCTACATCGCTGACACACTCGGCATGGACGTCCAACGAGTGGCACTGGACTGGGACACGATCCTGGCTCCGCACGATCTGGATACCGCACTCGGGGTGATCCCGAAAGACACCATCTGCGGCCACCGCTGGCAACTCGCCGCGATGCACGACGAGCGTCCCGTCGTCTCGGTTCAGTACTTCGCCGCGGTGACCCCGACTCCGTGGCCCGACTCTTGGCCGCGCCCAGCGCAACCCGGCAAGGGAGGCATGGTGTTCCGCATCGAAGGAAACCCGAACATGACCCTCGACCTACATCTGGACCCCGCACCGGGCGACTCCACCAATCCCGGCGTCGCCGCGACGGCGATGGCGGCGATCAACGCCATCCCCGCGGTCATCGACGCCGCGCCCGGACTGCTAGGCGCGCCACTGGCCGGCCCGTCGATAGTGACCCGTCAGATCCGGCGCTGACACGATGAACCAGGAAATCGTTGACCTGTATTACGACCCGTTTGACTTCGACATCGACGAGGATCCATATTCGGTGTGGCGGCGGATGCGCGAGGAAGTGCCGCTGTACTACAACGAGCGTCACGACTTCTACGCGCTGAGCCGATGGGATGATGTCGCTCGTGAGCTGCCGAACTGGCAAACCTACCGGTCGGGGCGCGGCACCGTCATGGATGTCATCAAAAGTGGCATCGAGGTTCCTCCGGGGGTGATCCTGTTCGAGGACCCACCGCAACACGATCTGCATCGGCGATTGCTGTCGAAGGTGTTCACCCCGCGCCGGATGGCTGCCATCGAACCGTTGACGCGCGAGTTCTGTGTGCGGGCTCTCGATTCGTTGATGGGGCGGAACGGTTTCGACGTCGTCGCCGACCTCGGCGCCATCATTCCGATGCGCACCATAGGTTATCTGCTCGGTATTCCCGAACACGGCCAGCAGCTGATCCGCGACACCACGAACAATGCTATCGACCTGAAGGAGGGTCAGTTCGCGGTCGGCGACAAAGCGTTCGAGGAGTCGTATCTGTTGTTCTCTGAGTACATCGACTGGCGGGCCGACCATCCATCCGACGACCTGATGACGCAGCTGCTCAACGCTGAACTGGAAGACGATGGTCGAGTACGCAAGCTGACGCGCACCGAGGTGCTCACCTACACCAGCATGATCGCCGGTGCCGGCAACGAAACCACTACCCGGCTCATCGGTTTCGCGTGCCAGCTGCTGGCCGATCACCCGGCCCAGCGCCGCGAGCTTGTGGCCGACCCCGCACTGATCCCGGGTGCCATCGAGGAGGTGCTGCGCTACGAGGCGCCGTCGCCGGTGCAGGCGCGATACGTCGCCCACGATGCGGAATGCCTCGGCCAGCTGATCGCAGAGGGCTCAATCATGTTGCTAATCAACGGATCCGCCAACCGCGACGAAGCGCACTTCCCGAACGGCGAGCAGTTCGACATTCACCGTCGAGGTGGGCACCTCAGCTTCGGGCAGGGTCTGCACTTCTGCCTCGGTTCCTCGCTGGCACGCATGCAGGCCAGGGTCGTGCTGGAAGAGATCCTTAAGCGGTGGCCGCAGTGGGACGTCGATTACGCGCGTGCGAGCAAGGCCCATACCGCCAGCGTGCGGGGGTGGTCCAAGCTGCCGATCATGACACGATGAGCGTCACACCGCGGGCAAGGAGGTGAGGGTGCAAGCTTCGAAGCCGCAGCAACAATCCGTCCGACGAGCGCGAGGCTCGCTGACTGAAGATGCGATCGTGGAGACAGCCTTCGCGATAGCAGCGGAGTCCTCAATCGAGGAGCTCAGCATTCCGCTGGTCGCCAAATCGCTGGACGTCGGCGTAACCAGCATCTACTGGCACGTACGCAACAAATCAGAGCTTCTCGACGCCATGACCGACCGCGCGTTGCGCCGCAGCGGATTACCGGCGTTCACCGAGTCGGACGATTGGCGCGAGTCGTTGAAGGCGCACGCACGCGGCGTGCGCCGGACCTTCCTCAGCGATCCGGTGTTGACGGACCTGATCCTCATTCGGGGCGCACTGAGCCCGCTGGCACGACGGCTCGGTGAACAGGAGACGCAGAAAGCGATCGCCAACATGATCGATTCCGGTCTCGACGAGCAGACAGCCCACGACACGTACTCCGCGGTGTCGGAACTCGTTCGAGGGTCAATTCTTCTCGCGAGATTGGCACAAAAGCACAACGCAGCACAGCAGAGGGAGTCCGCCGACGAGGACGGATTTACCAGCGCCCCAGTACCGCCCGACGATCGAGCATTCGAACTTCTTCTGACCTCACTGCTCGCCAGCGCCGCGCCGTGACTCGCAGGTTTAGTCGCTGCGTTCCCGGTTCAAAAGCGATGTAGTTCCCTGGGCGCCAGAGGACTCCGCAAGAGGCCACGGGCACCAACAAGCAGCCGGCCTGGGTTACCGAACACCACCGTGTGCGCTGACCGAGACAGCCGCAC
This sequence comes from Mycobacterium sp. 1465703.0, assembly GCF_001672975.1. Lineage (GTDB taxonomy): Bacteria > Actinomycetota > Actinomycetes > Mycobacteriales > Mycobacteriaceae > Mycobacterium. The sequence goes on from NZ_LZKU01000027.1 coordinate 23,024, forward strand.
CCGCTAGCCGTGGCCTGCGAGATATCAGCAGAATTACAACGGCGCGGCTCTAACTCCGGGTGGACTCGCTATCGGGGACTCGCCAAATCCGCGGCCTCGAGCGTGCAGCCACGGCGGCCGCCCTCGGCGTGTCGTCGCCCTCAGCTCACAGTGAAAGCCGTGGGTTCACACTCAATGGTCGAACAGCCGAAACGGCCTAGACCGGATCGAATTTGGTGATCAGCCACTTGCCGTTGACTCGGGTCAAACTCACTAGCACGCTACTGGAAGCCATCGCGGGGTCGGGATTGTCTTTACTCGTGGTGCTCTGGTCGACGAGCACCAGCACGACGGCCGAATTCGGATGTAACTCCTGAACCGCGGCCCCCAGCACCCGTGCGTTGGTTTTCAGTGACTTCTGTTTGGCCGCCGGAGCCACGATCTGTTCGGTGAACTGGTTGTAGTACGACAAGAAGTCGCCGGACAGGTGGCTCTTGGCAGCGGCGAAGTCTTTGTCGAGTGAGTCGGGCGAGTAGGACAGCAACGCGACCGTTCCCTCGGACGCCGCCTTGGCGACCGCGCTCGCGACGCCGGGATCGGTCTGCTTATCCGGCCGGTACTGCTTGAAGTACAGCCAGGTCGCCGCGCCACCGGAAAGCAGCAGCAGCACAATCAGAATCACGGGAACGACTTTCACCGTGCGCCGCGCACGCGGGGCACTGGTTTCGGTGCGCTCGGTTTGTTCGGCGGTCTCGTCGGCGGTGTCGATGGTGGGCTCGTCCTCACTCATGGGATGAACTCCACGTTCGACATCTTGTATTGCCCACCGTCGTTTTTGACGGTCACCTTGAGCCGCCAATTGCGTGGTTCGTCTTTGGCGCCTGCGGCGTTGGTGATGTGCGATGTCGCCGCGACGAGAACCAACCCGAAATCGCCGTTTATGGATTGCACGGCCGCCGCATTCACGGTTCCCTGGGTGACCACTTTGGACTGCTCAACGACGGTCGTGAAATCTTTTGCACGCGCCTGGAAGTCGTCCCGGAACTGGCCAGTCGAGCTGTCGATCACCCGCTGGACGTCCTCCTTGGCTTTGTTGAAGTCCATGGAAGTCAGATTGACGACGCCTTGTCTGGCTCCCGCGATGAAGTTCGCGGCGCGTTGGTTGCGCTCGACGGTTTCATGACGCTGCCACATCATGTATCCGCTGGCCGCGACGAAGGCACAGATGAGGACGATGACAGCCGCTTTCCATGCCACCGACCACGAGGGCAGCCGGAGACGTCGCCGAGAGCGGGCCGGCTCGGATTCCGATTCTGCGTCTTCGGGGGTTTCGTCGGAGAGTTCTTCCTCGGTCTCTGCTTCGTCGGCGTCGGTTGCTTCGGCGGTGTCGGTGACGTCGTCGTCCGCCGTCGCCTCGTCCGTGTGAGCCGCGTCCTCGTCGGCGTCCGGAGATTCTTCATCCGATGTTTCGGCCGCCTTCTCGGGCGGTTCGTCGGCCTCCGCCTCAGCTTGGGCCAGCGCTTCGCGCCGCAGTCGGGCGGCACGAGCGCGGGCACGCGCCGCGGCGGCAAGTGCTTCGGCTTCGGCGGCTTCCGCTTCGGCTTCTTCGATCAAAGCCATCGCATCGGCTTTCGAAGTGGCCGAATCTTGCGGCTTTTTTGCGTCAGCCATCGTGCTCACTGCCTGTCACTTTCAATGATCGACTGACTCCGATACGTCTCACGCGGCTAGAATCGCACGAGCGAGAACGGGTAACTGTTGCTGCCCCCCGGTCCGCCACCGCAGCCCGTGTCAAACGTCGAGTCGACCTGACCCGCCAGCGTCACCGCATCCCACGAGTAGACGTCATGCGAGGGAAAGAACTGGACCACGCAGCGCACACCGAAGGGATCGTCAGCGGCCATGGTGTAGCGGCCGTCGGCCAGGTGGGCCTCTCCTCTCCACGGCGCCGCTTGCCCGTTGGGCTGCGGAGTTGCGTACACCTGCAAGCATCCCGGTGTTGCCTGGACGCACGGATTGATCGACCAAAGCCAGAAGTGGCCGGGATCCCGGTTGGTGTTTACCGCGTAGTTGGCAAACAGCATGTCCGCGTGGGCGCTCGGCGTGACAGTCAGCGCGGCCATGGCAAGCGCAAGGCTCATTGCGAAAGTCTTCACCGTTGCGTCTCCCATCTGTGCTCGCGCGATTGCCCCAATATAGGGCGCTGTCACGCTGAACAGGCCCACTCGTAGAAATTGTGAGCGCTCAGTCGATGACCGCGGCTTCCTTGCGTTCGGTGATCGGCCTGGCGAGCTCTTGCTCGTCGCAGATCCGTTGCAGCTTCTCCAGCGTCTCGTCCAGGCCGGCTCCGACCTTGCGGCCGGGTGTGAAGGTGGCGGGCAGCTTGCGCATGCCCTGGATGACACCGATGGTCTCGTAGTGGACGGTGCCTTCGGGGTCGCACTGGTAGTCGGGCATCCGGTCGAGCACCGCGGTGAGCATGGATTTGAATACCGTGCGAGCCACGTTCGATCCGATGCACCGGTGGACGCCCAGCCCGAAGCTGAAATGCCGGTTGCCCTTACGGTCGAGGACGATCTTGTCCGGGTCGTGGAAGACTGAGGGGTCGCGGTTGGCCATCGCCCACGAAATCCACAGCCGCTCACCCTCTTTGAACCGGGTGCCGTCGAGTTCGGTGTCGTCGGAGAAGGTCCTGCCGTCGCCGGGGGCCGGGGTGAAGTAGCGCAGGAACTCCTCGGTTGCCGGGTCGAGCAGGGTTTTGCGCTCATTGCTGAGCAGCTGTCGCTGCTCGGGGTGCTCCGAAAGCCATTCCAGCGAATGAGCGGTCAGTGCGGTCGTGGTATCGAAGCCGCCGCCGATCACCAGGCCCAGGTTGCCGAGGATTTCCAGATCCGGAGCGGGCTCGCCGTCGATGCGCATCTGCAGCAGGCCATTAATGATTCCCGGCCGTGGGTTCTCGCGGACCTCCAGCATGTTGTTGACCATGTCGAGGCCCATCTCCCGGTGCATCGCGGTGACCTTCTCGATGTCGGGGGAGTGCTCGGGCGTGTAGACCGCGGCGTGCACCGGCTCGCTGTACATGTTCCACTTCTTCAGCGGAATGCCCAGCATCGCCAGTGTCAGAACTGCGGGCACGATGTTGGCCAGGTCGTCGACGAAGTCGATGCGGCCACTCTCGATCTTCTCGTCGAGGCACGCGCGCGTCACGTCGTCGATGAACGGTTCCCAGCGCTTCACCGCCGCTGGTGACAGATACGGGTTGAGCACCGTGCGGTAGGTGCGGTGCTCCGGGTCGTCCATCTCCAGAATCCCGCCGCGCACCGCACTGACCCGGCTGGCCGTGGGGATCGAGATGCCTTTGTAACCGCGGCGTTCGCCGTGGATGTCGTGATCGTTGGAGACTGCGGGGCAGCGGGCCAGCTCGAAGACCTCATGGCTCCCGGCCGCAACCCAGTGCCCGCCATAGGTTTCGGTCCAGGCCATGGGGCACTTGGCGTGCATCTCTTCGGTGATCGCCTTGAATTTCGACCGGTACTCGGAAGAATGACGATCGAAGTGGTACCGGTTTTTCTTGCGGTCGCTGTCATTGACGACGTCGTCGACACTCAAGCTCTGTCTCCCTACGTGTTTCGCTGGCTAAGGACCGGTACCGGCTCAGGCGTCGTCGGAGATCATGATGGCCTGCTCCGGGCAGGAGTGTGCGGCTTCACGCACCTGGTCCTCGCGGTCGGCCGGCACCACCTCGTCGATCGCCGACGAACTGCCGTCGATGTCGCTGAGCTGGAACGATTCGGGAGCGATCATCGCGCACAGGGTGTGGCCTTGGCACCGTTCTGAATCCACCCAGACCTTCACGGGCTTTCTCCTTTCATTTGCCGGGCACCGCAGACGAATCGCCAACGCTCACGTGTTTCGACCGCCATTGACGCCCAAGATCTGACCGGTGATGTAGCCGGCTTCCTCGGACACCAAAAACGCGCACGCCGCCGCAATGTCCTGGGGTGTGCCCATCCGGCGCACCGGGGTCCGGGCGATGGTCTCGTCGATGTCGCCGAGGAATCCGTTCTTCTCGGCCGCGCGCAGCATCGGGGTGTCGATGAAGCCCGGCGGTACCGCGTTGACCGTGATGCCCTTGGGCCCGTACTCCAGCGCGAGCGACTTCGTCAGGCCGTTGACCGCCGACTTGGCCGCCACGTAATGACTCATGTAGGGCGCACCGGAATGCGTGCTCGACGACGAGATGTTGACGATGCGTCCCCACCCCGCCTCGACCATGTCGGGCAGCACCGCCTGGACGGTATGGAAAACGCCGTTGAGGTTGACGTCGATCACCCGATGCCAGTCCTCGAAGCTGATGTTGTTGAACTTCTTGAACCCGTCGAGGCCGGCGGCGTTGACCAGAACCGTGATCGGCCCGAGTTGGCCGCGGATGGCCGATAGCGCGGCATCAACTTGCGACCGGTCGGTGACGTCGGCGGTGAATGCGAGATCGGCGTCCGACGGCCGCAGGTCGATGGAGGCGACGTTCAATCCGTCGGCGCGCAGGCGTTGCGCGACTGCGAGACCGATGCCGGACCCACCACCGGTGACTACCGCGGTCTTCATGTTGAGGCCTCTACTCCGAAGGGGGCCATTTCAGTCACAAAGAATCTCCCTTACAATTATGAGAACCTTACTCTCCACGCTGAGCGGCATGCAACACGCGCGCAACAACGCCCCAGCCTGCATGGAGAGGCCCAGGCCGACAGCGTACGGCCCGTTGCGGCCCAGGTCAGCACCTCGATCCCGTTCCTGAGACTTTCTTGAATTATCGAAACTCGAATGTAAGATTCGCCGGGGAAGAGAATGAAATTATCGTGACCGCCACCACACTAGGGGGTACGAATGCCCGCCCAGGACACGGCAGAGCCCGCGACTGGAGCCACCGTGACCATCGCGGATGCCGGGTCTGAGTCCCACGTCGACCGCCGCCTGTTGATCGATGGCCGGCTGGTCAGCGTGGACAAGACATTCCCCTCGATCAATCCCGCCACGGGTGCGGTCATCGGGTACGCGCCGGACGCCGGTGGCGCTGAGGCTCAAGCGGCGATCGCGGCGGCCCGCCGCGCGTTCGACACCACCAGTTGGCCCACCGATGTCGAGTTGCGGATCCGCTGCCTGGATCAGTTACATCAGGCGCTGCTCGACCACGCCGAGGAGTTGCGTGAACTCACCATCGCCGAAGTCGGTGCCACCCGGGCGCTGACCCAGGGCGCTCAACTCGACGAACCTATTGGCATCGTCCGGTTCTACGCGGACCTGCTGCGCACCTATGAGTTCTCCGAAGACCTCGGCGAAAGGGAGGCGCGGGGCATGCGCCACCACCGCTGGGTGGAAAAGGAAGCCGCCGGGGTGGTCGGCGCCATCATCGCCTACAACTATCCGAACCAGCTCGCGCTGGCCAAGCTCGCCCCCGCGCTGGCCGCCGGATGCACTGTCGTGCTCAAGGGCGCGCCGGACACGCCACTGGTCACCCTGGCGCTCGGCGAGCTGATCGCCAACCACACCGACATTCCCGCCGGGGTGGTGAACGTGCTCAGTTCGTCGGATCCCGCGTCCGGAGTCGCGCTGACCACCAGCCCGGACGTCGACGTCATCACCTTCACCGGATCGACCGGGGTCGGGCGCAAGATCATGGCCGCCTCCAGCGACACCGTCAAGCGCGTCTTTCTGGAGTTGGGCGGCAAGTCGGCGGCCATCATGCTGGACGACGCCGACTTCGCAAACGCGGCCCTGTTCGCGGCGTTCAGCATGGTCACGCATGCGGGCCAGGGTTGTGCGCTCACGTCCCGGCTGCTGGTGCCCAAGTCGCACCACGACGAGATCGTCGAACTGATCGCACAGAACTTCGCCAAGGTGCGTTACGGCGACCCGGCCGACCCCAAAACCTATATGGGCCCGCTGATCAACGAGCAGCAGCGGGACAAGGTCGACGGCATGGTCCAGCGCGCCGTGGCTGCCGGGGCCACCCTGGTCACCGGGGGTAAGAAGTTGGATCCTGGCTACTTCTATGCGCCGACGCTGCTGACCAATGTCGATCCGGACAGCGAGATCGCGCAGGATGAGGTCTTCGGGCCGGTGCTCGTGGTGATCGCGTTCGACGATGACGATGATGCCGTGCGCATCGCCAACAACTCCATTTACGGACTGGCAGGTGCGGTGTTCAGTCGCGATCAGGACCGCGCGCTCGCGGTGGCGCGCCGGATCCGAACCGGGTCCTTCTCGATCAATGGCGGCAACTACTTCGGCGCGGACAGCCCCTTCGGGGGTTTCAAGCAGTCGGGCGTCGGACGCGAGATGGGGGTCGCCGGACTCGAAGAGTTCCTGGAACGCAAGACCTATGCCGTGCCCGCCGTCTCAGCGAAGGGAGCCGGCGCATGAGGCCGCTCGAAGGCATCCGTGTCCTGGAAGTCGCCATGTATGGGTTCGTCCCCTCGGCGGGTGCGGTGCTCGCCGAATGGGGCGCCGACGTGGTCAAGGTCGAGCACGCGGTGACCGGCGATCCGCAGCGTGGGCTGCGGCAGACCGGGATGTTGCGGGTCGAGGGCGATCCCAACCCGAACATCGAGCACGCCAACCGCGGCAAGCGCAGCATCGGTCTGGACATGTCGGTGCCCGAGGGTAAGGAAGTGCTCTACGAGCTGGCCCGGCGCGCTGACGTTTTCCTGACCAGTTTCCTGCCCGACCACCGGCAGAAATTCGGCATCGACGTCGACGACATCCGGGCAATCAATCCGAAGATCGTCTACGCGCGCGGGAGTGCGCTCGGCCCACGCGGCGAAGAGTCGACCAAGGGTGGCTACGACATGACCGCCTTCTGGTGCCGGGCCGGGACGGCCGCCACCATCACTCCGGCCGGCATGCCGGGCATGATCGCGCCGCCAGGGCCGGCATATGGCGACACCATCTCGGGCACCAACCTCGCCGGTGGCATCGCGGCGGCGCTGCTTAAACGCGAACGCACCGGCGAGCCGTCCGTCGTCGACGTGTCGCTGCTGGGCAGCGGGCTGTGGTCGCTCGGCCACACCGTCGCGCTGACAAAGCATCTGAACCAGCGACTGGAGTCGCCGCCGCCCGGCGTGCACGGCGCACCTAATAACCCCTTGGTGGGGCTGTACACCACCTCCGACGGCCGCTACATCTCGTTCGTGATGATGCAGCCAACCAAGTTCTGGGCCGATGTGTGCCGCCACGTCGATCTGCCGGAGTTGGCCGACGACCCGCGCTTCGACACGGTTGAGAACATCGCCGCCAATACGGCCGACGCGGTAGAGCTCCTGACCAAGGCCATCGGCACGCGCACGCTGGCCGAGTGGAGCGAGCGCTTCGCTACGCTTTCCGGGCCGTGGGCACCGGTGCAGGACACCCTGCAAGCCGCGGACGATGCACAGATCCGCTCTAACGAGTACATGGTGCAGGCGGGTGAACTCGAGCTGGTGGCCAACCCGGTACAGTTCGACGTCGCAGCGCCACAGACCGGGCCGGCCCCCGGATTTGCTGAGCAGACCGACGAGATCCTGATGGAGCTCGGCCTCGACTGGGACCGCATCATCGAACTCAAGACGGCCGGCGCCGTCACTTGAGTACTACTGGGACTGGAGCTAGCCCTGACATGCCTGAGTCGATCGTCGCTTCCTTTGTGACGCAGTTGCCTTGCGTCATTGAGCCAATCGCGGAGTGCGCGATAACGGTTATGCATTTTTCGCTCCGCCCGGGCGCGGCATGAGTCATAATCGCCGGACGCTTCAAGACGTGGAGCCCTCGTTTTGTAGCGCCCACTCACGCAACAACTACGGAGGTCTGGCGTGAGCGAGCTAGCCGCTGTCACATCGGTGATCGATGCCGGAACATTGCTGCTCGCTGAGCATTTCGCCCTCGCCAGCACGCCTTCACGGCCGTCAATACTGCTGAATCTACCGGAGCCGTTGCGGCAGAACAAGACTGTCGGTCTCGTAGCTTGGGAAGGGGCTGGCGCCGATGGCAACTAAGGGAGCTGACCACTGGTCGGCGGGACTGCCCGCGCTAAGGCTCAAATTCGACCTCTCCGGGCCCATGCAGGCCGTCGGGGCCTTGTTCGCAATGTCGGCCGATGCGGTCAGGTTCGTGTTCCGCCGGCCGTTCCAGTGGCGGGAGTTCCTCGAGCAGTCCTGGTTTGTCGCGCGGGTGTCGCTGGCTCCAACGTTGTTGGTAGCGATCCCGTTCACCGTGCTCGTCAGCTTCACGCTCAACATCCTTTTGCGCGAACTGGGCGCGGCGGATCTATCCGGTGCGGGTGCCGCGTTCGGTGCGGTCACCCAGCTCGGGCCGCTGGTTACGGTTTTGATCGTGGCGGGCGCGGGTGCGACGGCTATGTGTGCGGACTTGGGGGCGCGAACGATTCGCGAAGAGATCGACGCGATGGAGGTCTTGGGCATCAACCCGATCCAGCGGTTGGTCACACCGCGCATGCTGGCTTCCGGATTGGTGGCCTTTCTGCTCAACAGCCTCGTCGTCATCATCGGCGTCCTTGGCGGCTACGTGTTTTCGGTGTTTGTGCAAGACGTCAACCCGGGTGCATTCGCCGCGGGCATCACCCTGCTGACCGGCGTGCCCGAGGTGGTCATTTCCTGTATCAAGGCAGCGCTTTTCGGCCTCATCGCCGGTTTGGTCGCCTGCTATCGGGGCCTGTCGATCACGGGCGGGGGCGCCAAGGCCGTCGGCAACGCGGTGAACGAAACCGTGGTGTATGCCTTCATGTCCCTGTTCGTCGTCAACGTGGTCGTCACCGCGATCGGCATCAAGATGACGGCGAAGTAGGGCAACGATGGCGCTGAGGGCTGCATATCCGCGATTAACCCGCCAACTCGAGAGGCCGGTCGCCCTGATGGGCCGGATCGGCGACCACACGCTGTTTTACGGGAAGGCCCTCGCCGGGGTGCCGTTCGCGGCTACCCATTACACGCGCGAAGTCATTCGTTTGATCGCCGAGATCAGCATGGGCGCGGGCACTTTGGCGATGATCGGCGGCACCGTTGTGATCGTCGGCTTCCTGACGCTGGCGGCGGGCGGCACATTGGCCATTCAGGGATACACCTCGCTCGGCAACATCGGCATCGAGGCGCTGACGGGCTTTTTGTCCGCGTTCATCAACGTGCGTATCGCGGCGCCGGTGGTCGCGGGTATCGGTTTGGCGGCCACCTTCGGCGCCGGGGTGACCGCTCAGCTGGGTGCCATGCGGATCAACGAAGAAGTCGATGCGTTGGAGAGCATGGCCATTCGGCCGGTTGCCTATTTGGTGAGCACCCGAATCATGGCGGGAATGATGGCGATCACGCCGTTGTACGCCATCGCCGTGATCCTGTCGTTCTTGGCCAGTCAGTTCACCACGACGTTCCTGCTCGGACAGTCGCAAGGTCTATACCAGCACTATTTCAACACGTTCCTGAACCCGATTGACTTGTTGTGGTCGTTCCTGCAGGCCATCCTGATGGCGCTCACCATCCTGCTGATCCATACCTACTACGGCTATTTCGCTTCAGGTGGGCCGGCCGGAGTCGGCAACGCCACCGGCAACGCGGTGCGCACGTCGCTCATCGTCGTGGTGTCCGTGACGCTGTTGGTCTCGCTTTCTATCTACGGTACGAACGGCAACTTCAACCTGTCCGGTTAGCAGAGGAGGTGAAACAGCAATGACGCAGAATGTTCCAGCAGGTCGCGGCGCGGTCGCGGGCCGTCCGAGGCGCACCGGCCAGGCTCGGCCGCCGGCTGGGCGGAATTACCTGCCGCCCTTGCTCGGACTGGCCACCATCCTCATCATCGGTCTGATCTTCGCCGTGGCGGTCGGTCTGTTTCAGGGCTCGTTCACCAAAACCGTGCCGGTGACCGTGATCTCGCAACGAGCCGGCCTGGTCATGAACCCGGACGCCAAGGTCAAGATGCGCGGCGTGCAGGTGGGCAAGGTCTCCTCGATCGAGCCGCTGCCCAACGGCCAAGCGGCCATTCACTTGGCGATGGACCCGTCTCAATTGCACTTCATCCCCGGCAACGTGCTCGTCAATATCGCGTCATCGACGGTCTTCGGCGCGAAGTCCGTCGAGCTGGTGCCACCCGACCGGCCCTCGGCCCAACGGCTGCGCAGCGGCCAGACGCTGCAGGGCCAGCACGTGATGGTCGAAATCAACACGGTATTCCAGCAATTGGTGTCGGTGCTGAGCCACATCGATCCGCCGAAGCTCAACGAGTCGCTGGGTGCTCTGGCACAGGCGTTCAGTGGGCGAGGTCCACAGCTTGGCCAGTCGCTCAGTGACCTGGATTCCTTTCTCGCCAGGCTGGAGCCGAGCCTTCCCGCATTCAGGCATGACCTTGCGGTCTTACCGGTGGTCTCCAACGCCTATGCCGACGCGGCACCCGACCTGGTGAAGACTGCCGCCAACGCGACGCGGATCAGCAAGACACTTGTCGATGAGCAGCACAACCTGGATGCCTTGCTGATCAGCGCGATCGGCTTGGCCGACATCGGCAACGACGTCTTGTCGACGAACCGCCAACCGCTGACGGATGTGGTGCATCTGCTGGCGCCGACCACCGATCTGACCAATCAGTACGCCCCGGCCCTCAACTGCGCCTTCGCCGGGCTCGTACAGATAACCCACGGGGCGCCGTTGTCGGAACCGAGCATCAACATCTCGGCGAGTCTCACGTGGGGCGCCGAACGTTATCGGTACCCGACGAACCTGCCCAAGGTTGCGGCCACGGGCGGCCCGCAGTGCGTGGGTCTGCCGAAGCTGCCGTTCAATACGGCCCCACCGCAATTGATTACCGATATCGGCGCCGACCCGGTGTCATACGGGAATCCACAGCTGATGATCAACTCCGATCTCCTCAAACAGCTGTTGTACGGGCCGATCGCCGGCCCGCCACGCAACTCCGCTCAGATCGGACAACCCGGATGAGAACGCGCGCCACGCTGATCAAGTTCACGATCTTCGCGGTCGTGATGGCGATGCTGACCGCCTTCCTGTTCTTCATCTTCGGGCAGTACCGGACGGGTGCGACCACCAACTATTCGGCGGTGTTCACCGACGTGTCGCGTCTCAAGCCGGGCCAGTCGGTACGGGTCGCCGGGATCCGGGTGGGCACGGTAAACAGCGTCTCGCTGCAACCGGACAAGAAAGTCGTGGTGAAATTCGACGCCGACCGCAACGTCGTGCTCACCGAAGGCAGCAGGGCGGCGGTCCGCTACCTCAACCTGGTGGGCGATCGCTACCTCGAACTCGTCGATGGTCCGGGCTCGCCCAAGCGGCTGCCGGCCGGCGGTCAGATTCCCGTCAGCCGCACCGCGCCGGCGCTCGACCTCGATCTGCTGCTCGGTGGACTGAAACCCGTTACCCAGGGCCTGAATCCGCGCGACGTCAACGCCCTGACCTCGGGACTGTTGCAGGTCTTCCAGGGGCAAGGCGGGACTCTCGAGTCGCTGTTCGCCAAGACCACGTCGTTTTCAAACGCGTTGGCCGACAACGACCAAACCGTGCAGCAACTGATCGACAACCTCAACATCGTGATCGGCACCGTTGCCAAGGACGGCAAACAGTTCTCCGGTGCGATCGATCGCCTCGAGCAGCTTGTCAGCGGCCTGTCGGGCGACCGCGACACAATTGGATCCGCCATTGACGCCCTGGACAAGGGAACCGCCTCGCTGGCGGATCTGCTTGCCGAGGCCCGCCCACCGCTGTCCGGCACGATAGCTCAGTTGAATCGGCTGGCGCCGATACTCGATGGCGATAAGGACCGCCTCGACGGCGCCCTCCAAAAGGCACCGCAGAACTACCGCAAGCTGGTCCGACTCGGCGTGAACGGCGCCACCATCCCGTACTACATCTGCCAGTTCGGGCTCCGGGGCACGGATCTCAACGGAAAGACCGTGCGCGCCAATATCTTCAGGTCAGATGCAGGAAGGTGCACGGAACCCTGATGCTCAAGTATCGCGGAGCTCAGCTCGTCAAGGCCGGACTCATCGGCGTCATCCTGGCGGTGATGGTCATCCTGGTGGGCCTGTCGCCCGACCGGTTCACCCAATGGGCGACGATGGTCAGGTACCAGGCGCTGTTTACCGAAGCCGGCGGCATTGCGGTAGGCAACCCGGTAATTGTGTCGGGGATAAAGGTCGGCTCGGTGTCGGATGTGAAGCTCAGTCACGGCGATGCTCTGGTGACGTTCGCAATGAAGGGCAACATCCTGCTCGGGTCGGAGACTTCCGCGCACATCCGCACCGGCACGTTGCTGGGCGAGCGGATGCTGACGGTGGAGTCCGCCGGCACCGGCACGATGCATCCGATGGCTCTGATCCCCGTGTCGCGGACGTCTTCGCCTTATTCGTTGACCGAAGCGGTCAGTGACCTGACGTCGGACACGGCCGGCACCAACACCACGGCGCTGAATCAGTCCTTGGACACGCTGGCGGCGACGCTTGACCAGATCGCACCACAAACGGGGCCGGCCTTCGATGCGCTCACCCGGTTATCGCGAACCCTCAACAGTCGCAATAAGAATTTGGGCGAGCTGTTCAAGAGTGCCGGCGATGTCACCGGGATACTTTCCGAACGCAGCATGCAGGTCAACAAGCTCATCCTCAACTCCGATTCTCTGCTGCAAGTACTGGTGGAACGGCGGCAAGAGATCGTGGACCTGCTGGCCAACACCTCGGTGGTGGCCAAACAGCTGACTGGATTGGTACACGACAACGAAAGCACTTTGGCACCGACCCTGGAGCGGCTGAATCGGGTTCTCGGAGTCTTGGAGAAGAACCGCGACAACATCGGCAAAGCGCTGCCGGGTCTCGCCAAATTCGAGATCACAGTCGGTGAGGCAATCTCCGGTATGTACGCCTACCAGGCATTCGCCCCGAACTTCCTTATCCCCCAACTCTTCCAGGAATTGGTCGATTACCTCTGGGGATTCCGCACCTTCGACACGTCGAAGGGTCCCGGGTTCCCATCGCCGGTACCTCGGGCACTTACCCCCTGGCCGTACAACTCCATTCCAATGTGCCCTGGCTGCACGTTGGGCGGACGGATCGGAGGATCACAATGACCTCCCGGATTCCGCGCAAGCGGCTGGCGGCCGTGACGGGGGTTGTATTGGTCGGGCTGATCGTTGCCGGCGCCGCCGTGGTCGTGCGTAACACGTTCTTCGGCCCACGGACGATTACCGCCTATTTCACCACCGCCACCGCGATCTATCCCCATGACGAGGTGCGGGTTTCGGGTGTCAAAGTCGGCAACATCAAATCCATTCAGCCGCAAGGCACGCAGGCCAAGATGGTCCTCAAGGTCGACCGCGGCGTGCCCATTCCGGCGAATGCGAAAGCGGTTATCGTCGCCCCGAATCTGGTGGCTTCCCGCTACGTCCAACTCACGCCGGCCTATCGCGACACCGGGCCGGTGATGCACGACGGGGCCGTCATACCGGTTGAACGCACCGCGGTGCCGGTCGAGTGGGATGAGGTCAAGACCCAGTTGATGCGGCTGGCAACGGATTTGGGACCCAAGAGTGGCGTTTCGGGCACCTCGGTGGGCCGGTTCATCGACAGCGCCGCCAATGCCCTCGAAGGTAACGGCGACAAGCTGCGACAAACACTCGGTCAATTGTCGGGCGTGGGCCGGATCCTCGCCAACGGCAGCGGCAACATCGTCGACATCATCAAAAACCTGCAGACGTTCGTCGGCGCACTGCGCGACAGCAACGTCCAGCTCGTACAGTTCAACGACCGCCTTGCCACGCTCACCAGCGTGGTCAACGACAGCAAATCCGACCTGGACGCGGCGCTGACCGATCTGTCGACGGCGGTCGGCGAGGTGCGGCGATTCATCGCCGGGACTCGTAACCAGACCAGCGAGCAGATCGCCCGGTTGGCCGATGTCACGCAGAACCTGGTCGATCACCACATGGCCCTGGAAAACATCCTGCACACCTCACCGAACGCGTTCGGCAACTTCTTCAACGACTACAACGCCGACACCGGAACCATCGTGGGAGGGTTCGGGCTGATGAACATGTCGAATCCCACGTGGGGCGGTCAGGTTCTGCTGTCCACTCCGGGCTGCACGCAAATCGGCGCCATCGAGAACATCACCGCGGTCGAATCGGGCAAGCTGTGCTCCCTGTTCCTCGGACCCGGATTGCGGCAGACCAGTTGGAACAACTCGCCAATTCCGATCAACCCGTTCATTTCCAAGTCTGTTGACCCGTCGAAGGTTCTCTACACCGAACCGCGCCTAGCGCCCGGCGGCGAGGGACCGAAACCAGGACCACCCGAGATCCCGCCCGCAGTGTCGGCCTTCACCGGCCTGCCGGGCGATCCGGTGGGACCGCCGGGGGCGGTGCCGCCGGAGCGGATACCGGGCGCGGCGATGCCGCTGCCGCCGCCACCGTCGACACCGGTGCCGCCACCACCGGCGCCGACCGTGTCGGGCATGCTGCTGCCAGACGAAGGGCCACAACAATGAGCGCCCGGGTTGCGGCAAGACGGGTGTTCGCCGTCGGCTGTTGTGTGGCTGTGACGGCGACGGGTTGCTCATTCCACGGCCTGAATTCGCTACCCCTGCCCGGTGCGGTCGGACGCGGGCCGGGGGCCAACATCTACCACGTCGAGCTCCCGAATGTCGGTACGATGGAGTCGAATTCGCCGGTGATGGTCAACGACGTCGTCGTCGGCAGTGTCGGCGCGATGAGGGTGCAAGGCTGGCACGCCGACGTCGAGATCTCGGTCAAGCGCGATGTGGTAGTTCCGGCTAACGTGGTTGCCACTGTCGGTCAGACCAGCCTGCTGGGCTCGATGCACGTGGAGCTCAATACTCCGCTGGGCCAGCAGGGAAGCGGACGGCTGCAGCCCGGCGCCACCATCCCGCTCAGCCGGTCATCGGCCTACCCGTCGACCGAGCAGACGTTGTCGTCGCTGGGCGCGGTCGTCAACGGCGGTGGATTGGGACAGATCGGGGAGGTGATCCACAATTTCTCGGCTGCCCTGTCCGGGCACGAGGGTGCCGTGCGTGATCTGATTACCCGCCTGGACACGTTCGTCGGAACTCTGGACGACCAGCGGGATGACATCGTCGCCTCCATCCAGGCGCTGAATCGGCTGTCGGCCACCTTCGCCAACCAACGCGACGTCCTCACCGATGCGCTGCACAAGATACCGCCGGCGCTCGAGGTGTTGATCAAGGAGCGGCCTCGTTTGACGGCTGCCCTGGACCACCTTCGCGTGTTCAGCAACACCGCCACCCGGCTGATCAACGACGCCCAAGCCGACCTGGTCACAAACCTGAAAAACCTGGAGCCGACTATCAAAGCGCTGGCCGACGTCGGACCGGACTTCGGCGCGGCCATCGCGGCGGCGTTCGTGTTCCCGTTCACCCAAAACTTCGTCGACCGAGCGGTTCGAGGCGACTTCTTCAACCTGCATTTCGATTTCGACCTAACGATTCCGCGGCTCAAGAAGGGCTTGTTCCTGGGAACCCACTGGGGGCAGCTGGATATGCCCGTACCACCGGTACCCGGGGATCCGTATCGCTTGAATTACACACTCGATCCGCTGCACAACCCGCTGAGGCCGCCGTGGATCGATCCCAACACATTGCCGCTGACACCACCACCGCCGGGTGCGGTACCGGGGCCTTCATCGGCTTACGGCCCGCCGCCCGGGCCTCCGCCGAACGTGGCCCCGCTGCCCGGGCCTCCGCCGAACGTGGCCCCGCTGCCCGGGCCTCCGCCGAACGCGGCCCCGCCGCCCGGGCCCCCGCCCGGTGCGGGCGCGGTCCCCGACGCGGGTCTTGGTCAAACGCCGGCGCCCGCAGAGGTGCCTGGAACAGGAGCCGGTGGATAGATGCTGACGCGCTTTGTTCGTATCCAGCTGGCGGTCTTCACGATTGCCGGAATCATCGGTGTGATCTCGATGATCCTGTTCTACATCCAGGCGCCGACGCTGCTGGGCATCGGCCGGATGACGGTGACGCTGGAGCTCCCGGCCACCGGTGGCCTGTATCGGTTTTCCAATGTGACCTATCGTGGGGTTCAGCTCGGCAAGGTCACCTCCGTGGGTTTGACGCCGACTGGCGCGAAAGCGACGCTCTCGCTTAGCACTTCACCCAAGGTCCCCGCGGACCTGACAGCACATGTGCTCAGTGTCTCCGCAGTGGGTGAACAGTACGTGGATCTGCGGCCCAAAACCGATTCGCCGCCCTACCTGCACGACGGCTCAGTCATCACCGTGCGCGACACGACAATTCCGCAGCCGGTCGGTCCAATGCTCGAGCAGGTCAATGCCTTGGTTCAAAGCATCCCCAAGACCAAACTCGGCCAATTGCTCGACGAGTCCTTCCAGGGCTTCAACGGCGCCGGTTACGACCTGGGGTCACTGATCGACTCCTCAAAGACTTTGTCCCGCGACGCCAACGGCGTCGTCGATCGCACCCGAGCCCTCACCGAAGACACCGGGCCGCTGCTGGACACCCAGGCGCGCACCACCGATTCGATCAGAACGTGGGCGCATAGCTTCGCGGGCATCTCGGATACGCTGGTGAACAACGATTCTCACTTCCGCACCATCCTGCAGACCGGTCCTGATACTGCGAACGAAGCATCCCGGCTTCTCGAACAAATCAAACCGACACTGCCGGTGTTGCTTGCCAACCTGACCACCATCGGGCAGATCGGCGTCACCTACCACCCCTCGATCGAGCAGCTGCTGGTGTTGCTGCCGTCGGGGGTCGCTATCGAGCAGGCCGCTCAGGGTGAAAACCATCCCGACGGTAGGGCTTACGGCGACTTCGCAGCCACGGTCGACGATCCACCTATTTGCACGGTCGGCTTCATGCCGCCCAACACATGGCGATCCCCGGACGACCTCACCGACATCGACACGCCGGACGGGTTGTATTGCAAACTCCCGCAGGATTCTCCGATCGCGGTTCGCGGTGCCCGAAACTATCCCTGCATGGGTCACCCGGGTAAGCGCGCACCGACCGTCGAAATCTGCAACAGCGACAAGCCGTACATGCCGCTGGCCATGCGCCAGCACACCCTCGGTCCCTATCCGCTGGATCCGAATCTGATAGCCCAAGGTGTTCCGCCTGATGACCGGATCACCACCAATGACAGGATCTTTGGCCCGGTCGAGGGAACGCCGCTGCCGCCTGGGGCGGTGCCGCGCGGCGCCCCTTCAGGGCCGCGCGGAGAAAATCCGCCACCGGGCACGCTGGGAGCAGCCGTTCCGCCGGTGTCGTCGTCGGGCCCGTCGCTACCCATGTCGAGAATGTCGGCGGACCTGCCGCCCATCGCGCCACTCGACGTCCCTGTGGCGGGCGAACTTCCCCCGCCGCCGGCCGCCCCGCCAGCACTGCCTTTAGCCCAGTTCCTTCCTCCCGGGCCCGCACCAGCCGGGCCCGCACCAGCCGGGCCCGCACCGGCCGACCCCGCACCGGCCGACCCCGCACCGGCCGAGCCCGTACCGGCCGGCACACCCGGGGGCGGAGGCCCCCAGGCCGCACCAAGCTCGTTCGGAGCCAACGTATCTAAGCCCGCGCCCTCGGTTGTGGTGGCAAAGTACGATCCGCGCACCGGTCGTTATGTCGGTCCGGACGGAAAGTTGTACCAGCAGTCTGACCTGGTTGCTCCCAAAGCGCCCAGGACGTGGAAGGACATGCTGCCCACCTGAATTCGCCGCGCGGGGAAGGGGCCCGAGGGCCGGGCGATGAAGCTGCGGCCCGCCGGTCAGGAGAGCTGGTCGAGGCGCAACGGCATCGCGATGTCAAGCCAATTGTTTTGCCCGCAGGCACCGCTCGGGCCGACCGTCTTGTCCTTACCCGAGAGGACTCGCGACCCGATTTGGAATCCACCATTGTCGTTGACCGGGTAGAAAAAGAAGGTTTGTGTCCCAGGAAACGCCGAACCGTCCTCACACCGCTCCCAGTTCGGCACTTCGCGCCTCACCTTCCACATCTCCCCATCCTTCATGTAGAGGGGCGCGCTCCATCCCTGATCGCTCGTCACCGTGCCATGGCAATCCAGGGTTGTCTCGCACGTGGAACTGATGGTCCACGTTTGGTAGACGGTCGGTTCGCCGAAGTACTGATCGTTTCGCTGGGCCCAATCTCCAATCGACGTGACGCGGAAAGTCCCGTTGAGCGCCACGTCTTCCTTGGTTATTGCCTGGGCTGGCGATGCAGTGCTCAAACCGCCGAATGCGGTGGCAGCCACCAGCGTTGCGGTAATGAGTGTTTTGACTGAACGCATCAGGTGCTCCTCGAAGCGCGTAATCCGAGAGTGCCTGTGGCACCTTTTCCGCCGTCGGTTGCGGTGTTCTCGAGCGATGACGTTACACCGCTTTGGCTCGCCAGTTAACGGTTAGGACAAGATCTACCGCGCTCATCCGGACGGGTCGAATTTCCCGATCAGCCAGGAGCCGTTGACTTTTCTCAGCGTGACCAGGACGCTGCTCTGCGTGTTCTCGGGATCCTTCTTTTGCACGCTTTTCGTGGTCTGGTCGACGAAAACCAGCACGACGGCCGAATCGGGATGCAATTCCGAGACTGCGGCCCGAATCACCTTGGCGGACGCCGTCAGTTGTCCCTTCTGCGCCGTCGGCGCGACGACATCGTCGCTGAATTTGCTGTAATAAGCCAATAGGTCGCCCGTGAGATGTGATTTCGCGTTGTCGAAATCGCGGTTCAAATGGTCGTAGGAATACGACAACACCGCCACGGCGCCATCTGACGCCGCCTGGATCGCCCGGTGCGCCGCCGCGTCGCCGACCTGCTGATCCGGCCGGTACAGGATGAAGTACACGCCGGCAGCGACTCCCACAGCGGCAATAACCAACGTTGTCGCGACGATCGAACGCCACCTTGCCGCATACTGGCGGGCCCGGCGCCGAAGCCCAGCCAGCCGGCGCAAGCGTGCAGGCCCCTCGCCAGCGGGCGCCAGTCCGTCGTCGTCGGCGCGTGAAGACTGGGCACCGTCAATCGTCTCTTCGCTGCCGTCCAGCGACGAGCCATGTGCGGCAGTCATCGCAGGAAATCAACTTTCGACATCTTGAGCTGGCCGCCGTCGCGGTTCATATTGACGCTGAGGCGAAACAACGCCGGTGGAGGTTTGGCGTTATCCGGCCCAATGGGATCGGTTTTCGCCGCCACAAGTACGACTCCCGAGTTGTCGCTAAACGACTGGACGGCAACGGCTTCGACGGTGACCTTGGTGCCGACCTTGGTCTCCTCGGCCTTTTTGACCATCAGGGTCGACAGCACAGATAGCTGGTCTTTCTGGTCGCCCGTGGATGCATCGATCGTGCGCTGGATATCCTCCTTGGCATGATTGGGGTCAATCGACATGAAAGCTGTGATCCCTTGTCGGGCGGCCGCACTGAACTCCGCGGCGAGTTGGCGATTGTGCACCGCGGTGTGGTGCTGCCACAGCATGTAACCGGTGCCTCCCAGGGAAGCCGAGAAGAGCACGATGCCGACGCCGGCGACTACTGTTCTCCGCCGCGGACGCCGGAGCCACCTTGGTCGCCCACGACGGCGCAACCGGAGCCGTTTGCGGCTCCACTTCGCGGGGCCCCGCTCGAAACCTTGGGCGTCGTCGTCCTCACCGGCCGCCCCACGCAGCCGTAAAAGGCGTGCCAGAGCCGCCTCGGCGCGCGCTTCAGCCTCGGCAACTTCGTCCTCTGCGTCCGCTTCTGACGCGGCCGCGATGTCGCCGCTGTCGCCCCCTGCGCTCGACTGTGGTCCGTCGGGATCGGTCACATCCCTCGGGTCACCACAATCGGCGGCGTCGGGCCCCTCCGGATCGTGCACGGAGAAGCAGCTTATCACTCCGATCTGAGGCCAACGCCGTCGTCGGACGGCAGCCCTTGTGGCCCTCACATGCGGAAATACCGGCCCGCCCGGAAAGGGGCGGAGTGGCGTTCGGGATGGCCGGCGTCGACCACCGGTCGGCCCAGGATGATCTTCTCCAACCAGGAGAATTTTCTTTTCAGGTGTGGCAGAGTAATCGGGTGCGATCAATCGTGGCTCTGGTTGCTGCGTTTCTCGGCGCCGGTGTGGTGGTGGCGCCGTCGGCCTCTGCGGGGCCGACTGTCTGCGATTACCCCGCCTGCACCCCGGGCATCATGCCGCATCAGGTGCTCGGTGCGCCGTGTGACAACACCACCTACTACGCCTTTGGTGTCGCCGACGGATACGTTTCCTTCGCCTCGGAGCCCGGACGGCTGATGTTCTGCGGCTCGCCGAGGCGATACCAGCCTCGATGGTTCCGCTCACCGCCGATGGCGGGGGTCAAGGAAGAAAACGCCGACTGCCAGAATTATCTGAACTACGTCGCGCAGGCGCCCGACGGTCTGTTCCTGATCTGTATTGCTCACGACGGCATATCAAGCTGGGTTCGCGCCGACACTTAGCAGTCACTTACGGGTTTGCCGAGGAAGGCCGAGCAGGCGTCGGCTCAAATCGGTAACCCTTTCGAGCAAGGTGTCGTCGTCGATGTCGGCAACCAGCGGATGCATGACCGCGGTGCTGAGCGCGCCGGAGAACATGGCCGCCTCGATTCGCCCGTCCAGACCCGCATCGCTCAGCAGCACCCGGTACAGACGGTCCATGAAAAGTTGAAAAGGCTTGTGTTCGGCCAGCAGCCGGACCACGACGGGATCGAATTGCAGCGTGCGGACCAACCGGCGATCGCGAACGGCCATCTCGACCACGCGTACCAACAGCGCATCCCGTGCCTGAGGACCGTCTTCGTACGCCTCGGCTTCCTCGAGCGCCGGCTCGAGCCGGCCCAGTTCGCGCTCGGTCACGGCGATGACGATCTGCTCTTTGGTCCGGAATTGGTGATAGACAGCGGCTTTCGTGATCCCGACGGCGTCGGCGATCATTTGCAGCGACGTACCGCTGACACCGTGTGTGGCGATTAGATCCAGCGCGGCATCCAGTACCCGCGTCCGGGCCGGGCTGTGCTGGATGAGCCAGAATTGCTCACCGGCGATCGGCTGCCGTGCTGTTCCCACGAACCGAGACTAGACGACGCTATTGACCGAAGCTAGCCGATCGGCTAGCTTCGCTCACTAGCCGAGTTCGGCGATGATTCGTGCGGGGAGGGAGTATCGATGGCCGACAAGGGCGGAAACGATGCAGGTGGTAGCCAATCCGCGCGAACCGTCTCGCGGCGGACCGATGGCGAGCTGATCCTGCTCTGGACATTGCCGGCGGCGCTCATCCTGTGGATCGCCTCCTTCTTCCTGTTTCCCGGATTCAACCCGCCGATGTCGCCCACCATGCCGGCGGAGCAGGTGGCCGCGTTCTACCGCGATCCGGTGCATATTGCTCAGATCCGTTCCAGCATGATCCTGTTCAACTGGTTCGGGGTGTGCCTGGTGCCGATCCTGGCCCTGATCGTGCTGCAAATCCGCCGCATGGCGCACCGGACGCCGATCTTCTCCTACGCCATGCTCGGGTGTGCCGCGGGCGGCCCGACGCTGTTTCTCGTCGCCGATGTCTGCTGGCTGCTCGCAGCCTTTCGGCCGGAGCGCAGCCCCGAGCTGACCCAACTGCTCAACGATCTCGCCTGGATCACCTTCACCATCCTGGTCCCGTTTTTTATCGGGCAATGCGTAATCTTGGCCCTGGCAATCTTTTTCGATGATCAGCCGCGCCCGGTATTCAGTCGGTGGGTGGCCTACTTCAATCTTGCCGTGGGGGCCGCGCTGGTGCCGGCGTCATTCGTCGGCGTGTCGTTGACGGGACCGCTGGCCTGGGACGGCTTGCTATCGTTCTGGGTGAAAAACATTGCCATCGCCGTCTGGATCGTCGTGATGGGCGTTGTGTTGGGCCAAGCCATTTATCGCGAGCGCGCCGAGAACCGCGAGCGCCCAGACGAATTGGTCACCGCATGAGTGCGGTGATCACTCCGCATGCGTCCCCGGCGACGCCGCCCGCGGGCCCACTGCATCACCGCATCGGCTGGCACCTGCGGCGCGACCCCAAGCGAGAGCTGTGGCTGGCGTGGGGGATCCTCATGGTGTTCTACGGCCTGTTTTTTCCGATGTTCTTCATTGTGGCCCAAGTACAGCCGCCGCCGGAGCCCACCTGGGACCTCGCGACGCAGGCCCACTGGTTCGCCGAACGTCACCTCGGCATACCCGTCGGCTTCGGGGTCATCTTCGCCATCAGCGGTATGACCGCGGTCAACAACGCCCTCATCGCGTATTCCATGCGGCGCATGTCGGTCAGCCGCGCGTTCGGCTATTCGTATCTCGTCATCTACTCGCTCGCCGCGGTCCCCGGCATGCTGCTGCTCAACATCGCACTGATCGTCGGCACGCTGCGACCGGACCGCGACCCCCAAATCATCGGATGGCTCTATGACTTCGCCTTCTTGTCGTTCGACGGAACCATGGGGGTGTTCTTGATCGGCTCGCTGATCTGGATGGTGGCGATCCTGCTGGACAAGAATCGCGTATTCCCCAAGTGGTTCGGCTATCTCAACCTGTGCAACGCGCTGACCGAGGTGGTCGTGGCGCCCTGCTGGATCTTCCGGCGTGGCGTGTTCGCGTGGGATGGCGAAATCGCCTGGTGGCTGGACATGGTCGTATTCGGCATCTACCAAGTCACGTTCATCGTCATGCTGTTTCAGATGATCCGCCGCGAAGACTTCGGGACCGGGGAACTGCCGAACCTGCCGCGGAAGAAGGTGGTTGCGCAGTGACCGACCTGGCCGACAAGCGCGGACGCGTCAGGGCCGTGCCGGGACAACCCGACATGTGGGCCTTCGTATTGTTCGAGACCCTTATATTCACAGGGTATTTCGGCTTCTACCTGTTCTCACGCGGGCGCAATCCCGAGCTCTTCTTACACTCGCAGGCCCACCTGGACCTTCGTGTCGGGGTCTTGAATACCTTGGTTCTGCTACTCAGCTCGTGGTCGGTGGCGCGGTGTGTCCAGTCGGCCCGCGCCGGCGCGTACCGGGCGGCGCTCAGGGATGTCTTCATCACGGCAGGGTTCGCCGTAGTGTTTCTGTTTTTCAAGGTGTTCGAGTGGGTCCGGTTGGTCCAAGCCGGAAACGGCATAGACCGCAACGACTTCTTCATGTATTACTTCTTCCTCACCGGCATCCACTTCGTCCACCTGCTGATCGGCTTCGTCGTCCTCGGCATCATCGTCTACCAACTCCGGAGTCCGGCGCGCCGCTCCCAGGAACTCGTCGAAACCTGCGCAACGTATTGGCACACCGTCGATTTCCTGTGGGTGCTGATCTTTGCGTTGCTCTACGTGGTGAGGTGATCGGCATCAGATTCAACAAGAGGTTGCTGTTTGTCTGGGTGATTTTGGCCGCCCTGACGCTGGCTTATCTGTGGATAGACCACTCCGCCGACGGCGCGCTGAAATCCAGCGCGGTGGTGACGTCGAGCGTCATCGTCATCGCACTGGTCAAGGTGCGCATCATCTTTCGCGAGTTCATGGAGGTGCGAGACGCCCCGGTCCTGCTGTGCCGACTCACCGACGCGTGGGTGGTGTTGATCGCCGCCGTCTTGCTCGGCTGTTACTTCGTCGGGATGCAGGTCCGGTAGCGCCCAGCGAGCGAAACGTTTTAAGCCACCGGTGCGATCGCGTCCGCGGTGGTGAAGCTCAAGTGCAATTCGCTCAGGCCGCGCAGGATGTACGTCGGCTCGTAGGTGTAACGACGCTCAGCGGCGGGCCCGTGATGGGCTTCGTTGATTTCGATGTGCGGCATCCGATCCAGGATCCGCTCGATCGAGACACGCCCCTCGACTCGCGCGAGCGGCCCGCCGGGACACGAGTGCACACCCCGCGCGAACGCCATGTGTTCGCGAACGTTCTTGCGGCGCAGGTCGAACTCGTGCGGGTTCTCGAAGCGTCGCGGGTCGCGGTTGGCCGCGCCCGGCAGGATCATCACCACAGTGCCCGCGGGGATATCGACACCGCCGATCGTGGTCGCCTTACGGGTTAGTCGCGAGTCGCTCTTGACGGGGCTGTCCATCCGCAGCGATTCCTCGATGAACCCGGGGATCAGGCTGCGGTCATCGCGCAACTGTTGCTGGATGTCGGGCCGGTCGCCGAGCACCTGCAGCGCGGCGCTGAGCAGCTTGGCCGTCGTCTCCTGGCCGGCGGCGAAAAGGAATGTCGCCGAACGGACCACCTCGATCACGGGGGGCGTCGACCCGTCCGGGTACTTCGCTTCGGCCAGGTGGGTCAGCACGTCGCCGCGCGGCTCGCGCCGCCGATCCTCGATGTAGTTACAGAACTTGTCGTCGAGCCACTCGAGCGGGTTGATGCCCACCGACTCGTGGTCCAGTGCCCCCACCCGCGCCTCGGGCCGGTCGGCGCCCAAGACTTTACGGAACTCCTTGTGGTCCTCTTCCGGCACGCCGAGCAGGTCGGCGATCACCAAGGTGGCGAATGGCTTTGAGTACTCGGCGATGAACTCGCACTCACCGACGTCGAGGAACTCGTCGAGCTGACGGTCAGCGAGGCGCCACATGAACTCCTCGTTCTGCTTCAGCCGGCTCGGGGTGAGCAGCTTGGCGAGTACCGACCGGGCCTTGGTGTGGTCGGGCGGATCCATGGTGACCATGTGCTCGTTCATCGGGAAGGAGCTGCGGTGCGCGTCGATCTGCGGGCTGATGTCGTCGCCTTCGGGGGTGAACGGGAGCGGCGGGAACGGCCCGCCAAGGGCAACGATGTTGGAGAAAGTGTCCGGGTCCTTATAGATCTCGCATGCTTCGTCGTAGCCGGTGACCGCGACGACGCCGTAGTGCGGAAGCCGCAACACCGGGTTCCGGCTGCGCAGGTAGTCGAAGTAAGGGTGCGGATCCGGGACCAGAGTCGGATCGGTGAAGAAGTCGATCGAGTCGAAATTGCTCATCGGAATGCGTCCCCCTGGGCTGGGTTTACCGGTGGTGTTCGGCGGCAAGCACTACCGCCGCCCAATTGCGAGATCGAAAATATGCTGAGCACCTGCTTAGCATGGCGGTAATGTCAGGGTCAAGGTCGCAACGCTGCGCCACGATACGATCCGTGTGGGTCGGCACGGGATGGCACACAGTACGGAGCAGGCGAATGACAACTGCCCGCAGGATCGGGGCGCCGGACGCGAAGAATCGCGGTTTGCTGCTCGATGCCGCCGAACAGCTGATGCTCGAAGAGGGTTATGCCGCGGTGACCTCGCGGCGCCTGGCGAACAAGGCCGGGCTGAAGCCTCAGCTGGTGCACTACTACTTCCGCACCATGGAAGAGCTGTTCCTGGAAGTCTTCCGGCGCCGGGCCGAAGAGGCGCTCGAAGCGCACGCGCAAATGCTGAAGCTGCCACAGCCGCTGTGGGCGCTGTGGCGATTCGGCACCGATCCCGCCTTCACGCGGATCTCCATGGAATTCATGGCCCTGGCCAATCACCGCAAGGACATGCGGGCCGAAATCGCTTACTACGCCGAGCGTTTTCGCGAAGAACAGCGCCAAGCGGTGGCGACTGCGCTCGAGCGCTACGGCTCCAGAATTCAAGATGAAGGCCAGGAAATCCACATCGCTCCGGTGGTGTGGACGGTGCTGATGAGTAGCCTGTCACGGTTTCTGGTGCTCGAGCAGGCGATCGGTATGTCCGCCGGCCATGCCGAGACGGTGGAGTTGGTCGAGAACTACCTGCGCCGCCTGGAAGGTGAACCGCAGCCGATCGAGGGCGTACCGGAGACCTGGCTGGTTCACCAGTTCCGCAGCGAGCAGAGCACGCCTTTGGGACCGTCCTTGGATACAACGACGGCTCCGTCTACTGCCAGATCACAGTGAAGTCCCGGCGTGCCGGGCTCCGTGCCCGTGCTCGCGACAACCATCGCGTAATGGTCGGGGTCCGACATGTCCAGATCGAAGCCCCACGGCTTGCCCGGGGCGAGGTCGATGTCGACGTGCGGTGTGAACGAGTAGGGGTTGTGGCTGTAGTCAGAAAACTTATCCGGCTGATGGTCCAGGTAATAGATGCTCGTATAAATCGGATTCTGCGCACTGACGGTGTATCTGACGTGATGCATGACCGAATTATCGGCATGGGCCCGTCCGCTTCCCACCAGCAGACCGGCTGCGGCCAATAGACAAGCCAACGACACGACGGAGCCGACGCCCATCGTTGTCTTCATCGTGGTCATGACGCTCCTCCGGCTGCCGGGCGCGGCTTGGCGTTGCGGTTCATGACCCGTTCCGCGGCCTGCCAGTGCGGGTCGGCAACCCATAACCGTGCGAAGGATGCTATCGCCTCCTCCGGAGAAACTCCGCGGATTACCCGCTTTATCTCGGTCGCCGGGCGGCGTGCCAGCGACCTTGCGACGGCTCGCCACCCCCGGTCAGGCGAGTCGAACACGCCGCGGGGCACGACCTGATCGACCAGGCCGATGCGCTCGGCGTCAACCGCGGTGAGGGCGGTTCCCGAGCCGGCCAGCAGCAGCGCCCTGCTCTTTCCGACCAGTGCGGCCAGCCGCTCGGCTCCACCCCATGCCGGCATGATCTCCAGCTGCACCTGGTTGAAGGCGATCTTGATGTCGTCGGCGGCCACCCGGACGTCGGCGGCGACGGCGACTTCGGCGCCGCCACCGAACGCGTGGCCGTTGAGGGCGGCGATGACCGGGGCGGGGAAGTCCGCGAGCTGATCGCAGATGGACCGCATCCGCCGGGCCATGGCCGCGGCGTCCTCCTCCGTCCGCAGCGCACTCAATTCCTTGAGGTCACCGCCCGACACGAAGGCCTTGTCCCCGGCGCCTTTGATCACCAGCGCCTGCGCGTCCGCCGCGGCATCGAGCGCCTTCTCCAGCTGGTCCATGGTGTCCAGACCGATGGCGTTGCGCGCGTGTGGGCGGTCGATGGTCACCACCGCCAACCCGTCGTCAATCTCCAGGTCCACCATGTGTGTAATCGCTCCTCGACAACTACCCGATATTGGCATTCTCTTTTCGCGAGAATAACATCATCGCTGCAGGCTAAAGAACTTTCGTCAGTCAGGATGGAGGTGACTCGATGCGGACCCCAATCGTGGCCACCGCAGCGGTCCTGGCGGTTGCGTTGATGGGCGCGTGCGCGTCGCGGCCGCCCACCCAGATCGCCAGCACGGCATCGGTCACCGTGAACGGTAACGACCGGAAGTTCCACATTGTGAAGTGCAGCCAGTTGGAGTGGACTCGGACGATCGAGATCGGCGGCGATTTCGCCGGAGCCAAACTGGTTGTCGACGAGAGTGGGCAACCGGCGACAGTCGTGTCCGTACATATCCAGAACCTGGGTGGCTTCAGCGGGATGTACTCGCGGGGTGGTGACGGCACTGCGGACATGAGCATGACGGGCGACAAGTTCACCGTCTCCGGCACCGCCAACGGGTACCGGACCGACAAACCCGGGGAGCCGGCCAGCGCCACCTACAAGATCTTCGTGTCGTGCTGACCACGTCGAACCCGGGATCTGCGGGGCCACGTTGCGATTAGGCGACTGTAGAGAATAGTATTCTCACAAATCAAGAAGGAGGATTCCATGGGCCAGCTGTCGCATCGGGAGGATGTCCCGTTTCCGATCTTTGACGCGGACAACCATCTCTACGAGCCGCCGGAGGCGTTGACCAAGTTTCTGCCCAAGGCGTACAAGGACTACGTCCAGTACGTGCAGATCAACGGGCGCACCAAGATCGCGATCCGCGGCCACATCAGCAACTACATTCCCAACCCGACCTTCGAGGTCGTCGCCCGGCCGGGCGCCTGGGAGGAGTACTTCAAGTTCGGCAACCCGGACGGCAAGAGCAAGCGCGAGCTGTTCGGCGAGCCGATGCGCGCGATCCCGGCGTTCTTCGAGCCCGGCCCCCGCCTGGAGAAGATGAACGAGCTGGGTCTCGACCGGACGCTGATGTTCCCGACGCTGGCCAGCCTGCTCGAGGAGCGGCTGCGCGATGACCCGGTCGCCATCCACGTCCTGATCCACGCGCTAAACGAGTGGCTCGACGACGTCTGGGGCTTCAACTACCAGAACCGGATTTTCACCACCCCGGTCATCACCCTGCCGATCGTCGAGAAGGCGATCGAGGAGCTGGAGTGGGCGGTCAAGCGCGGTGCGCGGTGCATCCTGATCCGCCCGGCGCCGGTCCCCGGCTTCCGCGGCCCGCGGTCGTTCGCGACGCCCGAGTTCGACCCGTTCTGGGAGCGGGTTGTCGACCACGACCT
Organism: Mycobacterium sp. 1465703.0; assembly: GCF_001672975.1. Taxonomy (GTDB): domain Bacteria; phylum Actinomycetota; class Actinomycetes; order Mycobacteriales; family Mycobacteriaceae; genus Mycobacterium. The sequence continues at coordinate 51,267 of NZ_LZKU01000027.1, forward strand.
GCTGGTCGGCATGCATTCCAGCGACAGCGGCTACTCCCGATACACCTCCGAGTGGGACGGCGCCGAACAGGAGATGCTGCCGTTCCAGACCAACGCGATGGGCATCCTCAACGAGTGGCGGCCGATCCAGGACGCGGTGGGGTCGTGGGTGATCCACGGCGCGCTGTACCGGCACCCGAAGCTGAAGGTCGCGATCGTCGAGGCCGGTTCGAAGTGGATGACCCCGCTGCTCGACGGCCTGGCCGAGGTCTTCCGCAAGGCCCCGGAGGTTTTCCCGAGCGACCCCGTCGAGATGGTCAAGAACCGGATCCACGTCAGCCCGTTCTTCGAGGACGGCATCGACGATCTGGTCAACCTCGTCGGCGTGGATCAGGTGCTGTACGGCTCTGACTGGCCGCACCCCGAAGGGCTGGCGGAGCCGACGTTCTACGTCAACGCGCTGTCGCACCTGTCCGTCGAGGACCAGGCAAAGATCATGGGCGGCAACCTCGGTCGACTCGTCACGACATGATGCCAGGCGGTGACGATGCAGAGCGCAGCGCGCGATGAGGAGGAGCCGGCCAATCTGATATGGGAGACCATCCCCGAGATGGTCTTGAGTGCAGCGGACCGTTTCGGCGACGCGGAAGCAGTCGTCGACGGTCAGCTGCGCTTGACGTTCACCGAAGTTGCCGAGCGAATTCGTTGCGCGGCAGGCGCATTCGCCGACCTCGGCATCGAAAAGGGTGACCGGGTGGCGATCTGGGCGCCCAACTCGGCCGAATGGATCATCGCGGCGTTCGGATTGCTGACCGCGGGCGGCGTGCTCGTCCCGGTCAACACGCGGTTCAAGACCGAAGAGGCCGGCGACATCATCGTCCGCAGCAAGGTGAAGGCCGTCCTGGTGCAGAAAGGCTTTCTGGACCAGGATTACACCGCACCCGCAGGGGTGCCTATCATCGATATGAAGTCCGACTTCCTTTCCAGCGGTTCGCCATTCGAGCGGCCGGTGAGCGGCAGCGACATCTCGGACATCATCTTCACCTCGGGCACCACCGGCCGCCCGAAGGGCGCGATGATGAATCATCGCCAAACGCTGCGCATGTATGAGGAGTGGGCAACGCTCGCGGATCTGCGCGAGGGTGACCGCTACTTGCAGATCAACCCGTATTTCCACACCTTCGGCCTGAAGGCAGGACTCATCACGTCCTTCCTGCGCGGCGCGACGATGCTGCCGGTTGCGGTGTTCGACGTCGACACGGTCGTGGAACTGATTGCGCGCGAAAGCATCACGATGCTTCCCGGGCCGCCGACGTTGTACCACTCGTTGCTGACGGTGGGCGACAAGTCCAAGCTGTCGACGTTGCGGGCCGGCGTCACCGGGGCCGCCGACATCCCCGTCGAACTGGTCCGCCGCATCCATGACGAACTGCCGTTCCAGACGCTGATGACCGGTTACGGCCTGACCGAGGCGGGCAACGTCACGCTGTCGCTGCCGGGCGATTCCTTCGAGGATGTCGCCACCACCGCGGGCGTGCCTTGCGATGGGGTCGAGGTACGCATCGCCGACGACGGCGAGGTGCTCGCCCGCGGCTACGGCGTCATGCAGGGTTACCTGGACGACCCGGTGGCCACGGCGCAGGCGATCGACGACGACGGCTGGCTGCACACCGGAGATCTGGGGAACTTCACCGAGACCGGGCGCTTGCGCATCGTCGGCCGCAAGAAGGACATGTTCATCGTCGGGGGATTCAACGCCTACCCGGCCGAGATCGAAGGGTTTCTACTCAATCACCCGGCCGTCGCGCAGGCCGCGGTCATCGGCGTCCCCGACGAGCGGCTCGGACAGGTGGGCAAAGCGTTCGTGGTCCGCAAAGGCGACGTCAGTGCCGACGAACTGATCGGCTGGTGTCGCGATCGGATGGCCGGATTCAAGGTGCCGCGCACGGTAGAGTTCCTCAATTCACTCCCACTCAACGCGACGGGGAAAGTGATGAAGGACCAACTCCGATGAACAACGGCGATATTCATTCGATGGTGATCGCGTCGGACTATCGTGTCCCCGATCCCACCCGGGTATGGCCGCTGCTGCAACGCAACAAAGCCGCGCTGGCCGATATCGGCGCGCACCACGTGTTGGTGTACACCTCGACGCACGACCACGGCCGGGTCCTGGTGATGATCGGAGTCCACAGCCGTGAGCCGATAGTCGAGTTGCTGCGGTCCCGGGTCTTTTTCGACTGGTTCGACGAAGCCGGCGTGGACGACATCCCCGCGGTCTTCGCCGGCGAGATCGTCGACAGGTTCATCGCGCAGCCACCCGAGGCGCCGGCTGCACCCGGCGTCGTGGTGGCCGCCATCGCGTCCGTCAACGACGTATCCCTGTTGACCTCCGAAGTCAGCGCGGCAATAGGCAGATTCACCACCGCCGGAATCCGAAAGACGTGGGTGTTTCAGGCTTTTGACGACGATCACGAGGTTTTGATCCTGCAGGAGTTCCCCGACGAGCAGAGCGCGCGGCAATGGATCGACCACCCCGATGCCGCGGCGCAGTGGATGTCTGGAGCGGGCATCGGTGCCTACCCGCCAGTGTTCGTCGGCCGATTCTTCGACATGATGCGCATCGAGGCGGACTGAGGATTCGCCGGTGTTCGTCTGCCTGTGTAACGGAGTCACCAGTCACACCGTGGCCGAGGCGGTTTCGTGCGGAGCGTCGACCACCAAGGAAGTCGCCCAGGCATGCGGGGCGGGCGCCGATTGCGGTCGCTGCCGGCGGACGGTGCAAGCCATGCTGCGATCGTCGACGACGGATCGAACGCCGAACGCGCTCTAGACCGTCAGCGCCGCGGACTGCCGTCCGGTGACGTCGGTTGGACGAGGTCCACGAGCAGATTGGGAATCTCGAGCCGCGGCAACACCACCTCGACGAAGACGATGCGGTCCTGGTGTTCGGCGGCCGCGGTCAAGGCGTCGTCGAGTTCCCCGTAGGTCTGCACCCGGAACGCCAGGTGGTCGGTGACCCCCAGCGCGCCGGGGACGTCCGTCCACTTCCAACTGACGATGTCGTTGTACGGCGCGGTCTCCCCGTGGATCGCGCGCTCAACGGTGTAGCCGTCGTTGTTGACCACCACGATGACGGGGGAGAGGCCCTCGCGCGAGAACGTGCCGAGCTCCTGGACGGTCAATTGCGCGGCGCCGTCCCCGATGAGCAACACCGTCCTGCGGTCCGGATGTGCCACCGCCGCGCCGAGTGCGGCGGGCAACGTGTAACCGATTGAGCCCCATAATGGTTGACCGATAAAGGTGACGCCGTGCGGTAGCCGATGATCGGCCATGCCATAGAAGGAGGTGCCCTGGTCGGCGAGCACGACGTTGCCCGGTGTGAGGGCCACACACAGGCGGTCCCACAACATCTTCTGGGTAAGCGGTTGGTCTCGCGGTGGCGGTGGTGGCAGTGGCTCGGCCGGCGGCACCAGCACCGGCGGCGACGAGATGCCGCGGTGCGCCAGGATCGTGGCCAGTGCCTCCAGCGCGGCACCCATCTCCAGCGGCGCGAAGACTTGTCCGGCCACTGTGCTCTGATACTGGCCGACGTCGATGGTCCGGGCCGGATCGACCCGTTGACTGAAGAAGCCGCTGACCATGTCGGTGAACACCACTCCGGCGGTGACCAGAACGGGCGCTTCTTCGATCGCGGTGCGCACCGCCGGCGCGCTGGCAGACCCGGCATAGATGCCCAGGAAGTTGGGCGAAGTCTCGTCCAGCAGACTCTTGCCCCACATCAACGTGGCGTGCGGCACCACGTCGGCGGCCAGCAACGCTTCGAGTTCCTTGATCGCCTGCAGCCGGTGCACCAGCAAGTCGGCGAGCACGGTCAGTTGGTGGTCGCCGATGAGGTCGGTCGCGGCCTCGACGAACATCGCCAGCGCGCGGGGACTGGTGCCACCGCTGTAGCGGGGCAACGGTGCCTCCGGCGGCTCGGTGGGGAAGCGGGCCACGTCGGTGGACAGCAAAATGTAGCCGGGCCGCTTCTGCTCACGGACCTCTGACAACACCCGGTCAATCTCGCGGCGGGCCGTCGCGGGCATGAGATTGGCTTGGGCGCAAGTGATCTCGCGGCTGACCCGGAAGAAGTGCTCGAAGTCGCCGTCACCGAGCGAATGGTGCAGCGCCCGCCTGGTGGCCTGAGCATCCTTGGACGGGCCGCCGACGATGTGTACCACGGGTACCTGCTCGGCGTAACTGCCCGCGACGGCATTGGCGGCGGAGAGCTCACCGACCCCGAATGTCGTTACCAATGCCGACATTCCGCGCAGCCGCCCATAGCCGTCGGCGGCGTAACCGGCATTGAGCTCGTTGGCATTGCCGACCCAGCGAATGCGGGGGTGGGCGATGATGTGGTCGAGGAATTCCAAGTTGTAATCGCCGGGAACGCCGAAGATCTCCGAGACGCCGAGTTCGGCGAGACGGTCCAATAGATAATCACCGACGGTGTATGCGGAATCGGTCGCAGCAGCAGTCACAGGCACGACGGTACGCTCGGTCGAATCCGTTCCGGGCGCGTCGCCGTGCCAGTATCGTGCGGGCCATGGCACTCAAAGAATCCCGCGACATCGTCATCGAAGCCAGCCCCGAGGAGATTCTGGACGTCATCGCCGACTTCGAATCGATGCCCGAATGGTCGGAACCGCATCAGAGCGCGGAGATCCTCGACACCGGCGAGGACGGGCGGCCCCGCCAAGTGAAGATGAAAGTCAAGGTTGCCGGGATCACCGACGAACAGGTGATCGCCTACACCTGGGGCGACAACGTGGTGAGCTGGACGCTGGTCAGCTCCTCGCAGCAGAAGGCGCAGGACGGGAAGTACACCCTGGTGCCGAAAGGCGATGACACTCTGGTCAAGTTCGAGCTTGTCGCGGACCCCAATGTGCCGCTGCCCGGCTTCGTGCTCAAGCGCGCGGTGAAGGGAACGATCGATTCGGCGACCAAGGCGCTGCGCGAGCGGGTGCTCAAGGTCAAGAAGGGTAACTAGCCGCGGTGAGCGGCGGCGGGCCGCTGGCCAGGGTGAAAGTCATCGAACTCGGCGGCATCGGACCGGGGCCGCATGCGGGCATGCTGCTCGCCGATCTCGGAGCCGACGTGGTGCGGGTGCGTCGTCCCGGCGGCCTCACCATGCCGGCCGAGGACCGCGATCTGCTGCACCGCGGCAAGCGAATTGTCGACTTGGACGTCAAGACGCAACCGCAGGCGCTGCTGGACCTGGCCGCCAAGGCCGACGTGCTGCTGGACGGCTTTCGGCCCGGCACCTGCGAGCGACTCGGCATCGGACCCGACGACTGCGCTGCGGTCAACCCGCGGCTGATCTACGCGCGGATCACCGGCTGGGGACAGGAGGGCCCGTTGGCCCAGACCGCCGGTCACGACATCAACTATCTGGCGCAGACCGGTGCGCTGTCGGCGCTCGGCTACGCCGACCGGCCGCCGCTGCCGCCGCTGAACCTGGTCGCCGACTTCGGCGGCGGCTCCATGCTGGTGGTGATCGGCATCGTGGCCGCCCTCTACGAACGGGAGCGTTCGGGCAAGGGGCAGGTGATCGATGCGGCGATGGTCGACGGGGTCAGCCTGCTGGCCCAGATGATGTGGACCATGAAGTCCACCGGCACGCTGCGCGACCGACGCGAATCGTTTCTGCTCGACGGCGGCGCCCCGTACTACGGCTGTTACGAGACCGCCGACGGGAGATACGTCGCCGTCGGTGCCATCGAGCCACAATTTTTTGCGGCGTTGCTCGACGGGCTTGGCCTGTCACCCGATGACGTGCCCGCCCAACACGACAAAGCGTCCTACCCGCAGCTGCGCGCGATCTTGGCCCAACGGTTCGCCAGCCGTACCCGTGACGAGTGGGCGCAGATCTTCGCCGGCACCGATGCGTGCGCCACCCCGGTGCTGACCTGGAATGAGGCCGCCGCTGACGAGCACCTGCGGGCGCGGTCCACGGTGATCACCGCCCACGGCGCCGACCAGGCCGCGCCCGCCCCGCGCTTTTCGCGGACACCGGTCGGACCGGTGCGACGACCGCCGGCGGCAACCACGCCGCTAAGCGAAATCAACTGGTAGAAAACTGTATACACAGATTAGACACGCATCCCGGGTCGGCGTTGCTAAGTTGATCGCAGTGGCCGTAAAAGCATCACGGGAATTTGTCGTCAACGCGCCCCCGGAAGTGGTCATGGAGGCGCTGACAGATGTCGGCGTCCTGTCATCGTGGTCCCCGCTGCACAAACACATCGAAGTCATCGACCGCTATCCTGACGGCCGGCCGCACCACGTCAAGACCACCATCAAGATTTTCGGGCTCGTCGACAAAGAGGTCCTGGAATATCACTGGGGTCCGGACTGGGTTGTCTACGACGCCAAGGGCACCTCGCAGCAGCATGGGCAACACGTCGAGTACACCCTCAAACCCGAAGGCGTCGACCAGACCCGGGTGCGCTTCGACGTCACCGTCGAACCCGGCCGGCCCATGCCCGCGTTCATCGTCCGGCGGGCGGCCGAGACTGTCCTCGACGCGTCGGTGAAGGGGTTGCGCTCGTTGGTGCTGGGCGGCGGCGATGCGGACAAGGCAACGTAATTACCGTTTTTCGGCTCGTCCTGGCAGCGCGATTGCTAATTTGGTAGCCGGTGGCCATACGCGCATCGTCTGAGATTGTCATTGAGGCGCCCCCGGGAGTGATCATGGAGGCGCTGGCCGATATGGACGCCGTGCCCTCGTGGTCGCCGTTGCACAAGCGGGTCGAAGTCATCGACAGATATCCCGACGGCCGACCGCACCACGTGAAGATGACGCTCAGGGTGAGCGGCATCGCGGATACCGAAATTGTCGAATATCACTGGGGCTCCGACTGGATGGTCTGGGATGCGCAGAAGACCATTCAGCAGCACGCGCAGCATGGCGAATACAACCTGCAGCGTGAGGGCGACGACAAGACCCGGGTGCGATTCACCCTCACCATCGAGCTCAGGGCGCCTCTGCCCGGGTTCTGGGTGAGGTCGGCCGGCAACAAAATCCTGCACGCCGCCCTTGAGGGCCTGCGAAAGCGTGTGATGGGTACCGCGCGTTAATCGGCTGACGCGTTTTTCAGCCCGGATAGTCGCTTGATCGCCTCATCGAGTGTGTCGTCGCGCTTGCAGAAGGTGAAGCGCACCAAGTGATTCCACACGTCGGCCGGTCCGTGCGCCGCGTCCGGGTCGCAGAACGGCGACATCGGGATCGCGGCCACACCGACCTTTTCCGGTAGCTCCGCGCAGAAGGCGCTGCTGTCGTCGTAGCCCAGCGGACGCGGGTCGGCGCACAGGAAGTACGTGCCGGCGCTGGCATGCACCTCGAACCCGACTTCGATCAGGCCGGCGGCCAGCCGATCGCGTCTGGCCTGCAGCGTGGCGCACAGGCCGGCGACCCACGCATCTTCGGTCTCCAGCGCCAGCGCCACTGCCGGCTGGAACGGCGCGCCGCCGACATAACTCAGATACTGCTTGGCCGCCCGCATCCCGGCGATGAGATCGCTTGGGCCGCAAGCCCAGCCGATTTTCCAGCCGGTGCAGTTGAACATCTTGGCCGCGCTCGAGATGGTGATGGTCCGCTCGGCCATGCCGTCGAATCCGGCCAGCGGAACATGCTGTCGGCCGTCGAACACCAAGTGCTCGTACACCTCATCGGTGATCACCAACAGGTCGGCCGCGACCGCGACCTCCGCAATGGCCGCCAACTCGGCCGTGCTCAGCACCGTGCCGGTCGGGTTGTGCGGTGAATTGACGATCAGCGCGCGGGTCCGTGGTGTCACCGCCCGGCGCAGGGCGTCGGCGTCCAGCGCGAAGCCCCGGCCGTGCGGGACCAGCGGCACTGCCACCCGGTGTGCGGAGGCCATCGCCACCACCGGCGAATAGGAGTCGTAGAACGGCTCGACGAGTATCACCTCCGAGCCGGGTTCGATCAGGCCGATCACCGCCGAGGCGATGGCCTCGGTCGCCCCGACCGTTACCAGTACTTCGGTGTCGGGGTCGTATTCGATGCCGTAGCGGCGGCGGCGCTGGGCGGCGATGGCATGGCGCAACGGGGCGATTCCTATCCCCGGCGGGTACTGGTTGACGCCGTCGGCGATGGCCTCCTGGGCGGCCTTCAACATCGCCGGGGGTCCGTCCTCGTCGGGAAACCCCTGTCCGAGGTTCACCGCTCCGATCCGCGCGGCCAGCGCCGACATCTCGGCGAACACCGTCGTCGCGTAGGGACGCAGTCGCGACACCGTCATGGTGGTCGAGCTTATTCGCGGCGATGGCACGCCCCACCGGGACCACACCAGTCGGCGAGTGTGAGGTTGGGCGCACACTCGGCGGCGAATGTGAGGCTGGCCGCACACTCGGCCGCGGGCCGCAGCGGTGCCGCTGAGCTGGGCGGTTTTGCCCAACCAACAGGTTGGCCGGGGGCCCTGTTAGGGTGGATCGGGACCTAGTCTTGAAGACGGATTCGAACCCAATTCGGAGAACAGGAAGTCGTCATGTCCGAAGAAGCTTTTATCTATGAGGCCATCCGCACCCCGCGGGGCAAGCAGCGCAACGGCTCGCTGAACGAGGTGAAGCCGCTCAACCTGGTCGTCGGCCTGGTTGACGAGCTCCGCAGGCGGTATCCCGACCTGGACGAGAACCTGATCAGCGACATGATCCTGGGTGTGGTGTCCCCGGTCGGAGACCAGGGCGGCGACATCGCCCGCACCGCCGTCCTGGCCGCCGGCCTGCCCGAGACCACCGGCGGCGTGCAGCTCAACCGGTTCTGCGCCTCGGGCCTCGAGGCGGTCAACACCGCCGCCCAGAAAGTGCGTTCCGGCTGGGACGACCTGGTGCTGGCCGGTGGTGTCGAGTCGATGAGCCGGGTGCCGATGGGTTCTGACGGCGGCGCCTGGGCGACCGACCCCGAGACCAACTACCAGATCGGCTTCGTGCCGCAGGGCATCGGCGCCGACCTGATCGCCACCATCGAGGGCTTCTCGCGCGACGACGTCGACGCCTACGCGCTGCGCAGCCAGCAGAAGGCCGCCGCGGCATGGTCGGGCGGCTACTTCGCCAAGTCGGTGGTGCCGGTGCGCGACCAGAACGGCCTGGTGATCCTCGACCATGACGAGCACATGCGGCCGGACACCACGCTGGAGGGTCTCGGCAAGCTGAAGACCGCGTTCGACGGCATCGGCGAGATGGGCGGCTTCGACGACGTGGCGCTGACCAAGTACCACTGGGTCGAGAAGATCAACCACGTCCACACCGGCGGCAACAGCTCCGGCATCGTCGACGGCGCCGCGCTGGTGCTGGTCGGTTCGGAAGCCGCGGGCAAGTCGCAGGGGCTGACCCCGAGAGCCCGCATCGTGGCGACCGCCACCAGCGGCTCGGACCCGGTGATCATGCTCACCGGTCCCACCCCGGCCACCCAGAAGGTGCTCGACCGCGCCGGATTGACGATCGATGACATCGACCTGTTCGAGCTCAACGAGGCGTTCGCCTCGGTGGTGCTGAAGTTCCAGAAGGACCTCAACATTCCTGACGAGAAGCTCAACGTCAACGGTGGTGCCATCGCGATGGGCCACCCGCTGGGCGCCACCGGCGCCATGATCACCGGCACCATGGTCGACGAGCTCGAGCGCCGCAACGCGCGCCGCGCCCTGATCACACTGTGCATCGGCGGCGGCATGGGTGTCGCCACCATCATCGAGAGGGTTTAAGACCATGGCAGAGAACACCATTCAGTGGGATAAGGACGACGATGGCATCGTCACCTTGACGCTGGACGATCCGACCGGGTCGGCCAACGTGATGAACGAGCACTACAGCGAGTCCATGCACAACGCTGTGGAACGCCTTGTCGCCGAGAAGGATTCGATCAGCGGCGTGGTCATCACCAGCGCGAAGAAGACCTTCTTCGCCGGCGGTGACCTGAAGGGCATGATCAACCTCGGCCCGGAGAACGCCGGTGAGGCGTTCGACACCGTCGAGGCGGTCAAGCGCGACCTGCGGGCGCTCGAGACGTTGGGCAAGCCGGTGGTGGCCGCCATCAACGGCGCCGCCCTCGGCGGTGGTCTAGAGATCGCGCTGGCGTGTCACCACCGCATCGCCGCGGACGTCAAGGGCAGCGTGCTGGGTCTGCCCGAGGTGACGCTGGGCCTGCTGCCCGGCGGCGGCGGGGTGACCCGCACCGTGCGGATGTTCGGCATCCAGAACGCGTTCATGAACATCCTGTCGCAGGGCACCCGCTTCAAGCCGGCCAAGGCCAAGGAGATCGGCCTGGTCGACGAGCTGGTGGGCTCGGTCGAGGAACTGGTGCCCGCCGCCAAGGCGTGGATCAAGGCCAACCCCGACTCGCACGAACAGCCTTGGGACAAAAAGGGTTACAAGATGCCCGGCGGCACCCCGGCCAGCCCTGCGCTGGCCGGCATCCTGCCGTCGTTCCCGGCGCTGCTGAAGAAGCAGCTCAAGGGCGCACCGATGCCGGCACCGCGGGCGATCCTGGACGCCGCCGTCGAGGGCGCGCAGGTCGACTTCGACACGGCCAGCCGCATCGAGAGCCGCTACTTCACCCAGCTGGTCACCGGCCAGGTCGCCAAGAACATGATCCAGGCGTTCTTCTTCGACCTGCAGCACATCAACGGCGGTGGTTCGCGTCCGGACGGCATCGAGCCGGTCAAGATCAACAAGATCGGCGTGCTGGGCGCGGGCATGATGGGTGCCGGAATCGCCTATGTGTCGGCCAAAGCCGGTTTCGAGGTGGTGCTCAAGGACGTCAGCATCGAGGCCGCCGAGAAGGGCAAGGGCTACTCGGAAAAGCTTGAGGCCAAGGCGCTTCAGCGGGGCAAGACCACCGAGGAGAAGAGCAAGGCGCTGCTGGACCGCATCACCCCGGCCGCCGACCCCGAGGCCTTCAAGGGTGTCGACTTCGTGATCGAGGCCGTCTTCGAGAACCAGGACCTCAAGCACAAGGTGTTCCAGGAGATCGAGGACATCGTCGAGCCCAACGCGCTGCTCGGGTCGAACACCTCGACGCTGCCGATCACCGGTCTGGCTACTGGCGTCAAGCGGCAAGAGGACTTCATCGGGATTCACTTCTTCTCACCCGTCGACAAGATGCCGCTGGTGGAAATCATCAAGGGCGAGAAGACTTCTGACGAGGCGCTGGCCCGCGTGTTCGACTACACGCTGGCCATCGGCAAGACCCCGATCGTGGTCAACGACAGCCGCGGCTTCTTCACCAGCCGCGTCATCGGCACGTTCGTCAACGAGGCGTTGGCGATGCTGGGCGAGGGTGTGGAGCCCGCCAGCGTTGAGCATGCCGGTTCGCAGGCCGGCTACCCGGCACCGCCGCTGCAGCTGTCCGACGAGCTCAACCTGGAGCTGATGCACAAGATCGCCACGGCTACCCGCAAGGGTGTCGAGGACGCCGGCGGCACTTACGAGCCGCACCCGGCTGAGGCCGTCGTCGAGAAGATGATCGAGATCGGTCGTCCGTCGCGGCTGAAGGGCGCCGGCTTCTACGAGTACGTCGACGGCAAGCGGACCCGCCTGTGGCCGGGCCTGCGGGAGACGTTCAAGTCGGGCAGCGCGAGCATTCCGTTGCAGGACATGGTCGATCGCATGCTGTTCGCCGAGGCGCTCGAGACGCAGAAGTGCTTGGACGAGGGTGTGCTGACGTCGACCGCCGACGCCAACATCGGGTCGATCATGGGCATCGGCTTCCCGCCGTACACCGGTGGTAGCGCGCAGTTCATCGTGGGCTACTCCGGTGCGGCCGGCACCGGCAAGGAAGCCTTCGTGGGCCGCGCCAAGGAACTGGCCGCCAAGTACGGCGACCGCTTCCTGCCGCCGGCGTCGCTGACCTAAGTTGTCAAACGTAAAGCCCCCGAAACTCTTTGTTTCGGGGGCTTTACGTTGAGCGTTCCGTGATGCCGAAAGGTCAACGGGGCGGGCCTGTTTGAGGGATCCCGGGCCCGGTAGCCCTATCTGGAGGCGGCGGCGATCCGGCGCCATTGCTCCCGGGGGAAGGCTCGCGGATCGGCCAGCAGCACCTGGACGCAGACATGGTCGGCGCCCGCGGAACGATGCTCGGCGACGCGGCGCATGATGGCCTCTTCATCACCGCACGCGATGATCGCGTTGAAGAGCCGATCGCTCACCTGCGCCAGGTCCTCTTCGGAAAAGCCGCTGCGCAGCAGGTTGTTGGCGTAGTTGGGCAACGCCAAATATGATCGCAGCCAATCGGTTCCAATCTGGCGTGCCTCGTCGGCGTTGTCGGTGAGGATCACCGTCTGCTCCGGCAGCAGCAAAGGGCCAGACCCCAAAATGGAACGGGCGTAGGCCGTGTGCTCGGGCGTGACGAGGTATGGGTGGGCGCCACCGGCGCGGCTCGCGGACAGCGTCAGCATCTTGGGGCCGAGCGCGGCGAGAACCCGGCGGTCGGTGGGCACCGGCCGCGGCGCGGCGTCCAATTCGTCCAGGAACGAGGCGGTCGCCGCCAGCGGTTTGCGATATCGCCCTGGCTGGCCGGCATCGATCAGTGGTGCGTGGCTGACGCCGATCCCCAGCAGGAAGCGGTCGCCGTGCTCGGTGGTCAGCGTCGCATAGGAATCGGCGACCTCACCGGGCGAGTGCATCCACAGATTCAGGATTCCGGTGGCGATCACGGTGCGCTTGGTCGCGCCGAGCAGATGACCGACCGACTCGAACACCGGCCCGCCGACGTCGGGTATCCACAACGCCGGGAAGCCCAGTTCGTCGAGTTCCGCTGCGGCCTCGGCGGATTCAGACGGGTCGCCGTAGCGCAGTTGGCTGCTCCAGATTCCGACACCGGTCAGTTCCATCGGTGGCCTTCCCTTCGTGGCACGCGCCAGCACCGACTGCAACGGTCTGCGGCTCTATGGACATGCTGTCAGACGTCGGTTGCGGTGTATTCGGGCACCGGCATCGAATCGTGCATCCGCAGGCCCTTGGTGTTGAGCTTGGCCAATGACCGCGACAGTGACCCGGGCATCGCCGAGATCAGCTGGGCTCCACGGGTTAACGCCCACACTCCAATTCGTGAACCGGGGATGATGCCCTTGGCGGCACCGCGGGCGAAGGACTGGCTGCGATGCACCGGTTCGCGCATCTGCAGTTCGTAGCCGGCGAAGGCGCGCAGGTGGTCGCCGTCCGCCTCGGCGAGCTCACCGGCCAGCACGTAGGCGCCGAGGACGGCGAGGCTGGTGCTGCCGCCCACCGCGGGCCCCGGGCAATATCCGGCATCGCCGACCAGGGTGACCCGGCGCCGCGACCACCGGTCGGTGCGCAGTTGGGTGATCGAGTCGAAGTAGAAGTTGGGCGTGCGGTCCAGTTCGCCCAGCCAGCTGTCCACCTGGTCATGCATTCCGGTGAACGCGTCGTACAGTAATTCCTTCTGCCGCAATGCATCACGATGGTCGTAGTCCAATTGCTCGTTGCGGCGGAACATGAAGACCGCTCGCGCGTCGTCCAGGTGATCCGCGGTGTAGATGCCGGCGAAGCGGCCGACACCGACGTGACCGACCATTTCACCGGATTCGACCAGCGCCTTGGGCGCCGACAGCACCGACAGGTATCCCCCGAGGAAACGGGTCAGGTCGGCATCCGCACCGAAGGTCAGACGTCGAACATTGGAGTGCAGGCCATCCGCACCGACGATCACGTCGAAGGTGCGCGCCGGGCCGTGCTCGAATGTCACAGTGCCGTCGTGCTCGATCGCCGTGATCGAGTCGCCGAACAGGTACTCCACGTCGTCACGGGCGGCGTCGTAGTAGATTTCGCTCAGGTCGTCGCGCATGATCTCCACGTGCGAGTCGGATGTGGCGGCATAGATCTTGGTGAGGTCGATCCCGATAGCCTTCGTGCGGCCTTCCCGGTACATGGTCAGCCGGTTCGTTCCGGTGGCCAGCGCCTCGATGCGCGGCAGGACGCCCATCTTCTCCGAGATCTCCATCGCCGGACGGAATAAGTCGACGGCGTGGCCACCGGTTTTGCGCAGCGCCGGGGTGCGCTCCACGACGGTGACGTCAAAGCCGTAGCGGTTCAGCCAGTACGCCAGGACCGGGCCGGCGATGCTGGCGCCAGAGATGAGTATCCGCATGAGCACCTCGCACACTTACTTAACGTTCGGTAAGCCTAACATCCCACTTACCTATCGGTAAGTCAGATAAACTTGCCGGGTGAGCAGGCCCCGATCGGATACTCGAGAACGCATTCAAGAGGTCGCTCGCGAGCTGTTCTTGCAGCGGGGTGTGCAGCGCACCAGCCTGCAAGACATCGCGAACCAGCTGGGCATCACCAAACCCGCGTTGTACTACCACTTTCCGTCACGCGAAGACCTGGTGCGCAGCATTCTGGTGCCGCTGATCGAGGAGGGGGAGCGGTTCGTCGCCGACCATGAGAGCCGCGGCGACAATGACGCACGCGAATTGCTGGAGGGCTACTTCGACTTCCACTACCGGCACCGCCGCGACCTGGTGCTGTTGTTGACCGAACTGTCCACGCTGATCGACCTCGATCTCATCGACACCGTGCTGGCATGGCGGGAGCGGCTGGCCCGGTTGGTGTTCGGCGCCAAGCCGACGCTGGCGCAATCGACGCGGGCGGTCATCGCCTTCGGCGGTTTGCAGGACTGCTGCGTGCAGTTTCCCGACGCGCCGCACGCGCAGTTGCGGGAGAAGTCGGTTGCGGCCGCGCTCGACGCGCTGGGCCGGTGACATCAGGCGGGCTAAAGTCCCTTGGTATGCGCTTTGGTCTCTTCATCCCGCAGGGCTGGCGAATGGATCTGGTCGGGATCCTGCCCGAGAACCACTGGACGGTGATGCGCGACCTGGCGATCTACGCCGACCGCAGCCCGTGGGACTCGCTGTGGGTCTACGACCATTTCCACACCGTGCCGGTGCCTACCGGCGAAGCCACGCACGAGGCATGGTCGCTGATGGCCGCGTACGCGGCCACCACCGAGCGGATCAAACTCGGCCAGATGTGCACGGCGATGAGCTACCGCAACCCCGTCTACCTCGCCAAGGTGGCGGCGACGGCCGACATCATCTCCGGTGGCCGCATCCAGATGGGTATCGGTGGCGGCTGGTACGAACATGAATGGCGCGCTTACGGTTACGGATTCCCCTCGGCCGGCGTGCGGTTGGGTCGCCTCGACGAAGGTGTGCAGATCATGCGCAAAGCCTGGCACGACGGCAAGGTCAGCTTCGACGGCAAGCATTACCAGGTCGACGGTGCGATCGTCTCACCTAAGCCGCTGCGGGACAACGGGATTCCGCTGTGGATTGCTGGCGGTGGCGAGAAGGTGACGTTGCGCATCGCCGCCAAATACGCGCAGTACACCAACTTCACGCCAGAGCCCGACGCATTCGCTCACAAGTCACAAGTACTGGCGCAGCACTGCGACGAGGTGGGCACCGACTTCCACGCCATCGTGCGTTCGGTCAACATCAACGCGGTCGTCGGCGAGTCGGAAGAAGACGTCAAAGACCGGCTGCAACGGGTCCGCGACCGGCTGGTGGGCTACGTCGGCGAAGCTTCGGCTGATGCGATGATCGCCGGCACCAGCGGACCGGACTCGGCGACAGGCACGCCGGAACAGGTCATCGAGCGGCTCAGCAAGCTCCGTGACCTCGGCTGCGAGTACGCCATCTGCTATTTCCCCGAGGCCGCCTACGACCGTTCCGGCATCGAGATGTTCGAAAGCCAAGTCATTCCCGCGTTGACCTAGCGGTGGCGCAGTTAGCGCGCTAGACGTCGCTGGTGACGTACCGGGTCTTGGCCGGGGGTGCGGCCAGCAGCGGAGGAAGCTGCGTCAGCTTGCCTTCGCCGGCGCGAAACGCCCGGTAGGCCTCGTCGTGATCGACCGTCTCCCAGATTTCGTAGATCAGCCAGTGCGCTTCGTCGTCCTCGTCGACAAGCACGTCGGTGCGCACGTTGCCGTCAAACGCCCGGGTGTCCTGCAACGCCCGACCCATCAACTCGCGCCCCGCAGCGACCTGATCGGGCTTGAACCTGAGCTCGAGTATCACCGTGACCGTCATCGCCCCAACATATCTGCCCGCACCCGCCCACCTGTGGCCCGGCCCTCCGCGCCCGATGAGAATGCGGTTTCCACTTTTCGGAAAGCTGTTATACGGTTCAGTGAGCAATATTCTGTTGGCGGATTTGTGGACGATCCTGGAGGATCCCTCATGCAGAAGGCACTTGCCCCCGAGATCTCTACCTGGCCCGATGAGAGCCCGCAGCTGATCGGCAGTCGATGCAGCAGTTGTTCGGCGACCACCTTCCCGGTGCAGCAGTGGTGCCCGCGATGCAGCGCCGGCGAGATGTCCGACGTGCTGTTGCCCCGGCGCGGGACGCTGGTGGCGTGGACGACCCAGGGCTTCCCGCCCGGCGCACCCTATGCCGGTCCCACCGGCAAGGACTTCATTCCGTTCGGTGTGGGGTTGGTCCAGCTCGGCGACGTCATCCGGGTGGAAGGCCGGTTGACCGAGAACGACCCGGCCAAGCTGCAGTTCGGGCAGGAAGTCGAACTCACCATGGTGCCGTTCGCCACCGACGACGAGGGCGCCGAAATCATCACCTTCGCATTCCAGCCGGTCTGAGATCGCGAGCGCGGCGGAACCGGGCGAAACGGGTCGCCACCATCTACTCCAGGAGGATTTGAGATGACCAACGACGTCGCCATCATCGGCGTGGGCCTGCACCCGTTCGGCAGGTTCGAGAAGACCGCGATGCAGATGGGGGCCGAGGCCGTCCAGCTCGCGCTCAAAGACGCCGGCGTGGAATGGAAGGACATCGAGTTCGGCTTCGGCGGCAGCTACGAGGTCTCCAATCCCGATGCGGTGACCCGCCTGGTCGGGCTGACCGGCATCACGTTCACCAACGTGTTCAACGCCTGCGCCACCGCGGCCAGCGCCATTCAGCAGACCGCCGACACCATTCGGCTGGGCAAGTACGACATCGGCATCGCCATCGGACTGGACAAGCACCCGCGCGGCGCCTTCACCGATGACCCCGCCAAGTTGGCGCTGCCCCAGTGGTATGCCAACAACGGCCAGTTCGTCACCACCAAGTTCTTCGGGATGAAGGCCAACAAGTACATCCACGATCACAACATTTCGCAGGCCACGTTGGCTAAGGTGGCCGCCAAAAACTTCCGCAACGGCGCGTTGAACCCGAATGCGTTCCGGCGCAAGGCAATTCCTGAGGAGGAGATCCTCAACTCGACCGTGCTGAACTACCCGCTGACCCAGTACATGTTCTGTGCGCCCGACGAGGGGGCCGCCGCGGTCATCATGTGCCGGGCGGATATGGCCGAGAAATTCACCGACAAGCCGGTTTATGTGCGCGCCTGCGAGATTCGGACGCGACGCTTCGGCGCCTACGAGGTGCACGCCACCTCGGCGCCGCTGGACGAGGATGCCTCGCCGACGGTGTACGCCGCCAAGGCGGCCTACGAGGCGGCCGGTATCGGCCCGGAGGACGTCGATGTCGCGCAGCTGCAGGACACCGACGCCGGCGCCGAGGTGATCCACATGGCCGAGACCGGTCTGTGCGCGGACGGTGAGCAGGAGAAGCTGCTGGCCGACGGTGCCACCGAGATCCACGGCTCGATGCCGGTCAACACCGACGGCGGGCTGATCGCCAACGGCGAGCCGATCGGCGCGTCGGGTCTGCGGCAGATGCACGAGTTGGTGCGGCAGTTGCGTGGCGAGGCGGGGGAGCGTCAGGTACCCGGTAATCCGCGCGTCGGGCTGGCCCAGGTGTACGGGGCACCCGGCACCGCCTCGGCGACCATCCTGTCGCTCTGAATCGGCTGCTGCTCAGCACAACCCCTGCTCAGCGGTCGGCCTGGCTAAGCGGCATATTCGGGTAATGCGATGTCGTCGCGGAATTCGCTGCGGATGGCCCAGTCGGCCAGTCGCGGAATGTTCAGCAGTTTCGACGCCTGGTTGCGGGTCCACACGCCCAGCGCCGTCTTTGGCGCGAACATCGTGGCGAATGCCCGCGCCGACTGCTGCCTGGCCTCAACGATCGGACGCAACTGCTGCTCATAGCGACGAAACGCATCCGGGTAATCGGCTCCTGCGCGATTGAGTTCGCCGGCCAGTATGTAGGCCTGCACCATCGCAAGACCCGTTCCCTCACCCGCCAGCAGCGAGACCGCGGCCGCAGCGTCACCGATGAGCGCTACACGGCGATTCGACCAGTGGTCCATGACGATTTGGCTGACGCGATCGAAGTACACATCAGAGGTTTCGTCGAGTTTGCGCAAGATTTCCGGACACTCCCAGCGCGCGTTACCGAAAATCTCATGCAGGGTCGTTTTGGTTTCTGACACATCCTGCGGATCGGGGCCGCTCATGTGGTCAGCGGTGAAAACGAAGAGAAACATTGTTTGCTCGCCGCGCATCGTGAATCGTGCGATCATTCGCCCGGGCATGGTGTGCGCGACGTAGACGAGTTCATCACGCGGTTTATACCCGTCGGCCTCGAACGCCGCGACTCGGTATCCGAGATCGACCTCCCACTGGTATTGCGGACCGAACACCAAATCCCGCACGGGCGAATGGATACCGCCTGCACCGACGAGCAGGTCGAATCGTCGTGACCCGCCGCGCTCCAGGGAAACCTGTACGCCCGAGTCGTGTTGCTCGATGGCCGAAACGCTTTCACCGAACAGAGTTTCGGCATGGTTGTCGATAGCGCGATAGATCATGGCCGCCAAATCGCCGCGCGCCACAGTCACGAACCGGCCATCAAGGTTCCGCCGAAACGATTCAGCTGAAAAGCCGCCCACCCTACGCGAATCCCGGTCCACGATCCGTACCTCTTGCACCGCGTATCCGACGGAATGCAATTCGGCAGTAAGGCCCATGCGTTCGGCAACCGCATACCCGGCGCCCCAAAAGTCCACGGCATAGCCGCCGGTGCGAAGACACGCCGCCTTCTCGATCAGGGTGGGCTCGTGGCCGTGGCGCCAGAGCCAGTACGCAAGTGTGGGGCCGGCGATGCCAGCACCGACAATGGCGATCTTCATGTGCCTACCTCCGGGGTGGCTGCAAGTCGGAACTATCATAGCACTATGCAATAGTTGCGCTAGGCTATTAAATTTTGGTTTTGGGGTGACCCGGCGAGCACGTCGATCCTGCCGTCGAAACCGGATCGGAGGCGGCGGTGCTGAACGAACTCATGGGCATGCCCGCGGGCATTCAAGGCCTGGAAGCCGTCGGGACAGTGACCGCATCCGATTACGGACGGGTCTTCGCGCCGATGATCGAAAAGGCAGGGCGGGCAGGGAATCGGATGCGACTGCTGTACGCGCTCGGCCCGGGATTCCAGCGCATCACGCGGGAGCGCTGTGGGCGGACGCGCGACTCGGATCGGCCTATCTGCACTTGCTCGACGGGTGCGCTGTTGTGAGTGATATCGGGTGGATTCGGGCACCCAGCCGCGCCATCGGTGCCTGGATGCCATGCCCGCTTCGGGTGTACGACAACGACGAACGCGATGACGCCATCGCATGGCTAGCCGCGCTCTCGGAATGCGCTGACGTATCCGCACGCGATATGGCCAAGGCCTACATCGATGGAATCGGTGCTGGTCTTGCCAGCCTCAGTCGGTTCGTCGTAAAGGTGCAATAGAAAGCGTCGATCACCAGGCGTTGAACCACGCCGCCGCCGCTGTGCGAAGCGGCGGTCCCGCCCTAGGCTAAATCGCCGGGCCCAGCAGGTCGTCCGCATCGCGGATGATGTAGCCGTAGCCTTGCTCGGCTAAGAAGCGCTGCCGGTGCGCGGCGTACTCGGCATCCAGGCTGTCGCGTGCGACCACCGAATAAAAGATTGCGCCACCACCGTCGGACTTGGGTCGCAGCAGCCGGCCCAGCCGTTGCGCCTCCTCCTGGCGTGAGCCGAATGTCCCCGAAACCTGCACTGCCACAGCGGCTTCCGGCAAGTCGATGGAGAAGTTGGCGACTTTGGACACCACCAGCGTGGACAACTCGCCGCGACGGAAGGCATCGAACAACTCTTCGCGCTCCTTGGTCCGGGTGGACCCCTGGATCACCGGGGCGTTGAGCTCGGCACCGAGCTCGTCGAGCTGATCGAGATAGGCGCCGATAACCAGGGTCTGCTCACCGGGATGTTTTGCCAGGATCGATTTGACCACAGCGATTTTGGTGTGCACCGTCGAGCACAGCTTGTAGCGTTCGTCGGGTTCGGCGGTGGCGTACAGCATCCGCTCGTTGTCGGTCATGGTGACCCGGACCTCGACACACTCGGCCGGCGCGATCCATCCCTGCGCCTCGATGTCCTTCCAGGGCGCGTCATAACGTTTCGGGCCGATCAGGGAGAACACGTCGCCCTCGCGGCCATCCTCGCGGACCAGCGTGGCGGTCAGGCCCAGGCGCCGCTTGGACTGCAGATCCGCGGTCATCCGGAACACCGGCGCCGGCAATAGGTGCACCTCGTCGTAGATGATCAGACCCCAGTCGCGGCTGTCGAAGAGTTCCAGGTGTCGGTACTCGCCCTTGGTGCGGCGGGTGATCATCTGGTAGGTCGAAATGGTGACTGGCCGAATCTCCTTGCGTTCGCCCGAGTATTCACCGATCTCGTCCTCGGTGAGCGACGTGCGGGCGATCAGCTCACGCTTCCATTGCCGTGCCGCGACGATGTTGGTGACCAGGATCAGCGTCGTGGCACCGGCTTTCGCCATGGCGGCCGCCCCCACCAGCGTCTTGCCGGCGCCGCAGGGCAGCACCACCACACCGGATCCACCGGACCAGAACGAGTCCGTCGCCATTTGCTGATAGTCGCGCAGGTGCCAGCCGTCCTGGGCCAGGCTGATCGGATGCGCTTCACCATCGACGTAACCCGCGAGATCTTCGGCGGGCCAACCGATCTTGAGCAGCATCTGCTTGACCCGGCCGCGTTCGCTGGGGTGGACGATGACGGTGTCGTCATCGATGCGGGCGCCGAGCATCGGGGCAATCTTCTTGTTGCGTAACACTTCTTCGAGGACGGCGCGATCCAGGCTCACCAGCGTCAGACCGTGCGCGGGATTCTTCACCAGCTGCAAACGGCCGTAGCGCGCCATGGTGTCGACGATGTCGACCAGCAGCGGCTGCGGCACGGCGTAGCGCGAGAAGCTGACCAGCGCGTCGACCACCTGCTCGGCGTCATGACCGGCGGCGCGGGCGTTCCACAGCGCCAGCGGTGTGATGCGGTAGGTGTGCACGTGTTCGGGTGCGCGCTCCAGTTCGGCGAACGGCGCGATGGCGGCACGCGCCGCGCCGGCCTGCTCGTGGTCCACCTCGAGCAGCACCGTCTTGTCGGACTGCACGATCAACGGTCCGTCAGACATATTCAGCGCCACTCCTCCTGATCTGTGTTCACGTCGGCGGGCATCCCAACCATTATCGGCCGGTGGCCGACACCACCGACGTGATGCGGTGGATGGCGAAGTCGCGCAGCCGTCCCGACGCGGAGTCGAAGGCCACCAACTGACCGCCCTTGACGGTGATGGGCGACACGACGCGTTGGGTGGCCACGCCCGCCGCATCCAGATAACCGATCACCAGGGTGTCTTGTTCCTTGGCGGCGCGCTGCAACTGCGTCATGGTGACTGCCGGATCGACGCGGATATTGCCGAATGGTGCGGCGGTCACCTTGCGCAGGACCGCCACCACCGCGTTGAGGCTCTCGCTGTTGGGGCGCCGGCACGGGCAGCTGCGGATCGGCATGGCCGCGTCGTTCGTGCGCTGCGAGGACCCTGCGCTGCTGGCCCAGGCCGTGGCCGCCCCGGCGACCCAGGAGGTGCAGTTGCGCGCCCTGGCGCCGACGGTCGCGGTGTCGCCGGCGCCGATCGCCGAGGTGCTCGTCGCGTTGCGGGCCGCGGGCTTCGCCCCGGCGGCCGAGGACTCCTCCGGCGCCGTCGTCGACGTCCGTCCTCGCGGCGCCCGGGTGGCCACACCGCAGCAGCGCCGGCCATATCGCCCGGTCCGGCGCCCCAACAGCGAGAGCCTCAACGCGGTGGTGGCGGTCCTGCGCAAGGTGACCGCCGCACCATTCGGCAATA